>JBBIPO010000001.1:0-224 GCA_037442805.1 Deltaproteobacteria bacterium
TTGTTGAACCGGGCGTTCTCGTCCGGCGAGAAGTTCTCGACCCCCATGTTCCAGATGTGGATCGAATGTCCGTGACGCTCAAGGCGCGGCAGGAGCGATTCGATCCCCTCGACGCGGCCCAGGAACTCGTCCGGCCGGCACGAGAAGTGGAACTCCGAGGGCGGCAGACCGAACGTCAAGACCTCGGCGATGAAGTCATCCATGCGCTGGAAGACGCCGTACGC
>JBBIPO010000001.1:259-2112 GCA_037442805.1 Deltaproteobacteria bacterium
GCGCGGTCTCGCGAAACCGCCGGATCTGGAGCAGCGCGAGGGCGACGGGCGAGGAGACCTGGCGTTCCCAGTTGGTCCCGACCGCGTCTCCGAGGCAGAACGAGCATCCCCCGAGCCGGTTGGCGCGGGCGAGGTCCACCCCGGCGAACCAGGGATTGGTCCGCAGGGGCCGCCGGTACGCGCACGGAGCCCCCCCGATCACGGTGAGCATCGAGAACGCGAAGCCCGGATCGGGTTCCACCGGGCCGCTCGCGTAGTCCGGGACCGCGTGGTCCACGACCAGCGCATCAGGCGCCGGGTCCCCGGCGGACAGCCCCGCCCAGTCCCGCAAGTGCCCGACCTCCACGGCCCCGTAGTGGGGCACGTCCCGCTCGATGGACACGATCCGCCGGAGGCCGGGGATGCCCTTCAGGGCCGACGCAAGCGAGGGGCCGCAGGTCTCGTTGGTCACGATCACCGTGGGCGAGAAGTCCCGAATCGCCGCGACCACGGCGGCGCGCCGCTTCGGCGAGGGCTCGATGACGAACTCGCTGTGGGGCCGCGCCTCTGGTCCCGCGGCCTCGTACAGCCAGCGGGTCTCGATGCCGAGGCCGCGCGCGAACCCCTGGAGAAAGGGAAACTCCTCCGACCGGAACTGCCGGTAGGGGTCCGGATGGAGGAACTCCAGGAGCAGCAGCCGCGGCGCGGGGATGGTTGCTCCGGAGTCCACGCGGGAATTCTATTCGATCCGCGACGCAGGATCGTGGGGTTGCGCGGGGACCTCAGGCGACCGGGACCTCGGGGCGGTCGCGGTTGCCGGGGCGCTGGAGGTGGGACCACCGGAACTCGTGGGCGCGCGTCGCGAACTCGGGGTCCATGACCTCCTTCAGCCGCGCTGCGTACTCGTCGAGGCCCTTCGCGAGGTCGCCCTCGAGCAGGCGCTCGCCGCCCGGCTGGGACGGCCGGGACCCGTGCGTCCGCACGGCCTCGCGCAGGACCTCGGGGCGGTCAATGATCGGACACGGACGCAGGGGATTGTCGAAGGTGGCGAGTTTCCCGCGTACGTGCCGGAAGTAGGCGCTGTCCAGGCACTCGATGAGGGGCTTGTCCAGGATGTTGTCCACCGAGAACTGATGGAACACGCATGGCTCCACGCCTCCGGACGCGTTGACGTGGAAATACACGCGCGCCCCGGACAAGCAGCCACCGACCAGCTCCCCGTCGCACCAGAAATCCGCGGCCACGATGGGTTTGGTCCGGCGGATCTCGCGGATGCGGCGCAACCGATGCAGCCGCTGCTCGGGCGTCGGCATCAGGGACAGGTCCGGGTCGCGTCCGACCGGCATGTAACTGAAGTACCATCCGACGAAGCAACCCTTCTGGATATAATGGTCAATGAACTCATCGCTAACCAGGATGTCGTTGTTGTGCCGCATGGGCGTGGCCGAGAACCCGAACATCACCCCGGCCTCGCGCAACTCGTCCATCACGCGGTCCACCTTCTCGTACACGCCCTTGCCGCGGCGGGCGTCCGTCTCCTCGGCGAAGCCCTCGACGCTGATGCAGGGGATGACGTTGCCGAGTTCCGCGAGCCTCGGGGCCAGGTGCTTGTTGTAGATCACGGTGCCGTTCGTGTAGGTCAGGAACTGGATGCCCGAGTGCTTCTCGAACATGTCCAGGAGGTCGTGCCGGAGGTACGGCTCGCCCCCGGAGACCACCACGAAGTAGATGCCGAGTTCCTCGCACTCGGTCAGCAGGCGGTCGAACCGCTCGGTCGAGATCGCGTCCTCGCGGTCGTAGTTCGCGCTGTAGCACCCCTCGCACGCGAGGTTGCAGCGCATGGTCGGGCTGATCACCATGATGCAGGGCCAGTC
>JBBIPO010000002.1:0-2977 GCA_037442805.1 Deltaproteobacteria bacterium
GCCGTGGGCCTGACCCTGTTCGTCTCGGGCCGGGGCCGGGTGTCGGTCGCCACGACCGTGTCCGTCCTGGGCATCGGGGTCGGGGTCGCGACGCTGACCGCGGTCCTCGCCGTGACGGGCGGGTTCGAGGAGGCCTTCCGGGAGCGCATCCTGGGCGTGTATCCGCACCTCGTGGTCGTGGCCCGGGGCGAGCAGTTCTCGGATTACACCGAGGTCACGAAGCGGATCGCCCGGATGCCGGGCGTGGTCGGGGCCAACCCCTCGACCTACGACGAGATGATGATCTCGGCCGACGAGGGCACCGCCGGGGTCATCGTCAAGGGCGTGGACCTCGAGGGCGTGGACCGCGTGTCCGGGCTCTCGGCCCTGACCCGCACCGGCTCGCTCGCGTCCCTGCGCTACCGCGAGGGCGAACCCATGGGCGTGGCCCTCGGGTGCGGTCTGCTCGAGCGGCTGCGCCTGACCCCCGGGGACCGCGTGACCCTGACCTCGCCCATCCGGGGGATCGAGGGGCGCGCCGCCGGGCCGCTCGGCATGGCGCCCATCCAGGGGACGTTCCTGGTCCGGGACTGCTTCGACACCGGCTTCCACGAGTACGATTCCCGCCTCGTGGTCATGGACCTGCGCTCGGCGCAGGTCTTCCTGGACCGGGGGCCCGCGGTCCGCTGGGTCGAGGTCCGGCTGGCGGACCCGACAACACCGAGGCCGCGGGTCGCGCGATTCTCTCGGACCTGGAGCCGTTCACCCTGCTGGACCTCCTGGGCGAGGTGTCGCGGCTGCGCGCGGACGCGGCCCGGGTCGCCGCCCGCCTGTCCGTGACCTCATTGCCGGAGTTCGTCCACGCCGTCGCGTCCCTCCGCAAGGCCCTCTTTTTCAGCGATTTCGGTTCCGGTCCGCCGCGCCGGTTCCGCGTGATCGACTGGAAGCAGATGAACCGCAACCTCTTTTCGGCCCTGCGCATGCAGAAGGTGGTCCTGGCGCTGTTTTTCCTGATCATCGTGGTGGTCGCGGCCTTCAACATCGTGGGGACCCAGGTTGTGGTGGCCCGGGAGCGGATCAAGGAGGGCTCAACCCTCGTGGCCCTGGGCGCGAGCCGCCGCCAGTTGTACCGGGTCTTCGTGGCGCACGGGATGGGCCTCGGCGCCGCGGGGATCGCGGTGGGGCTTGGCCTCGGTCTCCTCGTGGTTCGCCTGATCCAGGGACTGGACTACGCGCTGGACCCGGAGGTCTATCACATCCCGAAACTACCAGCCGTGGTCCACCCGTCGGACGCGGTCGTGATCGCGGGTCTCTCGCTCGCGGTCGTCTTCGCCTCGTGCCTTCTGTCATCCTTGCGCGCGATGCGCCTCGACCCGATCGAGGGGTTGCGCAAGGTCACCTGACCGTTCAAGGGCTGCCGCGAACCGCTCGAGCCCCGGGAGGTCGCGCACCTCCTCGGGGAGGAGGGGGACTCGGAAGACGGGGATGGGGCGCACGGCGGCCCGCAGGGTGCTCACGTCGGCCTCGTCCCGTTCCGCGAGGTCCCGGTACTGGCGCGCGAGGACCAGGACCTCGCTGGCCAGGTCCCGCAGTTCCTCGGGCGCGAGAAGGCTCAAGGCCGGGCTGGACCCGAGGGCGTCCTTGACCGCGGCCGCGTCCACCACGCATCCTTCGCGGCCAGGCGCGCCCCCCGGGACGGGCCAGACGTGGACCCGGTTGGCCACCACCGCCGCGGGCGTGATCCCTCGGCCTCGGAGCGCCGACAGCGTCGCCAGGACCCCCTCGGCGCACCGCTTCCCCGGACGGCACACGACCAGGGTCGCGCTGTCCGGCCCCGACAGCAGAGTCCTCACGCGGGTCGCCCGCTCCCGGAACCCCTCGAACAGGGGCTCGAACACGAGCACGAAATCGAGGACCGCCAGGAAGGTGTCTTCGCCGGTGAAGCGGCTGATCCCCTTCAAGATCACGGACTTCCAGCGGATGGCCTCCAGGCCGGCCCGCGACAGGCCGGACGAGGCCCGCACGAACAACTGGAAGATGTCGGACGACAGGAGGGCGTTCAGGCGCGCGGGCGCGTCGAGGAAGTCCAGGGCGTGCCGTTCCGGGGGGGTGTCGAGCACGACCCGGGTGTAGCGGCCCGATTCCAGGGCCTCGAGCAGGCGCTCCATGGCCGCGTACTCGTGGGTGCCGGTCATGGTGCCCGCGGCCTTCCGGAAGAAGACGTTGTCCGTGATCCGCCTGCGGGTGGCCTCGTCCGGAACGAGCCGGCTGATCAGGCGCTGCATCTCGGTCCCGGCCTCCAGGACCACCGCGTGCAAGGACGGGGTCCCGCGGCCCTCGCGCGCCTCGAGGCGCACCGCCTCCTCGACCCCGGCCGGGCCGGACAGGCCCAGGGAGGTTCGCAGGCGGTTCGACGGGTCCACGGTCACGGCCAGGACCCGCTCCCCCCTGCGGGCAAGGACCACGGCCAAGGCCGCGGCCAGGGTGGTCTTGCCCACCCCGCCGTCCCCCAGGACCACGATGACCCGGCTGGTCCCGATCCGCTCGACCAGTTCGTTCAACGGTTTCATGGGCTCCCGCGGCGACGCAGCCCTTCAGACCGGCGCCGTGCGCCGTGACGGTGTCCGTGTCCGTGACCGTGTCCGTGGTCGTCCTGGAGTCCCATCCCAACCTCCGATGCCCGACTACGGTCACGCCCGATCGCCAGCCCGGTGACGGCCGAAGACCTCCGCGAGCGCGCCGGATACCTCGCCGAGCGTGGCCCGGGCCCGCACCGCCTCGAGGACCGCCTCGGTCATCCCTCGAGCCGCGCGCGCCGCCTCGCGCACCCCGTCCAGGGACCGGGCCGCCGCGGCCGCGTCCCGCCGCGCCAGGGTCTCGCGGAACTGTCGTCGCCGCGCCTCCTCCAGCCTCCTCGGGCCCCCGGTGTCCCCGGACGGGGCGGCGAGCGCCCCCTCCCCCGTTTCCGTCAGACAGTTGACGCCCACGACCCGCGTCT
>JBBIPO010000003.1:0-1077 GCA_037442805.1 Deltaproteobacteria bacterium
AGCAGGAGGTTCGAGGACCCGGACAAGAGAAACCGGCCTGCGACGCGGTTGCGGTCCACCTCCCGCTCGATGGCTCGCAGGAGGTCGGGCATCCGCTGGACCTCGTCCACGCTCATGCGGAAAGACCGCGCATGGCCGGGAGGTGTGTCAAATTCTACGACGCAACCCCACGATTCTGGCGGACCCGGCGCGGCGTATCTGTGTGCGTCATCGTCCGGCCTCACGGACCGCGTCGCAATCCAGGACCGGGCGCGAGGTCGGGTTGCGGTAGGGCGAGGCGCACACCCCGAGCAGGGCGCCCACGTAGCGCCAGAAGAACCCGCCCGCGTCCGGGGTGAAGGCGTATTCGCCGTCCGGGGTTTCCGCGTCGAAGACATGGTAGTGGGGCGTCATCGAGCCGGACAGGTAGGTCTGGTGCGCCTCCGCGATGCGGGCGTGCAGGAAGCGGACCTCCCGCGAGGTCAGGGGGACCCCGACCGCCGCGGCCATCATCACGAGTTCCGCGAGGTCCTGGTCCCCCGGGACCGCGGGGGGCTGCTCCGACTCGCGGGCGTCCATCAGCGTGTCGAGTCGCCACGCGAGCCCACGGAGCATCGCCTCCGCGAGGTCCGGCCGCCCCCGCAGGAAGGCCACGGCCGCCGCGGCCTCGTGGAACGAGCGCTGGATCTGGTGGAAGTCGTTCTTGAGCCCCTGCACCTCGTCCAGGGCGCTCAGCCCGTCCCCGCACTGGAGCGGCCCCTCGTCCCCGCGCCCGTATAGGCGGATCGCGAGCATGGACTTGCACTCGATGTGGCCCAGTTCGATGAAGAAGGCGAGGTCCTCCTCGGGCCAATAGACGTTCCAGTCCCGGTCCACGGTGGCAATGCGCCAGCCGTCGTCCTCCACGCGCCGCGCCCAGGCCCCGTACAACTCTTCGAGCAGGTCCAGGTCCTCGCGGAACGCGGGGTCCGCGTCCGCGGTGCACGCCGGCAGGAACGCCAGGGCCAGCAGCATGTGCCCGATGTCGTCCTTGGACCGCTTGTTTTTGATGTAAATGTCGCCCCAATACGGATTGTCGGGGTTGTGAACGTAGATTGT
>JBBIPO010000003.1:1099-2154 GCA_037442805.1 Deltaproteobacteria bacterium
CGTTGTCCTCGCCGGGCCGGTTCAGCGAGTAGTCAATGAAGACCTCGCGCCCGCCATCGTGCGACGTGACGGACTCGGGATACTGGGCCCGCGCCATCAGGACCCCGGTGTCGGGACCGGCCTCGCGCTCCATCGCGAGCACCCACGAGTTGAATCCCCGGACCAGCCGCCGCACGAGGGGCGCTCGCCCCCCCCACAGGGCGTCCGCGAAGCACGCGGCGGCCAGGATCGGGCCGGTCCGCATCCCGTTGTTGTCCGCGCCGTCCGCGGAGTGCCGGTACGTCACATGCCCGTCCTGCTTGATCACGCGCACGCCGCTCCACCACGTGGCGAACCAGTAACGCCCTTGCGGATCGGACTCGGGCCAGCCATGCGCCCGCTCCTCCACGACATCGAAGTAGCGCGTGTCGCGCAGGATCTCCAGGTACTTCGCCGTGGCCACCGCGACCTCCTCCGGGGTCACGGGGTCGCCCTTGTCGGGCCTCGTGAAGACCGGCGGGGGTCGCGGGGCGTCCGCCTCGCCCGCGGCGTCGTCCGGGGTGGATGCCCCGTCCAGGACCGCAACGCCGTCCGAGACATCGGGTGCAGGCCACGCCTCGTCGCTGTCCGCGACCGCATCGAGCCCCGCATCGCCAGGCCCGTCCCGCGCGTCCCCCTCCTCGGCGCTCGACGGGTCCCCGACGAGGATGTCCCGCCCGGCCGACCCCGACCCGCACCCGAGCGCGACCACGGCCGCAACCCATACCGCCTTCGACCGCATCCCGACCGCTCCCCGCTCTAGCACAGTCTCCCCTGCGCATGAAACGCCTCGATCCGGGCCCGGGCCAGGTCCGCGAACGCCGGTTCCCGCTCGAACCCCACGAACCGCCGTCCAAGCGACAGGCAGGCCAGGGCCGTGGTGCCGCTGCCGAAGAACGGGTCCAGGACCAGGGCCCCCGGGTCGCTCGTGGCCAGGATGATCCGCTCGAGCAGCGCCAGGGGCTTCTGCGTCGGGTGCTTCCCGTGCGCCTTCTCGGACGGTACGGGCGGCGAGATCATCCACACGTTCTTCATCT
>JBBIPO010000003.1:2173-2439 GCA_037442805.1 Deltaproteobacteria bacterium
CCCGCCGGCCATCTGGCGCAAGAGGTCGTAGTGGAACACGTGGCGCGACCTCGGTCCCTTCGCGGCCCACAGCAGGGTCTCGGTCGCGTGTCGGAAATAGCGGCAGGACAGGTTCGGGGGAGGATTGGGCTTGACCCAGATGACGTCGCCTAGGACCTTGAACCCCAGTTGCTGCATCGCGAATCCCACCGAGAAGATTGCGTGGTGGGTACCCGACACCCACAGGGAGCCCGCATCGGTCAGGACCCGCCGGCACTCGCGCAGCC
>JBBIPO010000004.1:0-2115 GCA_037442805.1 Deltaproteobacteria bacterium
GATGGGGATGTCGTTCAGGGGGATCTGTTCGACGACCTCCTTCTTCGAGCGGTCAATGTGGAGCGAGGGGTTGTCAATCTGCTGCTCGACGGGAGTCTGGCCATAGTCCATCCGCCCGCGCAGGCACTCGATCAGGGCCGTGTCGTTGGCCGCCGAGGAGCAGTCCAGCGTGAACTTGCGCTCGGTGATGGTGACCCGCGCGTCCCGCGGCGAGTAGAACAGCGTCAGGCTCCCATACCGATTCGAGGTCAGGTTCTCGATCTCGCGGATGCGGTCCTCTTCGGCCTTGCGCAGCTGTTCCTTGTAGGTTCCCAGTTCGCCGGCGAGGAGCGCCTCGAATTGTTCCTTCAGTACGGGATTCGAATAGATGATCACAAGCCCGATGCCCGTCAAGGCCAGGGCCGCCGTGATCACGATGACCGGGGGCGTGAAGAATGGCCCCTCGCGCCGGCGGACGTCCAGCACGTCGTCGTCGCGGACGTGGCCCGATTCTTCGTCCTCAGTCAGCAAGAGTTCGTGAACGTCCTTCGGGTCTCGCCCTCGCGGGTCCATGACCTCACCCCCGTTCGCGGTCCGGCCGCCGGGCCTCGCGGCGGCCACGAGCGCCGTCCCGCCGGCCCGGCGCGGACTGTACAACGCGCATTCAAGACGCGTCAAGACGGATTCCGTCGACCCCGGAGGCCCGGGAGGGAGGATCGCGTGAATTTTTCGCTGGACTTCCCGGGGCAAGTGCATTACACAAGCAGTGATCGAGAACCTGCGTTGAAGGAGGCGGTCATGAAAGCGCGCATCGTTCCCGTGGTCCTCGGGATCGCGCTCGCGGTCCCGGCAACGGCGAGGGCGGACGGCCCGTGGGGGTACTTCCGCATCCCGGACCTGACCCAGGACCAGAAGGCGAGGATGGACACCTTCTGGGTGGCCTACGTCCGGGACCTGATGGCCCGACGGGCCGCGCTGCAACAGGCGATGGTGGACCTGAAGGTCCAGGTCAGCGCGGACAGCCCGGACCAGGCCGCGATCCGGCAAGCGATCGAGCGGGTGACCGCGCTCCAGGGCCAGATGCTCGAGGCCGAGGTCCGGCTCGTGATGGAGGTCAAGAAGGTCCTGAAGCCCGAGCAGTTGCGATGGTTCAACCTGGACCTCTTGTCGCAGGCGCGTTACTCCGACAAGTTCGTGGACCCGGATGCCACAGTGCCGGGAGGCCGGGGGCCGGGCGGATTCCCTGGCGGGCCGGGACCGGGCGGATTCCCTGGCGGGCCGGGACCGGGCGGATTCCCCGGCGGGCCGGGACCGGGCGGATTCCCCGGCGGGCTGCAGCAAGGACCGGGAGGCCCACCGCCGTCGGGGCCCGCCGCGGGACCGCAGGGTCCGGGCGGACCGGGGGGCTGGTGCGGGCCGGGCGGTCCTGGGGATGGCGACGAAGCGCCCCCGCCGCCCGCGAAGGCCAGGGGCCGGAAGTGACCCGCGTCGCCGGGTCACTCTACAGGCCGCGCGACGCGAGGGCCTCGCGGAACCGGGACTTGTCGAGCGCCCGCTCCAGGGCCTGATCGGCGTCCACCAGCCCGGACTGGACCAGCGTCATCAGCGAGTCGTCCATCGCGACCATCCCCTGCTTTCGGCCCGTCCGGATGAGGTTGTCAATCAGGTGCGGCTTGCCCTCGCGGATCATGTTGGGCAGGCCAAAACTCCAGAACAGGATCTCGACCGCCGGGACCCGGCCCCCGGTGCGGCAGGGCAAGAGTTGCTGGGACAGGATCCCTCGCAGGACCCCGGCCAGGAGGGTCCGGGTCGCGTCCTGTTCCGAGGCCGGGAAGACGTTGATCAGGCGGTCCACCGTGCGCGACGCGCTGTTCGTGTGCAGCGTCGCGAGGACCAGCACCCCCGTTTCCGCGGCCTGGAGGGCCATCGTGATCGTCTCGAGGTCCCGCAATTCTCCGACGAGCACCACGTCCGGGTCCTCGCGCAGCGAGACGCGCAACGCCTCCGAGAACGACCGGGCCGAGGAGCCGACCTCGCGCTGCGTGATGCGCGACTGGATGTTCCGGTGGACGTACTCGATGGGGTCCTCGACCGTCAGGATGTGACAGCGCCGCGTGCGGTTGAGATGGTCTATCA
>JBBIPO010000005.1:0-2094 GCA_037442805.1 Deltaproteobacteria bacterium
CCCTTCATCAAGGAGGTCCACCCTGAAATCCACAAGGACCTGTCCGACCCCGAGGTACGCCGGGAGATCGCGACGACCTTCCTGCCCCGCCTTCGGCAGCGACGCTTCCTGGACGCCCTGGCGGACCTGATCCCCGCCGAGGGTTTCCTGTTCCTGGCCAGACAGTACGAGGGCTTCCGCCGCACCCGAGCCCCCCGCCTCGAGGTGACGCTCTTCCCGGACGCCCTCGCGGCCTGGAACCGCGAGCGCAGCGAGGTCGAGGGGATGTGAGGGGCGTCGGGGCTCCGGCAGGGGCTCCGCGGCGCACGCGGACACGGTCACGGCCCGCACGCCAGTAGAACCCGGGCGGCCTCGCGCACTCGGGGGTCGAGCAGGGACGCGCCGCGCACCTCCTCGAGGTGGGGTCGGGTCAGGAGCGCAGTCACGGCCACGGCCAGGCGCACCGGGCAGATGGGGTTGTTCGCGAGGGCCGCCTGGACCCGCTCGCGCACGCCGAAGCGCGAGCGCGCAACCTCCAGGAAGTTGCCGCGTGACTGCGGTCGGAGGGAGGCCACCCGCAGGGCCAGGTCCTCCGTGGACATCGGGTTCTCGAGCAGGATGCGGATGACCCCCGGGTCCGGGTCGGCCGCGACCCGGACCAGCGTGTCGAGGTCGCGCAGCCGAGCCCGGGCCTTGCGCACACCCAGGGGCAGGTCCTCGAAGTCGTAGGGACGCTCGGACGTCACGGCCGGGGGCCGGCCCTCCGGGCCGTCGGCCAGGAACACGAGGACCGGCCCCAGCGGGTCCTGGCCCAGGCGACCCAGGACGTCCTCGCGCACCTCGCGTCCCGGGATGTCGGATTCGAGGGTCACCACGACCATGTCGAGATACAGGGCCCGCGCCTCGTCCCGGTCGCGGTGAACGAGGACGTGGTGCAGGAACAGGGCGAGGGATTGCCCGTCGAGGTCCCGGAGGTCCGACGCCATGACCCCGCGGCGCAGGCCCGGGTCCGACAGGGCCAGCCACCGGCGGGCCAGCGCGAAGGGCAGCGTCGTGGTCATCGCCTCGTCGCGCTTGCGCACCCGGAACAACTCGCGGCGCTGCACCCGGTGCAGGAGGGGGACGAGGCCGTGGTCGTCATCCTCCCGCCCACCGAGAACCCGCACACGGACACGCGCCGCCGTACTCGCCCGCCCCCGCACGAGGGGCACGGCAGGGTTGCAGTCCCGTACGGCACCAGGTCCTCGAAGTCGCTCCCGCAGTCGTCGCAGTGAAACTCGTAGAGTGGCATCGTCTTCCTCGCAGCACTGGACCTCGCGGTCCTCGCGTCACGGAGAGGCATTCTAGCGAAGTCCGGGGCTGGGAGACAGGGTCAGGGCCGCAACACCACGCACGCCTCGGCGTCGGCGATCACGTCGGCCGTGGCCGAGTGCACAGGATGGGTCTGGTTGCGGGCCCACAGGAAGAAGTCGTCGCTGTAATGGGCATTGGGGAAGGCGCCGTTCTGGCCCCCGGGGAGGGCGTTCTGCATCCGCACGCCGGCCGGGTCCAGGAGATACACGGCGCGCATCGAGGGGCCACTCGAGTACGTGAATCGCGTGTCGTTGAAGCCCGGGTTGGACGCGTCCACGACGAAGTTGTCCCCGTGGCGCGGGAAGCCGTCGGGGTACTGGCTCGCGGGCGGGATGTTCGCCTCGCCGCCGAGCGCGTGCGGCAGGGTCAGGGTGTGGAGTTTCCCCCACAGCCACTGGTCCATGTCCGCGGTCCCGAAGCCTCCCGACTGCGCGACGCCCACCCGGGCGGGGTCCTTCAGGAACGCGAGGGCCTCGCTCAGGCTCTTCAGGATGATCAGGTGGCGCGATTCGATCGTGTCCTCGGTGCTCACGTCGTCCCACAGGACCGTGTCGTCGAGGTCCGCCGAGTAGGTGGCCAGTTCCTGGGGCGCGGTGATCATGGCCACGAGCAGTTTCGCGGCGAACTGGCTTTCCAGGTCCCCGATCCCCTTGTTGTCCGCGACGTTGTGGAACAGGAACACAAGCCACGCGTTGAAGATGGACGCCGCGACCGAGGACGCCTTGTCGGTATCCGACGCCTCGCCCTCGAGCCCGCTCGGGG
>JBBIPO010000006.1:0-50311 GCA_037442805.1 Deltaproteobacteria bacterium
AGGCGTGCAACGGGCGGGACGACGACTGCGACGGGAAGGTGGACGAGGAGAACGCCCAAGGGTGCGCGACGTTCTACAAGGACGAGGACCAGGACGGGTGGGGGATCCCGACCCTGTCGAAGTGCCTGTGTCAGGCGGAAGCCCCTTACTCCGCGAAGCAGGTCGAGGATTGCGACGACGGGGACCCGGAGGCGAAGCCCGGGGCCGCGGAGCGTTGCAACGGCAAAGACGACGATTGCGACGGGTTCACGGACGAGGACGCCTCGTCCGGGTGCACGGTCTTCTTCCTGGACCAGGACCGGGACGGGTACGGCAATGCCCTCGACTTCAGGTGCCTGTGCGACCCGAAGGCCCCCTACGACACCGTGGTGGCCGGCGACTGCGACGACTTCTACGCCGCGATCCACCCGGACGCGACGGAATCGTGCAACGGCAAGGACGACGACTGCGATGGCGCCACGGACGAGTCCCCGGCGACTGGGTGCAAGACCTACTACTTCGATGGGGACGGGGACGGCTTCGGCCTGGCCACCCTGTCGGCCTGCCTGTGTCAGAAGGAGGCCCCCTACACGGCGATCCTCGGGGGGGACTGCAACGACTACCTCGCGGCGGTGAACCCGGCGGCGGACGAGGTCTGCAACGGTCGCGACGACGACTGCGACGGGACGGTGGACGAGGAGGACGCCCAGGGGTGCGCGACCTTCTACCTGGACACGGACCGGGACGGCTATGGGGTGTCGTCGGACTCGAAATGCCTGTGCAAGGCGGCGGGGAACTACTCGGCCAAGGCGGCGGGGGACTGCGCGGACGACGACCCGGCGAGGAACCCGGGGGCGCGCGAGCGGTGCAATGGCCAGGACGAGAACTGCAACGGGCTCGTGGACGAGGAGGGGGCGACCGACTGCTCCGTCTTCTTCCTGGATTACGACTGGGACGGCTACGGGGCGGCGGATTTCAAATGCCTGTGCGGCCCGTACCTGCTCTACCGGGCCACGCAGTCCGGGGACTGCAACGATTCGAGCGCGAAGATCAACCCGGGCGCGGGCGAACGTTGCAACGGGTCGGACGACAACTGCGACGGGATCGTGGACCCCGAGGGGTCGGACCTGTGCGGGCCGTACTACAAGGACGCGGACGGGGACGGATACGGGAAGGCCGGGGACTCGAAGTGCCTGTGCGGGCCGGTCGGGATGTACCGGTCTCCGTTGGGGACCGACTGCGACGACCAGGACCCGACGATGAACCCCGGCGTGCAGGAGTTGTGCGCGAACGGCAAGGACGACAACTGCAACGGCCTGACGGACGACGCAGAGGTCGGCGGGTGCCAGGGGTGCATCAACTACTTCGAGGACGTGGACGGGGACGGGTACGGGAAGACGCAGGTGTACGAGTGCCTGTCCGGGCCGAGCGGGAACCTGCGGGCCACCCTGCCGGGGGACTGCGACGATTCCGACGCCGCGGTGAACCCGGGGGTGCCCGAAAATTGCAACGGCGTGGACGACGACTGCAACGCCCTGACCGACGAGGAAGGGGCCGCGGACTGCGTGCCGTACTTCTACGACAACGACGACGACGGGTACGGGACGGACGACGTCCGCTGCCTGTGCTCCCCGAGTGGGAAATACCGCGGGACCGCGAGCGGGGACTGCAACGACGGCGCGAAGTACGTGAACCCCGGGGCCTCGGAGGTCTGCAACCTGCTGGACGATGACTGCGACGGGCTTGTGGACGAGGCCGGGGCCGCGGGGTGCCAGACCTATTACCAGGACAGCGACCAGGACGGGTGGGGGCAGGCGGCCTCGAAGTGCCTGTGCGCCCCCGCATTCCCATACACGGCGAACGCGGCGGGGGATTGCGACGACGCGCGGGGCGCCTCCAACCCCGCGGCCGTCGAGGAGTGCAACGGCCGCGACGACGACTGCGACGGCCAGACGGACGAGGAGAACGCGCTCGGGTGCGCCGCGATGTACCGGGACGGGGACCGCGACGGCCACGGCGTGTCGGGCGACTTCCGATGCCTGTGCGCGGCGAGCGGCAAGTATTCCGCGGTCCAGGGTGGTGACTGCGACGACGCGGACGCCACCGTCTTTCCGGGCGCGGCGGAGCCGTGCAACGGCCGGGACGACGACTGCGACGCGGCGGTGGACGAGGCGGGCGCCCTCGGTTGCCGGGACTACTACTACGACAGCGACGCGGACGGCTTCGGGACCGACGCCAAGCCGGCCCGGTGTCTGTGCGCCCCGCAGGCCCCCTACACGGCCCTTTCGGGTGGGGATTGTCTCGATACGAACAAGAACATCGCCCCGGGCGCCGCGGAACGTTGCAACTACGTGGACGACGACTGCGACGGCCAGACGGACGAGGTGGGGGCGACCGGGTGCACCACCTTCTACCAGGACGCGGACTCGGACGGCTTTGGCGTGACCGAGGATTCACGCTGTCTGTGCGCGCCCTCGGACGGGTACAAGGCCGCGGCGGGCGGGGACTGCAACGACGCCGACGCGGCCGTGAACCCCGCCGCGGCCGAGCGGTGCAATGGGCGCGACGACGACTGCGACGGCCAGATTGACGAGGCCGGGGCCGCCGACTGCGTGGTCCACTACCGCGACGGGGACGGTGACGGCTTCGGCAAGCCCAATGATTACCAGTGCCTGTGCGGCCCGGCCGCTCCGTATTCCGTCACGGTGGGGGGCGACTGCGACGACGCGGACCCCGCGGTCTCGCCGGGCCGGGCCGAGGCGTGCAACGGCCTGGACGACGACTGCGACGGCCTGACGGACGAGCGGGACGCGGTCGGATGCACCCTCTACTACCAGGACGTGGACCAGGACGGCCACGGGGGCCGCGAGTCGCGCTGCCTGTGCGGTCCGGCCTCCCCGTGGGTCTCGACCGTGGGCGACGACTGCAACGATTCCCTGGCCGGGGTGCATCCCGGCGCGGGCGAGGTCTGCGACTACCTGGACAACGACTGCGACGGGGTGACGGACGAGGAAGGCACGCAGGGGTGCCAGACCTACTACTATGACGGGGACGGCGACAACTACGGCGTCGCGGGGAACGCGAAATGTTTGTGTCGCGCCTCGGGCAAGTACACGACCCTCCAGGCCGGCGACTGCGACGACGCGAACAAGAGCGTGAATCCGGGCCGCGTCGAGGCCTGCAACGGCCAGGACGACGACTGCGACGGCCTGACGGACGAGGCCTCGGCGCAAGGGTGCAAGACGTACTATGCCGACCGCGACTCGGACGGGTTCGGGGCGGCCGCGGACTCGAAGTGCCTGTGCGAGCCGGCGTTTCCCTACACGACCCAGCAGGGCGGGGACTGCGACGACGAGGCGGCCTCGGCGCGGCCCGGGGCCCCGGAGATCTGCGCGAACGGGCGCGACGACGACTGCGACGGGGTCACGGACGAGGCCGGCTGCCAGGGGTGCGTGACGTACTACCGGGACGACGACGGGGACACCTACGGGGTCGCGGGCGACTCGCAGTGCCTGGCCGCGCCGGCCGGGGCGTATCGGGCCGTGCGCGGGGGGGATTGCAACGACCTGGACGCCGGGGCGTACCCGGGTGCCATCGAGACCTGCAACGCCAAGGACGACGACTGCGACTCCCAGACCGACGAGGACGGGGCCTCCGGGTGCGTGCGGGTGTACTACGACGCGGATGGGGACGGATTCGGATTGACCACGGATTCGCGCTGCGCCTGCGCCCCGGTCGCGCCCTACACGGCCCTGCAAGGGGGGGACTGCGACGATGGGCACGCGGCGGTTCACCCGGGCGCGGCCGAGGCGTGCAACGGCCTGGACGACGACTGCACCGGGACCGCGGACCCGGCGGGCGCGGAGGGGTGCGCGGGCTACCTGCGCGACTCGGACCAGGACGGGTTCGGGGCGAGCGGGGACTCGAAGTGCCTGTGCGCGGCGGTTGCCCCCTACACGGCGAGCGTGGGCGGGGACTGCGACGACCAGATGGCCGGGACGCATCCGGGGGCGACCGAGGGCTGCGGCAACGGCCGCGACGACGACTGCGACGGGGCGACCGACGAGGCCGGGTGCCAGGGCTGTACGGTCTTCTATCGGGACCGCGACCGCGACGGCTTCGGAGTGAGCACGGACCAGGCCTGTCTGTCGGGGCCGGTCGGGGACTACACGGCCCAGGTCGGGGGCGACTGCGACGACGACCGCCCCGAGGTCCACCCGGGCCTCGGGGAGGCGTGCGACGGGCTCGACAACGATTGCGATGGGACCACGGACCCGGCGGGCTCGGCGGGGTGCACGACCTACTTCAAGGACGCGGACGGGGACGGCTACGGGCTCGCGTCGGACGCCCGGTGCCTGTGTCGGGCGGAGCCGCCCTACGCGGCCACGCTGGCGGGCGATTGCGACGACGCGAAGTCGCACGTCAAGCCGGGTGCGACCGAGGTCTGCAACGGCCAGGACGACGACTGCGACGGCCTCGTGGACGAGGAGGGGGCGACCGGGTGCGAGGTGTGGTACCTCGACGGGGACGGGGACGGATACGGGAAACCGGGGTCGGGTCGCTGCCTGTGCAGCAAGGCCGCGCCCTACACGGCCTCGAACACGGCGGACTGCGATGACGCGAACCCCGACGTAAAGCCAGGCGGGACCGAGGTGTGCAACGGCCTCGACGATGACTGCAACGGCACGGCCGACGGTGAAGGGACGAATGGTTGCACCTGGTATTATCTGGACCAGGACCAGGACGGGTACGGGAGCGCGACCTCCTCGCGATGTCTGTGCGCGCCGGTCGCCCCCTACACCGCCACGAACCCGGACGACTGCCGCGACGGACTGGCCCCGGTCCATCCGGACGCCGACGAGGTCTGCGACGGCCTCGACAACGACTGCGACGGCCAGACGGACGGGGAGGGCATCGCGGGGTGCATCGTGTTCTTCGAGGACCTGGACCGCGACGGGTACGGGGTGGCGCTGCGGAACCGGTGCCTGTGCGCGGGTGTCGCCCCCTACGACGCGACGCAGGCCGGGGACTGCGATGACTCGAACGCGCTGATCAAACCGGGCGCGGCGGAGGCGTGCAACGGCCTCGACGACGACTGCGATGCGGTCACGGACGAGGAAGGGGCGGGCGGGTGCGCCGCTTACCACCGGGACTGGGACGGGGATGGCTACGGGACGGACCTGACGAAGTGCCTGTGCGCGCCGGCGGGGAAGTACACGGCCTCGGGCGGCGGGGACTGCAACGACGTGGTCGCGGCGGTCCATCCGGGCGCGACCGAGGCCTGCAACGGCCGCGACGACGACTGCGACGGCCAGACGGACGAAGAAGACGCGCTCGGGTGCGCGACCTTCTACCGGGACCAGGACCGCGACGGGTACGGGTCCGCGTCGGACGGGAAGTGCCTGTGCAAGGCGACCCAGGACTATCCGGTCCAGGTGTCGGGGGATTGTCAGGACCAGGACGCGGCCGTGCACCCGGGCGCCCCGGAGGCGTGCAACGGCCAGGACGACGACTGCGACTTCTCGGTGGACGAGGACGTGACGGTCGGATGCACGGTCTATTTCTACGACTACGATGCGGACGGCTACGGGTCCCAGGACTTCCGCTGTCTGTGCGCCCCGTCCGGCCTGTACCGGGTCACGGTGGGCGGCGACTGCAACGACCTGTCCGCCGCGGTGAACCCCGAGGCGACCGAGGTCTGCAACGGGCAGGACGACAACTGCGACGCCATCGTGGACCCGGAGGGCTCTCAACTGTGCTCGTCCTATTACCAGGACGCGGACGGCGACGGTTACGGAAAGCCAGGCACGGCGAGTTGCCTGTGCGCGGCGACCGGGATGTACCGGACGCCCCGGGCCGGGGACTGCGATGACGACGCGGCCGGGGTGAACCCGGACGCCCTGGAATTGTGCGGCAATGGCCGGGACGACGACTGCGACGGGTTCACAGACGAGTCCGGGTGCGAGGGCTGCGTGAACTACTACGAGGACAAGGACGGCGACACCTACGGACTCGACCTGTCGTACCAGTGCCTGGCGGCGCCGAGCGGGGACTTCCGGGCCACTCGGGGAGGCGACTGCGACGATGCGGTGCTCGCGGTGAATCCGGGGGCCCCGGAGGCGTGCAATGGCCGTGACGACGACTGCGACGCCCTGACGGACGAGGAGGGGGCCACGGACTGCCGGCCCTACTTCTTCGATGACGACGGGGACGGGTACGGGACATCGGACGTACGCTGCCTGTGCGCCCCGCAGGGGAAGCACCGGGGCGAGGATTCCGGGGACTGCAACGACTCGGCCGTCACGGTGAACCCGGGGGCCCAGGAGGCGTGCAACGACGTGGACGACGACTGCGACGGCCTCACGGACGAGGCCGGGGCCACGGGGTGCCACACGTACTTCGAGGACCAGGACCAGGATGGCTTCGGTCAGGCAACCACGCGATGCCTGTGCCAGGCCGCGCCTCCCTTCACCGCGAACGTCCCAGGGGATTGCGACGACTACCGGCCCGGCGTGAACCCGAACGGCGTCGAGACGTGCAACGGACGCGACGATGACTGCGACGGGGCCACCGACGAGGAGGGGGCCTTGGGGTGCCAGACGTTCTACCGGGACGGGGATGGGGACAAGTACGGCGTGACCAGCGATTTCCGTTGTTTGTGCGCCGCGAGCAGCCCCTATGTCGCGGTGGACGCGGGCGACTGCGACGACGGCCGGGCGGACGTGTTCCCGGGCGCGACCGAAACCTGCAACGGCCGCGACGACGACTGCGAGGGGCTCGTGGACGAGCCGGACGCCCTGGGCTGCGTGCTCTACTACTTCGATGGGGACCGGGACGGCTTCGGGGACGACGCGATCCAGCCGCGGTGCCTGTGCGCGCCCGCCGCGCCTTTCAGCGCGGTCCAGGGCGGGGACTGCCTGGACACGATGGCCGAGGTCCGGCCGGGGGTGGCCGAGGCGTGCAACGCCATGGACGACAACTGCGACGGCATCGTGGACAACGAGGGGGCCAGCGGGTGCACGGTGTTCTACCTGGACAACGACCAGGACGGGGTGGGCGTGGCGTCGAGCCAGAAGTGCCTGTGCCAGCCCCAGGGGAAGCACACGGCCACGAGCGCCGGGGACTGCAACGACGGGGACGCGGCGGTGTGGCCTGGCGGCGCCGAGACGTGCGACGGCCGGGACGAGGACTGCGACGGCCAGACGGACGAGGTCGGGGCCATCGGCTGCACCTACTTCTTCCGGGACGACGACGCGGACGGCTTCGGCCAGTTCGAGTCGCGCTGCCTGTGCGCGGCCGCGGCCCCCTACACGGCGCTCGCCGCGGGGGACTGCGACGACACGAAGGCGACGGTGAAGCCGGGGGCGGCCGAGGCGTGCAACGGCCGCGACGATGACTGCGACGGGAGCACGGACGAGGAGGGGGCCACGGGGTGCCTGACCTTCTACCGGGACCAGGACGCGGACGGCTTCGGCGGGGGCGAATCGCGCTGCCTGTGCGAGCCGGGCGGGGGGTGGACGGCGTCGAACTCGCAGGACTGCAACGACGTCCTGGCGAGCGTGAACCCGCAGGCGGCGGAGGTCTGCGACGGCCTGGACAACGACTGCGACGGCCAGACGGACGAGGCGGGGGCCCAGGGGTGCCTGGTGTACTACCTGGACCGGGATGCGGACGGCTACGGCGACGGGGCGAACAGCCGCTGTCTGTGCGCGCCCTCCGGCGGCTACACGGCCCAGGCCGCGGGGGATTGCGACGACACGGTGGCGGCGGTGAAGCCAGGGGCGGCCGAGGCGTGCAACGCCCGCGACGACGACTGCAACGGCCAGACGGACGAAGAAGGCTCGACCGGGTGCTCGTACTATTACAAGGACGCGGACGGGGATACGTTCGGCCTGACGACGGACCGGAAGTGCCTGTGCGGCGCGACCGGGCTGTATGCCGCGACCCGGGGCGACGACTGCGACGACGGGAACGCCCTCGTCAACCCGGCGAAGGCGGAGCGGTGCAACGGGGTGGACGACAACTGCGACGGCCAGACGGACGGCGCGGATTCCGTCGGGTGCTCGAACTACTACAAGGACGGGGACGGCGACCTGTTCGGGGTCGCGTCGGACTTCCGCTGCCTGTGCGCCCCCGCCGCACCCTACGCGACCACGGCGCTCGGGGATTGCAACGACGGCAACGCCCAGGCCTTCCCGGGCGCGCCGGAGTCCTGCAACGGCGCGGACGACGACTGCAACGGCCAGACGGACGAGGCCGGGGCGAGTGGGTGCCAGACGTATTACTTCGATCAGGACCAGGACGGGTACGGGCTCGCGTCGGATTCGCGCTGTCTGTGCGCCCCGCTGGGCGGCTACACGACCAAGGTGCCGGGGGACTGCAATGACCTGGACGGCCGCGTCTCGCCGGGCGCGCAGGAGGCGTGCAACGGCCGGGACGACGACTGCGACGGGCAGGTGGACGAGGAGGGCGCCGCCTCGTGCGTCTGGTACTTCAAGGACTCGGACGGCGACGGCTACGGGGTCGCCGGGGACAAGCGCTGCCTGTGCGCGGCCTCGGGGAACTACGCGGCCACGCAGGGCGGTGACTGTGACGACACGCGGGCGTCCGTGTATCCGGGGGCCACGGAGGTCTGCGGGAACGCCCGTGACGACGACTGCGACGGGCAGACGGACGAGGCGGGGTGCTCTGGGTGCACGACCTACTACAAGGACACGGATGGGGATACCTGGGGCGTGGAGGGCGATTCGCAGTGCCTGTCGGCCCCGTCCGGGGTCTATCGGGCCACGCGGGCCGGGGACTGCAACGACGGAAACGCCGCAGTGTCGCCGGGGGCGACGGAGACGTGCAACGCCGTGGACGACGATTGCGACGGCCAGACGGACGAGATGGGGGCGAGCGGCTGCCGGACGTACTACCAGAACAACGATGGGGACGGCTACGGGGTCATCGGGGGCGAGCGCTGTCTGTGCGCCCCTCAGGCGCCCTTCACCGCGACGCAGGCCGGAGACTGCAACGACGCGGATTCCGCCGTCTTCCCGGGGGCCCCCGAGTGGTGCAACGCGAAGGACGACGACTGCGACGCCCTGACGGACGAGGAGGGGGCCGCCGACTGCTCGTGGTATTACAAGGACGCGGACGGCGACCAGTACGGGGTTGCCACGGACAAGAAGTGTTTGTGCTCGGGTTCCGGGGTGTATGTCGCGACCCAGACCGGGGACTGCGACGACAACGACCCGCAGGCGAGGCCGGGCGGGACCGAGGTCTGCGGCAACAGCCAGGACGACGACTGCGACGGCTGGACCGACGAGGCCGGATGCCAGGGCTGCACGACCTTCTACCTGGACGAAGACGGGGACGCCTACGGCCAGACGGGCCAGACGCAGTGCCTGTCCGGGCCGTCCGGGAACTACCGCGCGACCCGCGGTGGGGACTGTCGCGACAACGACGAGGCCGTCAACCCCGGGGCGACCGAGGTCTGCCAGAACAACCAGGACGACAACTGCGACGGGCAGACCGACGAGGCCGGGTGCCAGGGATGCGTCACCTATTACAAGGACCAGGACGGGGACACTTACGGGGTGGCGGGGGACACGAGGTGCCTGTCCGGGCCGACCTCGCCGTACACGGCGACCCGCGCCGGAGACTGCGACGATTCGAACGCGAGCGTCAAGCCGGGGGCGGCCGAGGTGTGCAACCTCGTGGACGACAACTGCGACGGGACGACGGACGAGGCCGGCGCGAGCGGCTGCACGAACTACGATCGCGACAACGACGGCGATGCCTACGGGATTGCGTCGGACAGCCGGTGTCTGTGCCGGTCGAGCACCCCGTACACGGCGACCCAGACCGGGGATTGCGACGACAACGATGCGGCCGTCAAGCCCGGGGCGACCGAGGCCTGCAACGGCCGTGACGACAACTGCGACGGGCAGACCGACCCCGTGGACTCGCAGGGGTGCGTCCCCTGGTACTATGACTACGACGAGGACGGCTTCGGGACGTCCACCTCGCGCTGCCAGTGCGGGGCCCTGGGCCTGTACCGGACCCTCGCGACCGGGGACTGCAACGACACGAACGCCCAGGTCTATCCGGGTGCAACCGAGGCGTGCAACGGCGCGGACGACGACTGTGACGGCAACGTGGACGAGCCGGGGGCCCAGGGGTGCACGACCCACTACCACGACGGGGACAGCGACGGGTACGGGGTCGCGGGCGACTCGCGCTGCCAGTGCGGGCCGTCCTACCAGTGGGTCGCCGTGTCCGGGGATTGCAACGACAACAACGCCGCGATCCGCCCCGGGGCCGTGGAGCACTGCGACGGGGTGGACGAGGACTGCGACGGCCAGACCGACGACGGGGACCCGGTCGCGATGTGCGGGCCGGTGCCGAATGGACAGCCGGTGTGCGCCGGAGGGCAGTGCGCGGCCCAGTGCAACTCCGGCTACTTCAATGTCAACCAGACGCTTCAGGATGGCTGCGAGTGCGCCCAGGACGGCTACGGGACCACGACCTGCGCCACGGCGAGCAACCTCGGGACCCTGTCCGACGCGGGGTCGGGCTCGACCGTGAGCGTGAGCGGACGCATCCTGCCGGACAGCGAGGCCGACTGGTACCGGTTCACGGCGACGGACTCGACGGACACGGGGACCCTGGACAGCCCCGGCCACGACCGCTTCAACGTGCGCGTGCGCGTCACGAGCCCCACGGACGGGAGCATCAAGGTCAATGTCTATCGGGGCAACTGTAACACGCAGATGACCTGCGTGTCGGGGTCGTTCGATGCGACCGAGGCCCGCTGGTACGAGAACTTCGCGAGCGGGAGCGGCTCGGGCGCCTCGGGGCAGGACCCCTGTGTGACGCCGCCCCCGCCGCCCGGAGGCACCCCACGGTTGTGGGACTGCTGCCGCCCTGGTGAATGCGACGCGGGCGCGACCACGTCCGATGCGTGCTGTGGGGGGGCCGACGCGGACAACCAGAACCCCACCCAGTGCACGGACGCCCTCAAGAACAAGCGCCACTGCGGGAACAGCGGGACGGTGTTTTACGTCAAGGTCTATCGGGCGAGCGGCACCCCGTCAGACTGCGGCCAGACCGGTTACACGCTCCAGGTCAGCAACGGCGTGCCGTAGGACGCGGGGGACCGGCAGCGGCCTGCGGATCATCCGTTGCAGGAACAGACCGCTTCAGAACCGGTACCGGAATCCGAAACACATCTCGAAGTCGTAGAAGACCTCGGAGTGCGTGGTCGCGACCAGCCCGAACGGCGAAAAATCGAAGACGATCTCGAACGGCTCGCCACGCCAGGCCAGGCGCAGGCCGAACAGGGCGTGCAGCCCGAATCCGAACCGGTCCGGCTCCCCGACCTTCTTGTGGCCGTACACGAAATATTTCTGGGCGAACCAGTGGAAACTGAAGCCCGGTCCCACGTTGAACCACAGCGCCAGGTCCGGGTTCCGGCGCAGGAAGTCATGCAGATCGAAGCGAACGTCCACGGTCGCGGTCGGGCCTCCCCCGGGGAAGAACCCGTAGCCGAGCACGGACTGGATGTGGGCGCGTTGCGAGACCTGCCCCCTCAGGCTGATCCCGGTCGGGTCCCCGAACACGGCCCCGAGCGCGAACTCCTTGGCGTGGACGTCGGGCGCGGACAGGGCCGCCAGGGTCCCGGCCAGAGCGACCACGGGGGCGAGCGAGCGGCGCGGCACGAGCGCACCTCCTCCACGGCTTCGGGGGCCGCCAGCCGTCGCGGAATCTTGATCGAGAAGGCCCTGGCAGTCAAGCCACCCGTCTGCCGAGCCATCCGCGCTCTACGCGCAGATTGCGACGCCCCCGCAGCAGGGGCCCGAGCGCCGGCCTGAACGAGCGAAGGGAGTGAAGGTCGGGAGCGATCGTCCGGTGGACGATGGCGTCGCGGGGAGGACGGTCCAGTGGACCGTCCGATAGACGGGGGGCGTGCGACGCCCCCCTGCCATGGTGTCCGGACTCTTTGAAACCGCATCCGACACCCAGAATTCGTGGGGTAAACCCATTCTGAGACCCCGAGGGACCCGCATGAATCTTGGCCCAGTCTACTTCTCGGACCTGGCCATCCATCGTGACGCTGATTCACGAGTACTTTGTCATCGCCTCCGCGGAGAAGAAGTGGCTTCTGTCTTGGGTCTAGACCGGCGAGAAGACATCGCCGATCAACACCCCCCGCCCTTGCGCGGGGCTCGCTGCTGGGGCGCGGAGGGTGGGGGAGGCGGGGGGGGAGAGGTGGCCGCGCCGGTCAGCCAGGAGTGGACCGCACTGCGCAGGCGATAGGCCCTCGGGTCCGTCCGGGCGAGGGCGTCGTCGGGCGGCCCGGAGAAGCGCGAGGCAAAGGCCGCGTACCCCCCGGCGAGGACGGCGACCGGCCCCGAGAAGGTCTTGACCGCGTCCGGAACCTGCGCGAGTTCTCCCTCCCCGTACAGGACCAGGGTGCGCGTGGGCGGCAGACCGCGGACTGTGGCGTCGAGGTCCGCGGGACGGCAGAGCGCGCCCGGGATGCGGGCCTTCTCGCAGGCGGACGGTTCGCGAAGGTCCAGGAGCCACACCGACCAGGGCCGCTCGATCAGGATGACCGCGAGGGATTCCGGGCTCATCGGGCGCGGGGCAGGGGAGGGGGCCAAAGGACCGGTGGCGCCGGAGGAACGTGGCGCACCCACGGCGAGACCGAGCGCCAGGACCGCGGCGACCCCGAGCGAGGCCAGGACCCCGTTGCGGGACCGGGGGCCCGGGACCGGGGGCTCGATCCCGCGTCGGCGCGAGAAGAACCGTTCCGCGCGCTCCGCCAGCAGGAACGCGCCCGCGGCCATGGCCAGGACCGCGAGCGCCAGCACCGCGTCCGGCAGCCCCAGGAGGTCCGTGAGCCGATACACCCCGAGGTCCCCGCTGTTCGCGAATGGCGCGAGGGCAGGGGACAGGAAACCATACGCCAGGGATCCGAGACCGACCCCCGCGATGGTCGCGAGGCCGTCCCACTTGCCCGAGGTCATGGCCACGACGGACGTGCCGGGACAGTAGCCGGACACGATGAAGCCCACACCCAGGAGCAGCCCACCCGCGAGTTGCGGCCACAGGTACGTGTGGGGGACCTGGACCGCCGCGAGGTTCACGACCCCCGCGGCCGACAGCAGGACGATCCCCACGCAGGCCGTGACGATGGCCGTGAACATCACCTTCAGCACCCGCGTGTCCGTGCCGTAGAACTGGGCCGCCAGATTCGGGGCGTAGCCGAAGCCCGCCCGCTCCAGGGCGAAACCGAAACCGACGCCCACGAGGCTATACAGAACCAGGGCCGCCTCGTAGCCAAGGGCCTCCTGCGTGTAGAGAGGTAGCGTCATTTCCACACCCTCCGGACGAGCGGGGCCGCCAGGTACCCGCCCGCGAACACGGCCATCATGAAGACCCAGGACCCGACGGACAGCAGGGACCCCCCGGTCAAGGCCTGACCGGACGTGCAACCCCGGGCCAGGCGCGCCGCGACGCCCATGAGGACCCCGCCCAGGACGGCCAGGGCCAGGCGGGTCCCCGGAGCCACGCCTCGGGAGAATCCCATCGTGACCTCGGGCCGCATCCGCCCGGCGGAATACGCCCCGATCAGGCCCCCCAGGACCACCCCCAGCACCTCGAAGACCAGGAAGTCGTCGAGGACGTTGCGGCCCGGACCCACGAGGTCCGCAAACTGCGGGAGGTCCTCGAGCGCCCCCAGGGACGCGACGTCCGCGCCCCAGATGGCCACGCGGTTGACCGCGCCGGACGCCCCGAGGCCGAAGCCGAGCAGCACGAACGATGACAGGAGCACGAGCCCCAGGAAGAACCCGGCGACATAAGGATTCCAGTACGATTTCGGTGTCATCGAAGCCTCCCGTCAGAAGATGGTCGCAAGGCTGGACGCCTGTCCGGCCGCGACCAGGATCCATCGAAGGGCGAATCCGCCAGCCAGGACGAGCACCGGCGTGACCTTGAGAAACGCGAGTCCCCGCCGGCGCTCCAGGACTTCGAGCGCAAAGGGCGCCGCGAGTCCGGCCAGGACCACGAGCGTCCAGAAGGCGCTCGCCTGGGGACCGGTGACGAGGTGGTCCAGAGCCGCCTGGTCCGGGCCAGACCCGCTCGCGAACCCGATCAGCAGCGCCGCGAGAAGTCCGGCCTCCACCGCGATGGCCACGAGGTCCGAGCCCGCCACGAGGTGGCGCTCGTCCCTCGACAGGGGCAGGAGCAACAAGAAGGCCGCGCCCGTCGAGACCCCGGACGCCAGGAACAACGGCCCGAGGACCGGCGAGTTCCACAGGGGCTCCGCGGCCAGGGTCCCGAGCAGGACGCCCGTGTACACGCCGAGTCCCGCGCCCGCGACCATGGCGACCCACGCCACGCTCCGGGCCATCGCGTCGGCCCGGCCAGACAGGCAGCGCAACGGTCCGGCCAGGCGCAACCAGCGCACGGGGCGGCTCGCAAGCAGCGCGGACCGGATTCCTGCGTCCAGCGACCCCAGGCCGAGCAAGACCCCCACTGGATAGACCAGGATCAGGATCCAGGAGCCCCAGGACATCGGTGAGGCCGGCTTGAAGGCCAGGTAGAAGCGAAAGACGTGGCTCTGGTGCTCGAGGTCCAGGAACAGGGCCAGCATCCCGAGCGACAAGAGCCCCAGGGCCACGAACGGCGCGGCCTGGACAGCCCGGGAAGGCGCGCTCCCCGGCGGGCGGCGCAACGCGAGGAGGGCCGAGACCACCAGGATCCCCGCGGTCAGGCCGCCCAGGAACAGATAGACCGGGATTTCCCAGCCCCAGATGCGCAGGGAGGGGTCCACCAGCGCGTTGTGCCGTCCCACCACCACCTCGCGAAACGCCTCGTTCATCGCGCCACCCCCACGACACCCGTCCCCGCCGAATCGCTTGCGACCGCGGGGGCCGGCCGCCCCGTCAAGAAATAGACGTTGGGCTCGCACCCGCTTTCCGGGTGCAACACCTTGTACGCCCGGGTTCGCAGCAGGCGCGACACCTCCGAGCCAGGGTCGTTCAGGTCGCCGAAGGTCAGGGTCCCGGTGGGGCACACCTCCACGCAGGCCGGGTCGCGGCCGGCCTGGACCCGGTGGAGGCAGAACGTGCACTTGTCCACGTGCCCGTCCGGGTGGACGTAGCGGGCACCATACGGGCACGCCGCGATGCACGCCTTGCAGCCCGTGCACTTGCCGTGCGTCACGAGGACCACCCCGCCCTCCGCGACGTGACTCGCCCCGGTCGGGCAGGCGTGCACGCACGGCGGGTCGGAGCAGTGGTTGCAGCGCTCGGACCGGTTTTCCTGTCGCAGGTCGGGAAAGGTCCCTTCCGTGACCTCGACCAGCCAGTCGCGGCAGAACCCGTCCGGCACGGCGTTCTCGGCCTTGCAGGCGAGCACGCACGCCTTGCAGGCCACGCACGACCAGGTGTCCACGACCATCGCGTACCGCTTCGTGCGTCTCATGTCGCCCTCTCGACGTGGACGAAGTTCACGTTCATCCCGGTGCCGCCCATGATCGGGTCCGTCTCGTAGCGCGTCATCAGGCGGGCATCGCTCGCCCCCCGGCCTCGCGCGAACGTGAGCCCAGGTGCGTCGTGCCCGTATCCGTGGACCAGATAGACGCAGTCCGGTCGAATGCGCTGGGTCGCCTTCAGCGGCACGGGCTCGGATCGAACGCCGTCCTGGTTGACCAGCACAACGAGCTCTCCGTTCTTCAGCCCCTGCTCGGCGGCCGCGCCCGCGTTCATCCAGACCTCGTTGCCGGCCACCACCTCGGACAGGAAGCGGTTGTTCGTGGTCCGGCCGAAGGTGTGCACCGGGGTGCGGCCGATCAACAGGCGGTAGTGCCCGGGCGGGGGTTCCCTGGGCGGCCGGTACACCGGGATCGGGTCGAACCCGGCTTCCTTCAGGCGTTCCGAGTAGAGTTCGATCTTCCCGCTCGGCGTGTCGAACAGGGGTTCCAGGCCGTCCTCGATGAAGGCGGGCGTGGGCTTCCCGAGCGCGACGCCGGTCTTTCGCAGCTCGTCGCAATCGAGGCCCGCGGCCTTGACCCGGTGCATCGCGTACTCGACGCTGTCCTTCCACGGGAAGTAGTCGTCCAGCCCGATCCGATGCGCGATCTCGCGCGCGATCCACCAGCCGGGCTTCGAGTCGTACATCGGCTCGACCACGGGCTGGCGCACCGCCACGAACGGCTGCTGGTAGGCCGGGGTGTCCAGTTCGTCGCAGCGTTCCAGATAGGTGGCCTCGGGGAGCACCACGTCCGCCCATCCAACGATCTCGCTCGGAAGGACATCGATCACCGCAATAAAGTCCAGGGCCTGGATGGCCCTCTTGACCATCTCCTGGTCCGGCAGGGCCTGCAAGAGGTTCGTCCCATACACGATCCAGCCCTTCAGGTCGTAGGCCGCGTTCCCCGGGATGCTCGCGAGGCACAGGCCCTGGGCCAGCACCTCGTCCGCCAGGGGATAGACCGTCCCCTTCGGCATGTCGGGCGGCGGTTTGGGCTTGTACTTGTATTTCGTGTAAGGATATTTCGGAAGTTCCATCGCCGAGGGCAACGCGAATCCGCCCTTCCTCCCCCACGACCCGAGCAGGGCGTTCAGGATGGCGATGGCCCGCGACCGCTGGGTGTCGTCCCCGTACCAGGTCACGCGGCGACCCGGGTGGACCAGGGCACGGGGCCTCCCACCGGCCAACAGCCGAGCCGTTTCCACGATCCGGTCCGGTGGGATGGTCGTGTGGGTCCAGGCCCATTCCGGGGTCTTCTCCGCCACGTGCTCCTTCAGGCGGTCAAAGCCGACCGCGTATTTCTCGATGTACTCGCGGTCGTACAGGCCCTCCGCGATGATCACGTGCATCCACGCGAGCAGGAGCGCGATATCCGTTCCCGGCTTGATGGGAAGCCAGTGGCGCGCCTTGCCCGCCGCGACGGAAAACCGCGGGTCCACCACGATCAGGTCCGCGCCCCGGTGGAGGGCCCGCGCCAGGTCCTGGACCTGGGTGTTGTGCATGTTCTCACCCAGGTGCGACCCGATCAGGGCGATGACCCGCGAGTTCTCCATGTCCGTAGCTTCCGGCGAGCCCACCCCGCGGCCGAAGGTCAGGTAGAAACCGACCTCCCGCGGTCCCCGACACTGCGCGTACGACGGGGCGGCAATCGCATCGGACCCGTAGGCGTGCAGCAGGTGCTTGAACCAGGAACCACCCCACCCGTGGCTATAGAGCGCCAGCGCCTCGGGGCCGTAGCGTTCCCGGATGCGCAACATCTGCTCGGCCACGTAGTCCAAAGCCGCGTCCCACGAGACCTCCTCGAACTCCTGACCCCCGCGCCGCGAGCGCCGGATCATCGGGCGTTTCAGCCGGTCCGGGTCGTACAGGAGGCCGATCCCCCCGGTCCCGCGCGGGCACAGGTGGCCCCGAGACAGCGGATGGGCCGGGTTGCCCGTGATCTTCGTGACCCGGCCGTCGCGCACGTGGGCCAGGACCCCGCACTTCCAGAAGCACAACTCGCAAAACGTCGGGACGACCCGTTCCCCGTCCGTGCCCGGGTCCGAAACCGGGTCGTCGTCCAGCCCGTACCATCGCGTCAGGAGTCCGCCTCCCACGGCGGCGGCGCCGACGGCGGCCCCGCCGACCTTGATGAACTCGCGTCGTGTCCACATGTCACGTCACCTCGTGGGGTGGGGAAGGATCGGAGGCATGTTGCGTGCCGGCCATCGCCCTCGAGGTCGCCTCGCAACACCGCGTCAGGCAGTCCAGGAGCGCGATGGTTTCGGGGACGACCAGGGAGTAGTAGCGGTACCCGTGGCTCGGCCGGACGCGGATCTGTCCCCCGAGCCGCAGCCTCGCGAGTTGCTGCGAGACCACGGCCTGCGGGAGCCCGAGTTCGCGGGCCAGGTCGCAGACGGTCACCTCGCCCCGAATGGCGAGGCAGGCCATGATTCGCAGACGGATCGGATGTCCGAGCGCCTTCAGGGCCTCCGCCATCCGCGCGACCTTGTGCGGGTCCTTGAGCACTTCGTTCATCGTCGGCGCCACGCCCGTCCTCCACCGCAGCGGCCAGAGATATAGTAAAATCTAGATATCCTGATGTAAAGGGAAAACATTGACGAACATCAGGAAACACGGGCATCCGCATCGGGGCTCGAAATCGGGGATCTGAACCCCGCTGAAACGTTACTGGAATGAAACGCCCGCCCGTGCGTCGGTGGTATCATGACGGGTGCCCGTGACAACCAGAGCAGGAGCAAGTGATGAAACGAACGGCGCGATGGTTCCTGGTGGGAACGCTGGCGACACTCTTCTCGGGGCCGGCATCCGCGGACCCGTTGACCCCCTTCCAGGGCCCGTTCGAGCCGGTCCGCGTCGAGGACGTGCAACCGCACTTCGAGCGCGCGGAATGCCGCTCGAACGAGTTCTACTCCGAATGGTGGTCCTTTGTCTTCGTCCTCGAAGACGGATACGGGGCTTACGCGCAGTTCGTCGTGACCAATCTCGGGCCTGGGGACGGCAAAGGGGCGGTGCGGGCGGACCTCGACCTTCCAGAGGGCATCGAGTTCCGCGAGAGCGACGACTTCGGGCCCGACCAGTGGTCGGCCGCGAAGGACCGCTTCGAGCTGCGCTTCGGCGAGAACTCGGTGTCGGGTCCCCTGGACGGGCTCGTGTTGCGCCTGAAGAACCAATCATTTGAAGCGGAATATCGTCTGAAGAATGTATTTCCGCCCTGGAAACCGGGTCGGGGTCGCGTGCAGTACGGGGAGTCGGCGACCAGATACTACGAGATACAACTGCTCGCCCCCGTCGCCCGGGTGGAGGGGACGGTTCGCGTCGTCGGCGAGGAGGAGCCCCGCCACGTCAAGGGCCTGATGTACGTGGACCATTCCGTCTCGACCATCGGGATGCACGAGCAGGCGAAGCGTTGGGTCCGCTTCCGGGCGGTCCACCCGGACACCGCCTTCTTCCTGACCCACATCCAGCCACCGGACCAGTACGGGAACCAGGCCGCCCGGTACGTGGTCCTCTTCCACGACGGCCGGGCGGTGTTTCAGTCGCTCGACTTCGACTTGAGGTTCGGGGATGTCCGGCCGGACTCCGAGAAGGCGGGCTACGCCTCACCGTGGGTGGTCGAGGCGAGTGGGACCGGGTCGGGACGCTTCCGGGCTGCCATCAAGGCCACCAAGATGACGAGTCGCGAGGACTATCTCGAGACGATGGGGGCCGCCAAGCGGTTCATCCTGTCGAAGTTCGCCAAGCCGATCATGTACTACTTTGACGCCACGTTCGCGGCCGAGGTCACGGGGGAGGCGGGAACGGGCAAGTACGGAGGCAAGGGACGCTACTACTACACCATCGTCAATCCGTAGGAGGACGAGGCGATGCAGCCAGTCGAGTTGATCACGGGTCCCGCGCGGCGATGCAAGGGCTGGGGACAGGAGGCCGCGCTGCGGATGCTCCACCACAACGTCCAGCCGGACGTGGCCGAAAAGCCCGAGGAACTGGTCGTCTATGGGGGTTCGGGAAAGGCGGCCCGGAATTGGGACTGCTTCCACCGGATCGAACGCGCCCTGCTGGACCTGGACAACGACGAGACGCTCCTGGTCCAGTCCGGCAAGGCCGTGGGGGTCCTGCGCAGCCACGAGGACGCCCCGCGCGTCCTGATCGCGAACTCCAACATGGTTCCGGCCTACGCCACGTGGGAGAAGTTCCGGGAACTCGAGCGCCTGGGCCTGATCATGTTCGGGCAGATGACCGCGGGGTCGTGGATCTACATCGGGACCCAGGGCATCCTGCAAGGCACCTACGAGACGTTCGTGGCCGCGGGTCGCAAGCACTTCGGGACCGGGAGCCTGGCGGGGCGGTTCGTGCTGAGCGCGGGCCTGGGCGGGATGGGTGGGGCGCAGCCGCTCGCCGTGACCATGGCGGGCGGGGCCTTCCTCGGCATCGAGGTGGACCGCCGGCGGATCGAACGGCGTCTCGCGACGCGCTACCTCGACGAGTGGACGGACGACCTCGACGACGCCCTGGACCGGGTCCAGCGGGCTGCGCGGGAGCATCATCCCCTCTCCGTGGGGCTCCTGGGGAACGCCGCGACCCTCTATCCCGAGATCCTCCGGCGGGGCGTGGTGCCCGACCTGGTCACGGACCAGACCTCGGCCCACGACCTCCTCAACGGCTACGTCCCGGACCAGGTCCCATACGACGAGGCGCTGCGCCTGCGCCGGGAAGACCCGGGACGCTACGAGGCCCTGGCGACCGACGCGGTCGTGCGCCACGTCGAGGCCATGCTCGGCTTCCAGCGAGCGGGTGCGCACGTCTTCGATTACGGGAACAACATCCGCACCCAGGCCCTGCGCGCGGGGTTGCGGGACGCGATGGCCTTCCCCGGATTCGTCCCCGCCTACATCCGCCCCCTGTTCTGCGAGGGCCGCGGCCCGTTCCGGTGGGTCGCGCTGTCCGGGGACCCGGCGGACATCGCCGCCACGGACGATGCGGTGCTGAGGCTCTTTCCCGACGACGAGGGGTTGGTCCGCTGGATCCGTATGGCGCGCAAGCGCGTCGCGTTCCAGGGGCTCCCCTCGCGCATCTGCTGGCTCGGTTACGGCGAGCGCGACCGCGCCGGGCTTGCCTTCAACGACCTGGTGCGGTCCGGCCGAGTCCGCGCCCCGATCGTCATCGGCCGGGACCACCTGGACGCGGGGTCCGTGGCCTCCCCGCACCGTGAGACCGAGGCGATGAAGGACGGCTCGGACGTGATCGCGGACTGGCCGCTCCTGAACGCCCTGATCAACGCCGTCAATGGGGCGACGTGGGTCTCCATCCACCACGGCGGCGGCGTCGGGATCGGGTACGCCGTCCATGCGGGGGTGGTCATCATCGCGGACGGGACGGACGCGCAGGCCCGGAGGTTGGAGCGCGTGCTCCGCAGCGACCCGGCCACCGGGGTCCTGCGACACGCGGACGCGGGATACGACGAGGCGATCGCGGCGGCCCGCCGCCACGGCCTGAAGATCCCGCATCTCGACGGGTGAGCGGCCCTATCGGAGCCTTGGTCCCGGGTGATCGTCCCCGGCGAAGGAATCCGCGAGCGCCGGGGGTCTCGCGCGGGTCAGGAGCACACCTGCGTATCCGACCACGCTGGACTCGTCGCCGTTCACGTCCGCGCTCGTCGCGTACCCGACGACCTCGCCGCGACATGCCCCGAGCCGGCGTGCCGCGACGACCGCCACGACCGCGGGCACGAAGCCGCACATCGAGATGTGGTGCGTGACGACCGCCTGGTACAGCCCCTTCGCGTCGAGGTCCTGAAGGCGGTCCAGGACCATCCGGTCCTTGCGCGCGGCCACGGCCTGGGGCTCGTGGTGATTCAGGTCGGAGCTCGCCACGATCAGGACCGGATCCCCCACCTCGCCCAGGGCGGTCGCGAGCGACTCGCCAAGGTTCTGGCACGCGGAGTACGCCATCGTGCGCAGGCAGATCGGGACGATCCGCGCGGCAGGGTTTCTGACCCGCAGGAAGGGCAAGTGGACTTCGACCGCGTGTTCTTCCACGTGCGCGAGGTCGTCCGCTGCCAGGTCGGGACAGGCACGCATCAGGGTGCGCGCCAGGTCCTGGTCCACCGGGACCAGGCCGAGGGGCGTCTCCCACGGGGAGTCCAGTCCCACCGCGGCGGGGGCCCCGAGCCCCGTGTGGTTCGGAGCGAGGATCACGACCCGTTCCGGTACGGAAACGCGGGCATACGTGCGGCCGGCGATCCCGCCCGAATAGGCGTACCCGGCATGCGGCACCACGATGGCCACGACGTCCCCGCCCGGGGCGGTGTCTGCCGGTTCCACGCCGGACTCTCCGAGCAGCGAACGCACCCGGGCCTCGAGCGCCTCCGGCTCGTCCTCGTAGAACACACCGGCCACGACTGGCGTCCGGGGCATCGTCCAGTTTCAAGAAACATCCGTGGCGGAGAGAGAGGGATTCGAACCCCCGGTGGAGTTGCCCCCACAGCGGTTTTCGAGACCGCCGCCTTCGACCGCTCGGCCATCTCTCCAAGGCGCAAAGATTCACGCCGGGTCCGAGACCGCCCCGGCCTCCGGCGGAGAGAGGGGGATTCGAACCCCCGGTACGCTTGCGCGTACACAGCATTTCCAGTGCTGCACCTTCGACCGCTCGGTCATCTCTCCGGCGCAAGAACGTGCAAAGAACCGGTCACGCCCGCCGCAACCGCGCGAAGAAATCCCGCAGCAGGCGCGCGGCCTCCTCGGCCAGGACCCCGCGCGTCACGCGGCATCGGTGGTTCAGGCGGGGGTCGCCGAGCGCGCTGTACAGGCTCGTGACGGCCCCGGCCTTGGGGTCGTCGCACCCGTAGACGACCCTCGCGATCCGGGCGAGCACGATGGCCCCTGCGCATTGCAGGCACGGCTCCAGCGTGACGTAGAGCGTCGCGTCCTCGAGCCGCGTCCGGCCCACGGCCCGGGTCGCGGCCCGGATGGCGACCATCTCCGCGTGGAGCGTCGGGTCGCCCTCGGCCTCCACCCGGTTCCGCCCTCGGCCCACGACCTGACCGCCGATCACCACGACGGCCCCGACCGGGACGTCGGGCGGGTCTCCGGCGGCCGCCGCCTCCGCCTCCTCGAGGGCCACGGCCATCGCCGCCTCGTCCGTCCGATCTCCGCTGGTCCGTTCCACCCGCGTTCCCCCCCCGACTTGCCAACGAGCCACACCCGTCAGGCGCAGGAATCCTAGTCGAGAGGACCTCGTGCGTCAAGGTCCCTCGCCGCTGCGCGGCGGAGGCCTGAATCCGGTGACCGACCTTTCCGGGCATCGCCCAGGGCGATCAAGAACTTCAAGGTAACGAGGCGCGGGATCGCGTGGCGCTCGAGCAGCCGGTCCGCGATCTCACCGGCGCGGACCTTGCGGCCCACCATGGCGATGATGTCGGGCATCGCGGCCTCGAGGCGGTCCGCGTACTCGACGATCTCGGCGGGCGTCAGGCGCAACTGGGCCTGCACGGCCCGATGCAGGTGCAGGTTCAGCCCGGCGAGGACCAGGACGAGCCAGCCGAGCGACACGGGGACCCCGGCCACGCGGACCGAAAACCATTCCAGCCCCACCACATGGTCAACCACCAGGACGGCAAGACCCACGACCGCCCACAGGATGCCGAACTGGAGGTACTTGTTCCGGCCCACGCATAGAATTGTCGCAAACAGACGGGGCTTGTCGCAAGGCGGAAGTCGCCACGAGGCGAAGCCGGGTGGCGCGCTACCCCAACGGGGGCGGGTGTGCTAATCTCGCGGCGTCCTCGTGAGGACCGGCCGTGAGGGGCACCGGCGGAACGGGTCGGATCGCGCGGGTGGCGCGGGTCATTCTCGTGGGGCTCGCGGCGGTGCCGCCCGGCGCGTACGCGTGGGCGCAGACCCCCGAGCCCTCCCGGACCCCGGAACAGCGCCTGCGCGAGGCCGAAAACGTTTTCCGCTTCCAGGACTACGCCGCGGCCGAGGCGGCGCTGTATCGCCTCTTGCACCCCGAGGTCTTGCTCACGAGCCCGGATGACGTGCTCAAGGCCCGCGAGTACCTCGGGGCGTGCTACTACTGGCTCGGCAACGAGAAGCGAATGGAGGAGGAGTTCACCGCCCTCCTCATCCTGGCCCCCCATCACCGGCTCGACCCGTTCTACTACCCGGCGGACCTCATCGAGCGCCTGGACCGCCTGAGGGCGAGGCTCGCGGAACTCCACGTGATCGACCTAGAGGAAGAGGAGAAGCGCGACGACCGGAAGTCGGAATGCCTAGTTCCGAAAGAGACCGTGGTTTGGCGGTCGCGGTGGGTGTCCTTCATCCCCTTCGGGGTGGGGCAGTTCCAGAACGGGGACACGGTCAAAGGCGCCCTCTTTCTGACGGGAGAGGTGCTGGCGCTGGGGACCAACGTCGGGTCCTACGTGGCGGCGGAGCGCCTCCGGGGGGCGGACGGGTACTATTCTGCGGGGAGCGCGCGGACGGCGCGGACCCTGCGGGTGGTGCAGTACGCCTCCCTCGGGGTCCTGGCGGGTCTCGCCATCTGGGGGGTGCTCGATGCGGCCCTTCACCTGGAGCCCGAGACGCGGTCCGTCGAGATGGTGCCGTGCCCGGCCGCGCCCGCAGGGGGAGAAGGCGCAAGGGGACCTGGACCGTGGGCGGGGGCTTCCGTGTGCATCCGGGTGGGGAGGTAGGAAGAGGGGACCATGGGGAACGAGAGCCAAAGGCCCGCGGTGGGGATCCGGGGTCGGGGTTCCAGGGTCCGGGGTCCGGCACGGCGCCTGGGCGGACCTGGACCTGCTCGCGGAACCCGGTCACGGACACCGCCCCCGCCACTGCGACGGACCTGGCCCGCGATTCTTGAGAGGTGACAAGTGGCCCAGATCGTAGTGCTTTCCGGGGACCGACCTCCCAGACGCCATCCGCTGTTCCGGCAGACGACCACGGTGGGGAGCGACGAGGCGTGCGACATCCCGCTCAAGGGAGCGGGGATTCGCCCCCTGCACGCCGAGATCCGCCTCGAGGGCAGCGTCCACGTCGTCATGCCCCTGGACCGGGATGCAGAAGTCCTGGTGAATGGCCGCAAGGTCAAGCAGGCGCGGCTCCAGGTGTGGGACGTCCTGCGCGTGGGTGCGGTGACGCTCCTGTACGCCTCCGACGACCTTCCGCTCGAGGCCCGCGACGTGTCCGAACGGCTAGCGTTCTCGCAACTCGAGTCCCTGTGCGACTTCAGTCGGCGCCTGATGGAGACCCGGGACCTTGACCGGGTGCTCGAGGTCCTGCTCGACGAGACGCTCGCCCTCACGAAGGCGTCGAAGGGTCTCCTGATCTTCGTGGAGCAGGGCGAGCCGCGCGTGAAGGTCGCCCGCAATGTGGACCGCAAGGACCTTCCCGAAGACGAGGCGCTCTTCTCCGAGAGCATCGTGCAGAAGGCGCTCAAGGACGGGCAGCCGCAACTCGTTTCCGACGCGCTTCACAACAAGGAGTTCTCGGGGTGCACCTCGGTGATCAACCTGCGCCTGGCCTCGGTCATGTGCGTGCCCCTCAAGGTCGGCGGCGAGACCCTGGGCGTCCTCTACCTCGGGACGGACCGCTTCCTGGACCTCTTCGACCACGTGATGCTGAAGACGCTGATGGTCTATGCGGCCCAGGCGGCCGTGATCGTCCAGCACGTCCAGTTCCTTGAGTCCCTCGAGCGGGACAACGCCCGACTCAAAGAGGATCTGAAGGCATCGCGCTTCGGCTCGCTGATCGGGTCGTGCCCGGGGATGCAGGAGGTCTTCAACCGCATCCGGCGCGTGGCCCCGACCGACGTCCCGGTCCTGATCCTGGGCGAGACCGGGACCGGCAAGGAACTGGTCGCCCGCGAGATCCACGCCCGTAGCCCGCGCTCGGACGGTCCGTTCGTGGCGATCAACTGCGGCGCGATCCCCGACAACCTCCTCGAGAGCGAGTTGTTCGGCCACGTGCGCGGGGCCTTTACCGGGGCCGTGTCCACGACCATCGGCAAGTTTCAGGCGGCCACGGGAGGGACCCTGTTCCTGGACGAGATTGGCGAGCTCCCAATGCCCCTCCAGGTGAAACTGCTGCGCGTCCTCCAGGACGGGCAGGTCTGCCGCGTGGGGAGCAATCGCCCGGAGCGCGTGGACGTGCGCATCGTCGCGGCGACCAACAAGGACCTGCAGGCCGAGGTACGAGCCGCCCGGTTCCGGGAAGACCTGTACTACCGCGTCTGCGTCGTGTCCGTCACGCTCCCCCCTCTGCGCGAGCGCGGCGACGACATCGAGATTCTCGCCCAGTACTTCCTGAACCGCTTCGCCAGGGAACTCGAATCGCCGGCCCGTGGCTTCACGCCCGAGGCGATGCAGGCCATGAAGAAGTACCGCTGGCCGGGCAACATCCGGGAACTCGAGAACCGCCTGCGCAAGGCGGTCCTCTTCGCGGACCGCCCGCAGATCCGGCTGGCGAACCTGGAACTGCCCGAGCGGGACGGTGCCGAGGAGGAGGTCCTCCCCCTGGTCGTGGCCCGCGAGCGCTTCGAGCGGGAGTACGTGCTGTCGGCGCTGCGGCGCAACCACGGCAATCGCACGAAGACGGCCCGGGACCTCGGGGTGGACCCCAGGACGATCTTCCGCTACCTGGAACGCGAGCGAGAGGCAGGGCGGGACCTCTGACGGAATCCATGACACGGAAGTCCGGGTCTCGACAAGGGTGCGGGGCGGGCTGGCGGGGCGGTTGCCCAGGATCTCCATCATTTCCGGTAGTTATCGGCTTCCCTGCTCTGGTACGGCCCTTGCAGACGATCCGCCGCGGAGTCCGGCCGCGCGCGGGGACGCGGGCGGCCGGGGCGCGGGCGGACCGGCTCGGAGGATGGTCCTGGCTGGCCGTACTCGCGGCATGGGCAGGCGCGGGGTGCCTATGGTCGCCCGACATCCGCGAGAAACCGGAGAGCCGATTTCCTCCCACCATCGAGAGGGCCCTGGTCAGTCCGTCCCCGGACCAGGCCGTCGTCCTGACCAACCAGCCGCAGGCCTTCTCGGTCGAGGGGGCGGTGACGGACCCGGACGACGACGTGGAGACGCTCCAGTACGTCTGGTTTCTGGATTGGCCCCAGAACTGCGAGCCGGGCCAGTGCTACGGGCCGTTTTATTTCCCCGGCCGCGGGGCGAACCAGAAACTGACGGTGAACCCATGCGGTTTGTTCAAGAAATATCTCGAAACGGATACCTATCACCTGCTGGAGTTGATCGTGACCGACGGGGAGGTCCGGATCGATGTCGAGAAGGGGCGGACCGTGACCGGAGGGCACGCGTACGTGGCCTGGTGGCTGGAGAATCGGCTGGCATGTCCGTGACAAGGGCGACAGGGGTCCTGGCCTGGTTCCTGGCGACGGTTGCCGCCTGCTCGGGCGGGGGTGGACCCGGTGGGACCGGGGCCTTGCCGGCGGACCAGGACGCGGCCGCGCCCGGGGCGAGCGCGGGCGCACCGAAGGCCGTGGGGTGCACGGCCGACGCCGACTGTGGACCCGGGAAAGGCTGCGCCGATGGGATGTGCTGGCCACTCGCGCACGAGGGCCTGACGTACTCCGTGATCGTGACCCCCCCCGCGGGGAGCGACCTGATCGCGGACCAGTTCGCGGGCGTGAGCGTGGCGGCCGGGGGGACCCTGGACCTGACCGTGACGGAGCCGGTCGTGGTCCGGGGCATCGTGGCGTTCATGCCGGAACTGGACGGCGTGGCCGGGGAGGCGGCATCCGGGACCCTCGAACCTGTCGGGGGGCTCCTGGTCGCCACGGCGGATGGCCTCGTTCCAGGGGTCCCCTTCCGGTCCGAGGCCTCCGTTCAGGCCCGACAGAAGGTGGGCGAAGACTGGACGTTTTCCCTGCGCCTGATCCCTGGACTGTCGTACGCGGTGACCTTCATCCCCTCCGACGACCCGGCGAGAGGCGCGCTCGCGCAACTCCCGACCTACACGTTTTCCGCGCAATTCTCGCAGTCCGAGTCCGGGTTCCAGGTCCTGATTCCCTCGAAACACGAGTACCTCGCGGCCTCGGTGGTGGGCGTGGTGACCCTCGACGAGGCCGGGACGGAACCGGTGCGGGGGGCGAGGGTCTCGACGGTGGGCGTGGGGATGAAGGGGACCACGGCGGTCACGGACGACAAGGGCGTGTTCCGGGTCGTCGCGCCGCCCGGCGCGGGGCCCCTGACCTTGAGGGTCGAGCCCGGCAAGGGGCTGCCGCCGTTTCCCGTGCGGGAGTTCGTATACGCGAGCGGGGTCCAGGAACTGATGTCCGAGGCGACGCCGAGGTTCGTCGTCGGTCCCGTTCCGCCCCTGCGCGAGGTCCTGGTCCAGGTCTTCGCCGTGGAGGGCCAGGCCCTGCTCCCTGTCCCTCAGGCGCGGGTCGAGGCCGACGGTCAGGCTGGCGGCGGAACGGCCTCCGGGTATTCGGTGACCGGCGGGGACGGGGTCGCGAGGCTGTCGTTGCTCGAGGGCGTGTACGCCCTCGCGGTGCTCCCACCGGAGGGGTCCCCTTACGCGGCCCGCATGAGCACGCTCGACCTGTCGGCGAACCAGGACACGACCGTGTTCCATGTCCCTTTGTCCCGGCGCGCGAGGGTCGTAGGTCGAGTCGTGCGGGACGACGATGGTGCGCCCGTCTCGGGCGCGGTCGTGACCCTCCAGAGCCATCGGATCACAGCCTTCGAGGGGACCGCGCTCGCGTCGTACGAGGTCACGGCGAGCGCGGTGACCGCGGACGACGGGGTGTTCGAGATGGTCCTGGACCCCGGCGTGTACGCGATGACTGTGATCCCGCCGGCCTCCACCGGGCTTGCGCGGTTCGGACAGCCGGAGGTGGACCTGAGCGGCGGCGACGCCCAGGTCACGGTGCGACTGGTGGGCGGGGCCCTGGTGCGGGGGAGCGTTTTCGCCGGGGGCACGGGGGCTCTCGTGGTGGGGGCCGAGGTCCAGCTCGTCTTCGAAGTGGAACAGGCGGACGGGGCGCCGACCTTCGTGGGCACGGTGTTCGGATCGGCCGTCCAGACCGCGGGCACCGCGATCACCGGGCCCGGAGGTCGCTTCGCCGTGATCGTCCCGGACACGCGGACCCGCGCGGACTTCGAGGACGGTTCCGACCAGGGCGGGGCGGGATTCGGGCTCCCCGCCGTGGAGGTCCTGCCGACCTCACCCTGAAGGTTTCGTCGCGGGCGGTCATCGGCTACAATCGGCGCGTTTTCGCGGCGGGAGTCCGCGGTCGGAGGTCGGCATGGGGTCCAGGGAGCTCGTCGTGGCCGTGGTCGGGGCCACGGGCGTCGTCGGTCGCGAGTTCCTTCTGATCCTCGAGGAGCGGCAGTTTCCCGTCTCGGAAGTGCGGCTGTACGCGTCGGGCCGTTCCGCGGGCGAGGCGCTGTTGTTTCGGGGACGGGAGGTGGTCGTCCAGAACCTGGCCCAGGCGGACTTCAAGGGGGTGGATCTCGTCCTGTCGTCGCCCGGGGCCGCGGTCAGCCGGGAGTTCGCGCCGCGCGCCGTGGCCGCCGGGGCCGTGGTCGTGGACAACTCGAGCGCCTTCCGGATGGAACCCGACGTCCCCCTGGTCGTCCCCGAGGTGAACCCGGAGGCGGCACGCCGGCATCGCGGAATCATCGCGAACCCGAACTGCTCGACCATCCAGCTGGTCGTGGTTCTGTGGCCGATTCACCGGGCCTTCGGGCTGCGGCGGGTCGTGGTCTCGACCTACCAGGCCGTGAGCGGCGCGGGCCACAAGGCGATGGAAGAACTGATGTCCCAGTGCGTGGCCCTCCTGAACCAGAGGCCGGTGCGGATCGAGAAGTTCCCCCACCAGATTGCCTTCAACGTACTGCCCCACATTGACGTCTTCGAAGAGGACGGCTCGACGCGCGAGGAGGCCAAGGTCGTCCGGGAATCGCGCAAGATCATGGGGTTGCCAGACCTGCGCATCGTGGTGACGGCGGTCCGCGTGCCGGTGATGAACGGGCATTCCGAGGCCGTGTACGTTGAGACCGAGCGTCCGTGTTCGCCCCAGGCCGTGCGCGAGGTCCTGGCCGCGGCCCCGGGCCTCGTAGTGTACGACGACCCGGCCGAGGCCGCGTATCCCATGCCGCTGCTCGCGTCCGGGCGCGACGAGGTGTTCGTCGGGCGCATCCGGCGGGACGCCAGCGTCGAGAACGGGGTGGCCCTGTGGGTCTGCGCGGACAACCTGCGGAAGGGCGCGGCCCTGAACGCGGTCCAGATCGCGGAGGTGCTCGAACGGGGAGGATGACCGTTTGGCCGGACGCACGAGGGATGCGTGGACAAAATGACACGCGGGGGGCGGTCCATCGGGCGGTCGCATCGGCGAGCGGCCCACGCCTGGCGCGCGCGAGAGGGTTCGCGCCGTGGCACGATCATTGCTTGGCCAGACCGCCGGAGCCGCGCCTGGACCTTGAATCGGAGGTCGTCATTCGTGAGCGATAGCAGAAAGACCCGATGGGGCCTGTGGGTCCGAGGGATGTTCGCGGTCGGACTGGTCGTGGTCACGCGTCCCCTCCTCGCCGACATCAGCGGGTTCCAGTTCAATGGAATCGACCCGGTCGGCGGCGTGGACTTGAACGACCGCATCGGAAAGACGTCAGCATCGAGCGACCACCGGATCAACATCGAGGACTGCAAGGCGTACACAGGCAGTTCCATCGAGATCATGTGGTCGCTGACCCGCGTCCCCACGTCCGGGACGAAGTACGCGGTGAAGATGAGCAAGCCGGGGGGCTCGTGCTCCACGTCGAGCCTGAGCGACCTCGGTGGATCATGCTACGAAGAATTTCTGGTGTCCGAAAAAACGCTCGAGACTTATACCAACGTGAAGTTTTCCGTGCCTCTGGACCCGTTGATGGGCGGGGATTGCAACGCGGGCACGGACAAGGTCACGAACATCTATATCATGCTGGACGAAGCGGGGATCGTCAGTTCGCAGACCATCGCGTTTCGCGTGGACCTCCAGCCCCCGAAGGCCCCGACCATGGACGAGCCGAAGGAGGGGGACCAGAACGTCCTCGTCACGTGGACGGACTCAGCCAACGCGGACGAGACGGGCCTCCGGTACCGGGTCTACTGGAGCGCGAGCCCCTTCGATGACTCGAACCGCTCCGAGGCCAGCCGGTCGGACGCGGTCACCGGAAAATCCTACCGGGTGTCAGGGCTCGACAACGGCGTCGAGTACTGGTTCGGCGTCGTCGCCGTGGACGAGAACGACAACGAGAGCCCACTGTCCGCGGTGACGAGCGCGATGCCGGTGCCGTCGTACGACTTGTTCGAATATTACAAGGAGGCAGGAGGCCGCGAATCCGGGGGGTTCTGCTTCATCGCCACCGCGGCGTACGGGAGCCCGATGGCCCGGGACGTCGTGACCCTTCGCCAGTTCCGGGACCGGGTCCTGATGCGTTCCTGGGTCGGCCGGTCGTTCGTGACGCTTTACTACGCGCTGAGTCCGGCGCTGGCGCGAGCGATCGAGGGGCGCGACGACCTAAAGGCCGCGACCCGGGGCCTCCTGTGGCCCCTGGTGCAGGCGGCGCGCCTGTTTGTTCCAGAGGGCGGGGACGCGCGATGACGGAGGCGGCTGTGAAACCATCTCTCGCGTTTTCCGGGTTCGTGGTCGCCCTGCTCGTCGCCGGTCGGACGTGGGCCGAATCGCCGCGGGACATGGTCCTCGAAATCAAGTTCGGTCCGTTCCGTCCCTCCATTGATTCGGAGTTTAGGGGCCAGGCCAGCCCGTACAAGGACGTCATGGGGGGCGGGAGCGTCCTGATGACGCAGGTCGAGTACGAGTACGAGTTCTACAATCGCGTCGGGGTGGTCGCGGTCGGGGCATCGCTCGGGTACGCGCGGGACAAGGGAAAGGCGCGACTCGCGGACGGGCAGGCGTCCAACGATTCGACGACGTTCCACCTGGTCCCGCTGTCCTTGTCGGCGGTCTATCGCTTCGATTATCTGGCGCAGGCTTTCCGCATTCCGTTCGTGCCTCACGTCAAGGCCGGGTTCGATTACTACCTCTGGTGGATCACCAACGCGGTGGGGAGCGTGGCCCGGGCCAGGGACGGGTCCGTGGGGCAGGGCGGGACCTTCGGGGGACACGTCACGTTCGGCCTCGCGTTCCACATGGACTTCCTGTCCCCGGACATGGCCCAGACCTTCGACGCCGACGTCGGCGTCAACAACACCTATCTGTTCGCGGAATACGTCCTGTCCTGGGTCAACGACTTCGGGTCTTCCCACAGTCTTGACCTGTCCTCGCGCACCTTCCTGTTCGGGATCGCCTTCGAGTTTTGAATGGGCGCGCGGAGGCCAGGGGACAGCGGAGTCGCCGTGGTCATCCCGGCCTACGAGGCCGACGGCAGGCTCTCGCGCACCCTGTCCCGCGTCCCGGAGTGGGTCACGGTCCGCATCGTGGTGGACGACGGGTCCGCGACCCCGGTCCGCCTGCCGCCCGCTTTGCCCCCCGTAGTCGTGGTCCGCCACGACCGGAACCTCGGGGTCGGGGCCGCGATCCTGACCGGCTATCGGGAGGCGCGGCGGCTCGGGGCCCGGGTCGCGGCGGTCATGGCGGCGGACGGGCAGATGGACCCGGACGACCTCGCCAACGTGGTCGCCCCGGTCCTGGAGGGCCGCGCCGACTACGTGACCGGGGACCGTCTGTCCCATCCCGACTGCCCGCGGGTCATGCCGCTCGTTCGCCGGCTCGGCAACCTCGGGTTGACCTTTCTGACCCGGCTCGTGACCGGGCGCTGGGACCTGATGGACTCCCAGTGCGGGTATTCGGCCCTCGACCTCGGCCTTCTGGAGCGCCTTCCTCTCGACTGGGTCTATCCTCGGTACGGGTTTCCGAACGACCTGCTCGCCGCGGTCGTCGGGGCCGGGGGACGGGTCGCGCAGGTCACGGTCCGCCCGATCTATGCCGGCGAACCGTCGCGCATCCGGCCGGTCGTGGCCCTCTGGGTCTATCCGTTGGTGATCGCGAGGGGCCTCGCGGTGCGGGCCGTCGCGTGGGCGCGGGCGAGGAGGTCGGGGCCAGGGGAGCCATGCGCGTCCTGATGCTCACGAGTTCGTATCCGTGTCGCGAGGGGGACTGGCGCGGGGGGTTCGTGCGCGACCTGGGCCGGGCCCTGGCACGCGAGGGACTGCGCGTGACGGTCGCGGCCCCGAGGCCCCCGGGTCTGTTCCGCCCGCCCGTCGTCCGGGAGGGGGACCCCGTGACCCTGTGGCTGCCGTCGTGGTTGCCCACGCGCGCCCGGGGGTTCCACGGCGTGGGGCTCGCGGCGAACCTCCGGCGCGACCCGGTCGCATGGGTGAATCTCGCGCCGTTCCTGGGGGCCTATGCCCTGGAGGCCCGCGTTCACGCGGCCCTCGCGGACGTGGTGGTGGCGCACTGGCTCCTGCCGATGGGGCTGGTCGGGGCCGTGGTTTCGCGATGGGCCGGGCGTCCGTTCGGGGTCGTGGCGCACTCCGGGCCACCGTGGCCAGTCCCCTCGTGGCTCGTGCGGTCCGTGGTGACCCGCGCCGCGTCGGTCGCGTGCGTGTCGGAGTCGGTGCGCGGCGAGGTCGAGGCGCGGGGGGGAGTGGGGGGGCGCGTCGAGGTCCTGCCCCTGGGCATTGATCTGCGGGCGAGCGCGGAACCGCGCCCACTGGATGGTCGTCCCTTGCGGCTCCTGTTCGTGGGCCGGCTGGTGCCCGGGAAGGGCGCGGACCTGCTGGTGCGCGCAGCCGCTCGGATGGCCGGGGGCCCGCCCATTCGTTGGACCGTGGTCGGGGACGGCCCGGAACGGGCGCGCTTGGAGGGCGCTGCTGGCCCGGGCGTGCGGTTCCTGGGCGAGTGCGACTCCGAGCGGGCGAGAGCCGAGATGGCGCTGCACGACGCGCTCGTGATCCCTTCCAGGACGGGGTGGTCCGGGCGGGCGGAGGGCCTGCCGAGGGTCCTGTTCGAGGCGTGGGCGTGCGGTCTGCCGGTCCTGGCCGCGGACACGGGGGGGCTCGGGGAGTCGGTCCGGCGGCACGGCGGTGGTGTCCTGTTTCCGCCAGAGGACGTGGAGGGTCTGGTGCGCGCGGTCGAGGCGTTCCGTGGCGACGCGGCGTTGCGGTCCAGATTGCGTCGCGGGGCCCTGGATGCCGCCTCGCGTCATGCCTGGGAGCGCCTGGGTCCGCGCTGGGCCCGGTGGGTCCGCGGGCTCGCGGCCGCATGAGACCGTGCTGCCTCGTGCCCTCGTTGCCGGAAAGACGCGGCGCACCCTGGCCTACGGGCAGTCCATCTGGTCCGTGTCCCGGAAGCGCACAACGACCCCGAACGAGGGGTCCCACGAGGGGCTCGGGTCCTGGCCGACGATCAGGCCCTCGTCGCACCGGACGCCAGGTCGGAAGGCGGCGGCCAGGAGGTGGGTGCTCGAGTTCGCGAAGAACGGCGCGGTCCCCCAGTTCGCGATGTGCTGCGCCACGAAGTCGCTCGCGGAGAAGGCCGCTCCCTTCGGACGATGCTCCACGAGGTGATAGGTCACCGGGAACCCGTAGGGCTGGCCGAGGACCAGGGCCCGCCGTCCATCGGGCCGGAAGGCCACGTCGAGGATGCCGCTCCCGGTCTCGGTCAGGTACGCCTTGCTCCACGTCCCGTCGAACACGTACAGGACATTGGACGACGTCCCGGACACGAGGCCGTACCCGCCACCCGGTCGCCAAGCCGCGCGCCCCATGTTTCCGAACCCGCCGAGGCTCCCCGGCGTGGGCACGACCTCGTGGCTGACGAGGTACCACAACTTCGCGTCCACGCCGTTCCACCCGTGCACGAGGAGGGCCGCGGGACCGGCCGGCAGGAGCCCCGCCGGGACCCAGACCACGTCCGACACGCCGGCGGAGGCGTTGTAGCCCTTGAAGTTCGTGGTGGTCCCGGTGATCGGGTCGAACAGGCAAAGATAGTTTACATTGTAACTACCTGACTGGCCCACAATGATTGCGTTTTGGGCGGACTCGTCGAACCGGATGGACACGAAGCGGGCCGGCTGGCGGGCGTCCTCGAGTTCCACGAGGGACTGGCTTCCGTCGGCCACCCGGAACACGTGCCCCACCCCTGCCGGGTCGTGGCCCACGACGAAGGCGTCGCCCGTGGGATGGAAGGCCACGCGGGTCGGGGTGACCGCCCCCGTGGACCCGATGGAGGCGAGGGCCTGCATGGGCTCGGCGTCCGGGTCGAAGCGGACCACGGCCCCCAGACGGTTCAGCAGCACGGCGTAGCGACCCTCGGGGTGCCAGGCGACGTCCACGAAGTCGTCCCGAAACCAGGCGTTGGGGACCGCGTCGTAGGTCAGGCGGTGGGAATCGGGACCGCACAGGAGGGTGTCCAGGGTGCAGTCCGACCGGCAGGACAGGGTGCCGGGGCCGTAACCGAGCGACTCGCAGGTCGTTTCGCCCAGGTGCGGGCCGTCGCATTCCTCTCCAGGGTCCAGGAGGCCGTTGTTGCACCCGACCCACGAGACCTCCCGGACCTCGCCAGAGTCGTCTCCCGCGAGGTCCTGCGTCGCCTCAGTGACATCGGGTCGTGGGTCCGCGTCCAGGTCCGGGGGGCTGCCCTTGTCCCACCATGCGTCAGGCGGCCCGTCCTCGCCGGGCGAGTCCTTCGGCGCGGACGCCGGGTCCTCGGGGCCGCTCGCGTCGTCCGCGGGCAAGTCCGGCATGGGCTCGTTCCCGGTCGTCGGTTCGTGCGCCGGGTCCGCCGTCCCCGGGTCCTGAGGGTCCACCGGAGTGTCGCGGCTCCCGACGTCCGAAGGGAACTCCCCCAGGTCCGCGGTGATCTGGAACGGCACGCACCGGCCGTCCTGGCAGGACGCCTCCGGGGCGCAATCCACGATCACCCGGGACGATACGCCGTCGGAAAGGCATTCGCGCAGGAGGTCTCCATCGCAGAACCGGGCCCCGGCGGGGCATGTCCCGCGGCCCGCGCCGCCACGGCACATCAGCGTCCCCGCGAGGAGGACCGCCACGACCGGCATCACGCACCCGAGTCTGAACGGGCTCGCCATGGGCGGATCATGCCAGAAGTGGCCGACCGGGGGTAAACAACGAGAGGGCGCCGGCCGATGGACCATCGGAAAGGCCGACCGGAGCCGGCCTGAAACGGGGGACAATGAACCGAAACATCTCGAACCGACTCCTGGACCGCGCCGGACAGAAGGATTCCCTGTGGACCGACCGTGATGAGCAACGGTTCCGGGAGGCCCTCGCCCTCGCCCAGGAAGCGCGGCAGCGCGTCGAGGCCCACGACCCACAGACCCACGAGCACGGCGTGCGCGTTGCCCAGTGGGCGTTGCTCCTGGCCATGCGACTCCCCGGTTTCGACCACAGGCGGCTGCGGCGGCTGGAGATCTCGGCGTTGCTGCACGACTACGGGAAACTGATGGTCCCCGCGTCCATCCTCAATAAGCCGGGGAAACTCGACGAACACGAGTGGGAGTTGATCCGGCGTCACCCGGAGATCGGGGCGATGAGCGCGCCGGTAAGCCCGGAGTTCGTGAATCGGGACGTGATCCTGTGGCACCACAAGCGATTCGATGGGGGCGGGTATCCCGCCGGGGACCTGTCCGGGCTCGGCATCCCCATCGAGGCCCGCATCACGTCGGTGGCGGACGTATTCGATGCCGTCGCGTCGAACCGGGCGTACCACCAGGATGGCAAGGGCCTTCCGCCCGGCCGGGCCCTCGACGTGCTGAACCGGGTCGCGGGGACGGCCCTGGACCCGACCCTGGTCGCGTTGTTCGGGACGATCGTCGGGGAGGCCGCAGACGCGGTCGGCGGCGACGTGGGGTTCCAGACCCTCGCCGTGGCGTCCGTGATCCAGGTCGAGGCCGCCCGCGTTCGCAAGTACCTGCGACACGAGTTCGGAGTCTTCGACCCGAACGACCCGCTGGGCGGCGTGGATCCCCCTCCGGGGCTCGAGGAGCGGCTCGTCAGAACCGTGGTCCGGGCCAGTCTGGACGAGACGTCGGCGCGCAACCTGGTCCGGCACGTGCTCCGGTTGCCCTTGTCCGAGACCTTCCGCCGCGAGGACCTGGCGATGGACGACGCGGCACTGCACGCGGCCGTCCAGAGGGCCGGGAACCACGAGGAAGCCGTCCTCTACCTTCGACCCGACCGGTCCCGCCTGTCGTACCACAGCATCGTGGTGTTCCAGGGGGAGTTGTGGCTCTGCGTCGGAGAGCAGGTCGCGGACCGTACCCGGGTCCTGCTGATCCGGTGACCCCGGTGCCCTTCGCCGTCCAGTCGCTTGATGCCCCCGTTGCGGCGTGAAGGCCCGAACTGGTAAGGTCTCTGCTCGGAGGTGGACCCATGGGTTGGTCGGTCCGCGTCGTGATTTTCCTCGGGGGGCTGCTGGGGTGTCCGTCCGTTCCCAAGGGGCCAGGAGATGTCGTCTTCCCCGAGGGCGGCGTGGTGGACGCCCCGGGGGACGCCGCGGCGGATGCGGGGGACTGGGACGGGCGCGACGCACGGGATGTGCGGGACCGCGAAAGTGGCTCCGCCTCCGGCGAGGGGACCTGGGACCCTGGCTGCGTTCCGCAGTGCTGGAGCCGGGTGTGCGGGCCGGACGGGTGTGGAGGGGTCTGCGGGGTCTGCCCGGAGGGGACCGCGTGTTCGTACGACCGCTCGATGTGCGTGTCGCAATCCGTGCAGAAGGCGCTCGGGGCCCCATGTGGCCCGACGGAGGACTGTCTGCCGACGGCGGCGTATCCGGGGGGGTCCTACCCCAACCCCCGCTGGCCGGGATGTCTGCACGACCAGTGCCTGCAAGGCCCGTGCGTGGCGGGCTTCTGCTCGCGCCCGTGCCGCATGATGCAGGACGTGGTCGTCAACGGGACCGACCTCATGGCCCCGGACGGGATCGAGGACCCGGACACGCCGGTGACCGACTGCGCGGGGGGGCAGACCGACCTCTTCGGGAGGGGATTCGCGTGCGTCCTGGTGGATCCAGGCGCGACCGAGGGCCTGTGTTACCCGGTCGCGTCCTTTGAGCCCTGCGAGGGCCAGGGGTGTCCGGAGGGAGAGACGTGCGGCTTCCTTCCGGTGCTCGGCAACCTCGAGCGCCGGTGCCTGGCCGCGCCCGCCGGCGCCGCGGGGATCGCGGAGCCGTGCGGATACGACGGGCTGACGGGCCGGGCGACGAGGTGCGAGGCATGGGCGTGCACGGCGGACGGGTGCACCCGGGCGTGCACGTCGGACGGGGATTGCGCGACTCCGGGGGCGTCGTGCGAAGCAAGGAGCGGCCTGTGTTCCGGCGCGGGTGGGCGGTGCGAAGACGCTGGGGATTGCAGCGCGTGGGTCTGCCGGCCGGACGTGGTCCTGGGGGACCTGGGGTGGCCGTCCGGGACCGGAGCCGGAGGCGCCACGATGATCGTGCAGGCGTGCGGCCCGCGCGAGTGCCTCCGGGACGCGGACTGCGGGGACCCGGGGTTCTACTGCCTGCACGAGGCCCGGGCGGATGGCCCTGGCATGGCGAGCGTCGTGGGCCGGTGCGCGCGACGGGAGAGCGGGGGACAGCCGCTCGGGGCCCCCTGCGACGACGACCCGGGCGATGGGAGGCCGGACCTCGTTTGCCAGGACCGTGCGTACTGCCTCGACGGACGATGCGGGGCGATGTGCGCCGGGGAGGACGACTGCAAGGGGGTCGAGGGTGGTCGTGGGTCGCCCGCGGCGTGTGGGCTGCGCGAGTTCGACGCGGGCGAGGGGTTCCCCTGGGACGTCCCGGTCCCTGTTCCCGTCTGCGTGTGGGGCGGCGAGTCGTGGGCGCCGTGCGAGGTGCGGGAAGACTGCGAGGCCGGAGTCTGCACGCCGTGGATTCCGGCCGCGACGGGGGCGGTCGAGTTGCGGTGCCTGGAGCCGCCGGCTGGCAGCGTCGCTCCGGGAAGTGCCTGCGGCGTGGCGGCGTGGGGCCAGGTCTGCGACACGCGCGTCTGTCTGGGCGACACGGGCGTCTTCGCCGGTCTGTGTTCCACGGTGTGTCGCGACGCGGGGGATTGTCCGGCGGCGTTGCCGGTGGAGGGGGCGAAGTTCCTGTGCGAGGCCGTGCGATTTTCGCAGGCAGGGACCGTGTACCTCGCAGACGACGCCTACGTATCGTGGTGCATCCCCGTGTCCGAGGGTAGCACGCTTCAGCCGTGCGAGCCGGTCGGGTCGTGCGCAGTGGCCGGCGAGACGTGCCGCGCCGTGGTGCGAAGCGGGGTTCCGGGGGGCGAGGACCGGGTCGAGTACCGATGCGTGCGGGTCGAGGCGGGAGGCCAGACCGGCGCGGCATGCGACCCGGACAGGGGAGGGCAGGGGTGTCGTTCCGGGGTCTGCGCGCCCACCGCAGTGCGGGGCGTGGGGTTCTGCACGACGCCGTGCGACGCGGACGCAACGTGTCAGGGGCTCGCGGGCGGGGCGGCCCGGTGCGTGGCGCGCGTGGTCCTGCCGCGGGACCCGCCGCTTCAGCCGGTGAGCGTACGCGAGTGCCGCGTGGTGGATGACTGCGTGACCTGCCACGACGACCGGGACTGCCCGGACCCCTCGCTGAGATGCGCGAACATGGCGACGTTGCCGTACCAGGACGATTTCCGGTGCGCGCCCACCTGCGAGGCGGACGGGGATTGCGCGGCCTGGGGAGGTGGGGTCACGTGCATGGAAGTGGACGCCCCGCTCGAGACCTCTAGGACCGGCAAGGTCCGGGTGTGCGCGCCGCTCGCATGTCCATAGGCGGGCACGGGGAACCCGATCGCCGCGCCTTCAGAAGACGTCCGGACCGACCTCGATCAGATAATCCGGCGTGAACGATAGCGGATAGAGGAACCCGTCGGGACGATGCGTCTGCGCGGTCCCAGCGACCCCGGTCGCGTCGAGAGAAGGGCCGTTTTCGCGCCACCACGCCTCGACCGAGGCGTTCTTTTCCGCGACGTCGCGCAACAGCGCGACGTTCGCGGCGGGGTCATCGCCGACCTCCGCGGCGCGCTCGGGCCCGACCAGGTTCCGGTAGATGCGGCGCCTCGCCTCTCGCACCCAGTCGGGGTCCAACACGGACACGTTCAGTTCGCCCTCGTACAGGAGCCCACGATTGTTCTTGTTGCAGGAACCCACGGACAGGTACTCGTCGTCCACGATCAGCATCTTCGAGTGCACGTCCATGTCCACGAAGTAATACGACGCGGACTCGTCCCCGTCTTCCGGCGGCTCGAGACGAGGGACCGCGTCGAAACTCTTCAATTGAAACAGAAGATACCGGTCGCCGGCGGCCTTGCGCAGGGCGCGATCCATCTCGATGGTCCACTTCTTGGCCCCGTCCGCGAGCGACACGGGCTTGGTCACCACGATCAGGGTGACCCAGGGCCGTTCCACGAGGGTCGCGAGGAGGGTCGGGAGCAGGATGGGCATCCGCCAGTACTGGTCCTCGACATAGATGAACGAGGTCGCGTTGCGCAGGGCCTTGGTCCACGTCTCGAGGATGGACTGCTCCTCGATGGGGGGAGGGAGTGTCGCGACCACCTGGACGAGCGGGTGGCCGACCACGGGCGAGAAGTCCCAGGACCCCACCGGGACCGGCCGGGGGAACGGGGTCGCGTGCTCGGCGTACATCGCGCCCTCGGCCAGCGCCCGGTCCCAGCGGACCCAGAGGACATCGTCCACGTCGGAGGCCGCCGGCCCCTCGATGCGGATGCCGTAGTCCTTGCGCGGCCCCAGGTCCGGCCACTGCTTCTTGTCCCGCACGCGCAATCGCTCGGCAACGGGCGTGTCGAACTTCATCCTTCTGGAATCGAAGACCAAGTGGTCCGAGGTGTCCCAGTCCGTGCTCTTGACGTTCATGCCGCTGACGTAGGCCACGCGCCCGTCCACGACAAACGCCTTCTGGTGATACGACGCCGCGTCCAGGGCGGTCAGGACCTCGGCACCGCGCGCGACCCCGGGCCACGCCTCGCCCGCGAACTCCGGGTTGCGCGCGACCCTCTCCGCGAACGACCACGCCGGGACCGGGCCGTCGTACGTGCCGGTCAGAGGGACCTCGGTCGCGTTCCCCTGGAGGACCACCTCGAAGCCGTCGTGATCCGCGACGCCTCTTGCGCGGATGTCCGGGTCCGTGTTGAGGTAGGCCATCCCGGTCGCGGTCTCGGGCGCGAACCGGTTCACCAGGAGGCGCTTGAACGCGGGCGAGGGGTCGAGGATGGCGAGGGCCGTGTTGGCGCGCCGCGCCTCCGCGCTCATGGTCTCGTGCCCCGGGGGACGCAGCAACTCGAAGTCCGACTGCCACCACCAGGTGCTCATGCGGATGTCCGTGGTCGCGCGCAACAGGTCCGCGTGCACCGCGCTCCAAAACGCCTCGCCATCCATCAGGAGGTCCACCTGGTTCCCGTCGCGGAACGGGCGGCCCGACGAGGCGAACCACGCGTGGTCCAGTCCAACGAAGCATGAAAGGCGACAGGGGTCGGTCGCCGCGTGGGAGGTGGCGGTCCATGCGGGGCCTGACACCACGCGCGGGGCCAGGTCCGCGTCGGGCCCCACCTCGACCGTGGCCGGCAGAAACCCGTCCGCCCGGGCCGTGACGAGGAGCGGTGCTTCCAGAATCGCGACTGGGTCACGGTCGCGCGCGGTTTCAAGGACCTGGTCCCCGGTCGCGAGCGTGACCTCCCAGGAGGGGAGGCGGCGGCCCCAGGCGTCGAGCACCACGACGCGGACTTGGGCCGGCCCCTGGCAGAGGCGTCCCGCGTCCCCACCGGCCACGTCGGTGCTGGCGTCCGGGGGGGGGAAAGGCCCCGAGGCGGAGCCGCAGGCCCAGCCGCCGAGCACGAGCAGCCAGGCGACCGCATGGGGATTCAAGGTCACGGCGCGACCTCCACCAGGTCGCCGGTGACGAACAGGACCCCGCCATCCTCGCGGTCCGTCCCGACGTGGAGGCCTGTCACGGCGAAGCCCCCAAAGGAGGGGAGGGGGATGGAGCCGAGGAGCCCCGACACGGTGGGACCGAGTGCCTGGAGCAGACCGGAAGTCGTTTCCTCGAGATAGGTCTCGACCACCGCCAACGACCCATCGGGGTCCTGAACGTCCAGGGCCAGATCGAGGGCATGGAAATCCACCCTGACCGCGGACCCGGCGGTCCAGGCGCTGGAAGGGACCACCTCCCCGTCGAGACGAACGGTCGTGGTCATGACGAGCAACGCTGGCTGGTCCAGCGCCCCATCCGGCCGGATGACCATCGTGAGGTCGCCGACCCCCAGTCGCACCCCTCCCGAGACGGGCAGGTCCAGCGACGCGACCGGCGGGAAGGTCGCGCGTAGGTCCACCGCGATGCGGGTCTCCGGGTCCAGCGGGGGCCCGGGCAGGAGGGAAAGGACGCCGCCCAGAAAGCCCGCGACCAGGTCCACCTCGACCTTGTGGGCGTCCAGGAACGCCTGGTCCACGGTGAAGTCGAGCAGACCCGACCTCCACGCCTCGTGGAACACGACATTCAGGAGGTCGTCCTTGAGCGACAGCCGGACCCCCGGGACCTCCGGCCACTCCTCCTGGCCCGGCGTCGCGAGGATGCCGGGGGAATCGTGTGGGGGAACCGGATCCAGGCCGGCCATCCCGATGTCGAAACCCACGCGGACGCCATCCGGGGTGACCTCGGCCTCCGACGCCGAGAAGCGCAAATCGAAGGCGCGGTCGAACACGACGATGGGAATGGGGTCCGCGAGCCGCTCGAACACCGCCCCGACGGCGCGGGTCACCTGGTCCTCCAGGAAGCGGGCCAAGAATCCTTCGAGAGTCTGAAGGATCGTGTCGCGATAGTCCGGGAACACCGCGAGCAAGTCGTCCGCGAGCCCGTCAATCGTCACGATCGGGTCGCCGAGGTCGAGGGTCGTCTCGGCGAGCCCGACGGTCACGCCGCCCTCCGGACGGGCGCCGAGGGTGACCATCCCGTCGGCCGACAGGCGGTTGCTCGCGATCCGGACAGGCCAGGTCGTCGCCGGACGGTCTAGAAGGGACACGACCACCCTCACGTCCAAGTCCCGGACCACAAGGCCGAGCACGATCAGGCCCCAGGCCGGCTTGAGCGTCACCTCGGTCCCGGCGGACAGGGTCACGTCCTGGGCCATCACGGTCACGAGCGACGACTGGTACAGGGGGTTCATCCCGCGCGCGATGGCCCCGAGGTCCGACGCATCCACCAGGCGCGCCGCGGCCTGGCCGACCACGGCCAGGGCCTCGCGTCCCAGGTAGAGGTCCGCGGCGTGGGCCACGACCTCGGAGGGCGGGCGGTACTCCCCGCACAGCACGGCGCGGTGCTCGACGGATCGCGCCCCGGTCGCGGTCCGCGCGACGACCTCGATTACGTTGAGTCCGGGGAGCAGGGATGCGGCGACCTCCTGCTCGCCCTCGCGTGCCTCCCCGGCCTGGCCCGCAATGACGACCTCGGCGAGCGGTCCGCCGGGCGATTCGATGCGGACCCGAACGGAAAACGATGCCTGGCAGTCGGTGGCGTACGTGCCGGTCGCGGGGGAAAGGATCTCGATGCGCGGGGGCGGACCCGGGAGGTTCACGTCGGGGGATTCCTCTGCGCCGGACTCGTCCAGAGCGTCGGAGTCCTTTGTCGGGGCCTCAACCGGTACTTCCAGGACGTCCGTGGCCCGGCCCTCGGCGGGCACGGTCCCGGCGCAACCCGCGGCAACCGCCGCTCCGCTCAGGCAGGCGAGGAACGACACCACGGGCCGTGGAAGTGTCCGGTTCACGCTGCCTGCTCGCCCGCGCGCCTGCGGGACCGAGGAGCCCCGCGTCCGCCAAGACGCGGCTCACTCCTGGGGCGTGATCTTCAGGACCGCTCGCTCGATCCGCCCCGTGTCGGACGAGGCATTGTCGCAGACCTCGAGCACCCAGTCGCCCTTGGCGGACGTGCCCTTGACCTTCTTCACCGAGTACGTCTTCTCGATGTCGTCGGCGCTCCCGCCAATCCAGTAGTTCTTCAGGGTCCGGTAGGACCCGTCCGGCAAGTAGAGGCGCACGCGCAGGTCCCCGATGTAGGTGTGGCGGATCGTCAGTTCGAGCGACGCCTTGTACACGGTCAGGTCGTGCGCAACCGCAATGGTCGCGCGGGCGCAGGCGCTCGGCGAGTTGTCCGGGATGTCCAGGGGCAGACCGGTCGCCGTGTACGTCCCCGGCTCGGTCGCCGGCGAATCCTGTGACGCGATGGACTGCGGCAGGATGGTGGACGCAAGATACTTGTAATCAACGTATTCGTTTTCGTAAACGCGATAGTTGTTCGTATTGGACAGGGGCTGCCACATGAAGTCCGGGTGCGCGTAGATGCCCAGGTCCGCGTCCTGCCACTCCCCGTCGCCGATGATCTCGGCCTTGGGGTCGTCCATCGGCGCGGTCAGCCACAGGACGTAGGTCAGGGTCCTCAAGTCCACCTGGTCGTCGTACATCTCGCGGATCTTGTACGCGGTCGCGTAGGTCTCGTCGTCAATGTCGTCGCGGTAGTTCTGCACGGTCAGCGTCTCGTGCGGAAGCCCGTCGTGCATCCAGTGGATGGTCGCGGTCACGAGGACCGGGTACACCGACTTCTGGCCCAGGCTCTTCACCCGGCCCTCGCCGCTCGAGTAGTCCGTCCACTTGACGTCCACCTCCTGGGGCTTGGCGACCCCGTCCACCACCTGATAGAGCGGCTTCACGCTGAACCGGTACGACTTCACCGGCTGGTTCCACACCTCCGCGCCCGTGCACTGGTCAATCACGAACGACTTGTCGCGGTTGCCGATCTGGTCCGCGAAGAAGATGTGGAAGGCCGCGGGGGTCACGTCCTGGAAGTCCACCCCTTTCTTCGCCTCCTCGTCCTTGTCCCAGTCGTTGCGCGACCCGTAGAACGACGAGGAGCACTCCATCCACGCCTCGGTCAGCAGGCCCTTCACGTCGCCGGGGGTCAGCGTCACGCCGTCCACCGTCGCGTCGCGCCGGGGTTCCGGCTCCATGACCGCGGCCGCGGCCCAGGCGTTGCAGTGCCCGTACCAGTTCTCGACCCCGAACTGCCCGAGCCCGTGTTCCAGGATCTCGAACTCCGTGGCCGTGTCCACCGTGAACTTCTTGTCCGCCAGGGATTCCTGGGTGTCCTCGATCTTCTTCTTGTTGTCCAGATATTCCTTGCCTTCAGGGGTTTCCCGCCAGTCCCACGAGGGGTCGCTCTCGTGCTCCGCGAGCATCCGGTTGATGCGATAGACGAGTTCCTGCTGGCGCTTCATCAGGGTCGCGACCTCGGCGTCCTTCTCTTGCACCGCGGCCAGATACGCCTTGACCTTGTCGCGCTCGACCTTGCCGATGCGCCCGAGCAGTTTGTCGAGTTTCTCGGCGGGCGAGTACAGGGCCGAATCGTCCGCATCGAAGCGATCCGTCTTCTTCTTGTACTCGTCGCCCCACCACGACAGGCCCGTCACGGCCGGGTCGTGCAACCGGTAGGCGATCCCGTCCCGCTTGTAAGCCCACCAGGACCCGACCCACACGACCTTCGACACGGTCCCGCGCAGCGGGAGTTTCGAGAAGAGGACCTCCCCGTAGCGGGTGTTGGGGTTGGACCACGAAGTCGCGGGGACGACCAGCGACCACCCCGCGACGACCAGCAGCAAGCGCCATCCCTTGGTATTCATGTCATCGCCTCCCCGTCACTGCGCCAGGTCCTGGCGGATCAGGACGCCCGCCCCCTGGCTCGTCCGGATGAAGAAGGGCCACAGGTCGCCCCTCGCCCAGAACACCACGTCCCCGTTGTCGAAGTCGTAGCGCTCGTAGGTCCGGGAGGCCCAACCGGGGTCGAAGACCGCGAGGATGTCCGCGAGGTCCGCGGGGACCTCGGGGGCCGCGGACCCGCTCCCCTGCACGAGGATGCGCGGGATCGAGTGGGGATAGATGCTCGACCCGGTGTTCAGCGAGGACTTGTGGTTGACCTCGACCGTGTATCCATCGGGATATTCGGCGTTGAAAATGGTTTCCTCGATGGGGTCGAGGAGGTCGTTCAGGGTGAAGACCAGGCGCGGCTCGTGCTCGTCCACCCGGTCGGGCGCGAACAGTTCCGCGTGTTCCGTGGGCGTGGCCTGCGTGACCTCGATCTCGGCCACCTCCCGCATGACACGGTCGAAGACGTTCTTCGTGACCCCGAGCACACGGTACCGGAACAGATACACCTCGCTCGCGACCTTGCGGTCCGGGGCGATCTCTGGGGCCGCCATGGCCATGTCCGAGCGGTGGTCGAATCGAAACGCCACGTAGAACGTGTCTCCGACCCGGTAGAACCTTGGCGCCATCCCGGTCTGCTGGAACGCGCTCCCGCCGCCCGGGTCGCAGTCGGGACAGTCCCCCTTGCCCGTGACTTTCGGTTCCCCGCCCGTGGGCGGGGGCGTGGCCGGTCCCTGGGACGAGGCGCACGCCGCGCACAGGAGCGCGACGGCGGCGACCCCCGAAGCCGTCCTTGCGATGCGATTCCTCATCGGTGCCTCCTCTCCCCGGATCCAGCGCGGCGCTGGATCCGTCATTCGGAAAACGTCCAGACGGTCCGCCCGTCCGGGAACGGTGCCCCCGGAACGGAGGACCGTCGTCCCTCGCGATTCGGGTCAATATGTTCACCGAAAACAGGCATCCTGTCAATCCTCAAGAGCGCGAACTTGAGGAACAAGGATCGGTCGTTCGTCGCGACGGCCTTGGACCGGCCCGCTTCAGCGCGCCAGGAGGTCCGACAACCGCACGGCCTCCGCTTCCGCGGCCCGCTTCTTGAAGAACTCGAAGCGCGCCGCCAGAAGACGGGCGCGGGCGGCCTCGAACAGGGAGGGTCGGGACAGGGCCGCGTCCACCGCGGTCTCACCGTAAAGACGGGTCAGGTCCAGCAGCAAGAATGCGCTCGCCTCGTCGCTCGGGTCCGCGGGTAGCCCCGCCGCGGCCAGGTCCTCGGCCAGGTCGGGTGCCCGCAGGACCTGGATCGGGGGCCTCACGTCGTGAAAGTGGAAGGCATCGCCCTCCAGCACGACCTCCCCACGACCCAGGCGCACCGCGCGTGGCAGAAAAAGCCTCGGGACCTCCGCGCGCAGCGCGACCACGAGGCGCTCGGCCAGGCCGAGGTCCGCCGGTCGCGCGCGCAGGACCACGTGCGTGGTGCCCGCGACCTCCTCCGGTTTCCAGTCATATCCGCCCGGCGTATCCACGGAGTCGGGCAGGGGAGGCGGACCCTCGCCGTCCACCCGCGCCTCGACCGTTGCCTCGCGAAACCCGACGTTTCGCGCCGCGGCCTCGAGCGTCCGCGTCAGCTCCTCCACCCTGGGCCCGATGGGGATGCGCTCCTCCACGCGAAACATCCTGAAGACTTCCGAATACTTGCGCACCGCGTTCCAGTGCCCCAGGTGATTCGCCGCCACGGCCCGGACCTGCTCGCGGCGGATCAGGGCAGTCTGCTGAAGTTCGCGCCAGCGCGGGTCGAGGGAGCGGTCCGCCAGCGGGGGACCCTCGCCGCAGGCGATGGCGGTCGCAGCCATCAGAACCGGGATGGCGCCTCCGGGCAACCTGGTGCAAACGCGAGGATGGTTCATTCGACCCCTTGTCTCGAACCAAAGCGTAGCAGGGATCGTCGTGAGAAGCCACGAGGGGTTGACGGGTCGGGGCCGCTCGTGGACGATGACCGGCGGAGGACGCCGCGAATGAAGAAAGTCTTGACGATCGCGGGGTCGGACAGCGGGGGAGGGGCCGGGATCCAGGCGGACCTGAAGACTTTTCAGGCGCTCGGGGTGTACGGGGGGAGCGTGGTGACGGCGGTCACGGCCCAGGACACGCGCGGGGTGCGCGCGGTCCACCTCGTGCCCGAGGACGTGATCGCCGCGCAACTGGACGCGGTCCTGGACGACATCGCGTGGGATGCGGTCAAGACCGGGATGCTCGCGACCCCCGGCGTGGTGCGCGTCGTGGCCGCGCGGCTGACGGCGCGGCCCGACCTGCCGGTCGTCGTGGACCCGGTCATGGTCTCGAAGAGCGGGCACGACCTCCTCGACCCGAATGCGAGGGAGGTCCTGGTCCGCGAACTGTTTCCGCGAGCCCTCGTGGTGACGCCCAACGCACACGAGGCATCCGCGCTGGTCGGATTCCCGGTGCGGACCGAGGAGGACGCGCGCCGGGCCGCGGTCGTGTTGCGCGGGATGGGCGCGCGGAATGTCGTGGTCAAGGGCGGACACGTCGGGCTGGACACAGACACATGTGTTGACATCTTGTACGATGGAGATAAGCATTACGAATACATTGGGAAAAGATACAGGACGGATCACTTACATGGAACAGGGTGTACCTTCGCGTCCGCCGTAGCGGCGGGCCTGGCCCGGGGCCTGCCGGTGGCGGAGGCCGTCGGCCTGGCCCGGGCATTCCTGGACGCCGCGATCGCGGGGGCGGACCTCCTTCAGGTGGGACGCGGACACGGCCCGGTGGACCACGGGGCCGGAGGACGGTCGCGGCGGGTGCGGGCGGTCCTCCGCGGCCGGTCGTGACGGGAAGGGCGGAAGACCATGCTATATCTGGGACTGGACCTCGGCAGCCTGACCTGCGACGCGGTGCTACTCGACGACGAGGGTCGCCTGGTGTCGTGGGCCGTGGTCCCAACCGGGGCCCGTCACGCGGAGGCCATGGCCCGAGCGCGCGCGGAAGCCGTGTCCAGGGCGGGATGCCGCGACGAGGACCTCGCGGCTGTGGTCTCGACCGGATACGGCCGGGAGCGGGTCGAGGGCCGGCTCGCAGCGGTCACGGAGATCACCTGTCACGCGCGCGGCATCACGCATCTGATCCCGGGCACGGAGGTCCTGCTCGACATCGGGGGCCAGGACAGCAAGGCGATCCGCATCGCCGCGGACGGGAAGGTCGTGGACTTCGCCATGAACGACCGCTGCGCGGCGGGCACCGGGCGGTTCCTGGAGGTCATGGCCCGTGCGCTCGAGGTCGAGGTCGCGGACCTCGGGGAACTCGATTCGCGGGCCGAGGGCCGCCTTGCGTTGACGAGCCTCTGCACCGTCTTCGCCGAGAGCGAGGTCGTGGGCCTCGTGGCCGCCGGGACCGAGGTCCCCGAGATCGTGCGCGGCCTGCACCGGGCCATCGCGTCGCGGGTCCAGGCCCTGGTCCGGCGCGTGGCTCGGGACCTGCGGTCCCCCCGCATGGCGATGTCCGGCGGGGTGGCCCGCAACCGCGGCGTGGTGCGTGCGCTGTCAGAGGCCCTGGGGTGGGACATTGCGGTCCCGCCGGAACCGGACATCGTCGGGGCCCTGGGTGCGGCCCTCATCGCGAGGGAGCGCGCCGGGGACACGAAGAGCGCGTGAACGGCTGACGCGCGGAGGGAACCAGAGGGGACGGAGGGCAGGGATACGGGATCGGGGATCCGGCATCCGGGGTCCGGCAGGGACTCCGTGGCGGTCACGGACACGGTCACGGATCCCGACACGGTCACGGCCGACGGTCACGGTCCTGCGCGCGAGCGGCGCCCGCGCCCCCACGCCTGGGCGTGAGGATTCAGTCGTCTCGCTCGATGAATCCACCTCCGAGGACCTGGGGACCATCGTAGAAGACCGCGGCCTGCCCAGGCGCCACGGCGCTCTGAGGCTCCTCGAACATCACGACGACCCGTCCCGGCGACACGAGCGCGATCCGGGCGGGCGCGGCGCGGTGGCGGGAGCGGATCTGCACCTGGACGGGGCGGCTGTGCCCCGCGTCGAACTCCCGCGCCAGGGCGATGTCCAGGAAATGCAAGTTCGAGACGTGACAGGTCGCGCGCCGGAGGTCCGCCGCGCAGCCGAGAACAACCTCGTTGCGTTCCGGGACGATGCGGACCACGTGGCGTCGCGGCCCCCCCCCGAGCCCGAGCCCCTTCCGCTGGCCCACGGTGAAGGCATGAAACCCCGAATGCGAGCCCAGGTTTCGGCCATCCAGGTCCACGAACTTCCCGCGGCCCGGGAGGCGTTCCGCGGCATGGGATTCGATGAAGGATACGTATCCCTCCGGCGGGACGAAACAGACCTCCTGACTCTCGGGCTTGTCGCTGACCGGGAGGCCGTGCTCCCGGGCGATCCGGCGGACCTCGGGCTTCCGCAAGCCCCCGACGGGAAGGAGCAGTCGGTCGAGGACGTCGCGACCGATCGAGAACAGGAAATAGGACTGGTCCTTGGCCGCGTCCGCGGCCCGTAGGAGGCGCGCACGCCCATCTGGACCCCGTTCGACTCGGGCGTAGTGCCCGGTCGCGATCCACCTTGCGCCGAGCTCGGCGGCCTGTTGCAACAGCCAGGGGAACTTGACGCGCTGATTGCAGGCGATGCACGGGGAGGGGGTGCGGCCGGACAGATATTCGGAAATGAAGGGAGCCACCACGTCCTCGTGAAATGCCTTGGTCGCATCCAAAGTATGATGGGGAATCCCGAGGCGTTCGCACACGGCCTGGGCATCCCGGCGGTCCGCGGTGGTACAGCAGCCATGCGCCCCTTCCGAGGGACAGCGGTACAGGCGCAGCGACAGGCCGACGACTCGAAATCCGGCCTCGACGAGGAGCACGGCCGCGACCGAGGAATCCACGCCCCCGGACATGGCGACCACGACCTTGGCCCCACGATCCATGGCCACAACGGTACCTGGCGAAAACGCTGGAGGCAAGGTCGCTGGCTCGGAATGTCGGGCGGACGCCTCGCGGTCCATGCCGGAAGCCGTGACCGTGTCCGTATCGGTGATGGTCACGGAGTCTCTGCCGGACCCCGGACCCCGGATGCCCGACCCCGGACTCCATGACCGTGACCGTGGCC
>JBBIPO010000007.1:0-46250 GCA_037442805.1 Deltaproteobacteria bacterium
GCGTCTCGACTGCCCGTCGGTTTCTCTTGATGGGCACACGCTACAATGCACGTTCATCGGGCCGCGGCATCGGCAGCGGACCTGCGCTGGTTCCAGTGGCTCGAACGTCGGCCTGGAATGCGTGTCGCCTCTGGGCAAGGACCCCCATGGACCTGACCTCAGGGAGGAGGGGACGGGATGACGGGGCGCCTCTTCGTCGGGACCTCCGGGTGGTCCTACGATGACTGGGTCGGGCGGTTCTATCCCGAGGGCCTGGCCCGGCGCGAGTGGCTGTCGCACTACGCGGAGCACTTTGGCGCCGTGGAACTGAACGTCACGTTCTACCGCCTGCCGTTTCGCAACCTGGTGACGGGGTGGTCCCGCAAGGTCCCGGAAGGATTCGTCTTTGCGGCGAAGGGGAGCCGCGTCGTGACCCACCGCCTGCGGTTGCGCCAGGCCGCGGGCGAGGTCGCGCGATTCCACGAGCGGATGCGCGACTTGCGGGGCCTCGCGGTCGTGGTGTGGCAACTCCCGCCGTCGCTTCGTTGCGACGCGGCCCTGCTGGACGAGTTCCTCGCCGGCCTGCCGCCGGCGCCCCGCCGGGTGGTCGAATTCCGTCACCCCTCGTGGTGGGACGACGACGCGACGATCCGCGCCCTGAAACGACACAACGCGGCCTTGTGCGGGGTGAGCCACCCGCGGCTCCCGGCCGCCATGCCCGACACCGCCGACTTCGCCTATGTCCGCTTCCACGGCCTCGGTCGAAAACTCTACGACTACGACTATTCAGACGACGAACTGCGTCCCTGGGCGGACATTGTGCGCGGTGTCCTCGCCTCCGGCCGCGACGCCTACGTCTTCTTCAACAACGACTACTCCGCGAATGCCGTCCGCAACGCCCTGACCTTCCAGGCCATGGTTCAGGGCGGCCCCTCCAATGCAGGGTCCGCGAACGGGCCGATTGACTCACGTCTCCTGGCAGGGTAGAAGGGAATGGGTCGGGACAGAAGGGAGGCCGTCGGCATGAGCCTGCCGGGGAGCGCGGCGACCGGTCGGATCTGTTTTGCGGACAACCTGGAGGTACTCGCGGCCCTGCCGCCTGCGTCCGTGGACCTGATCTACGTGGACCCCCCCTTCAACACGGGGAAGGTCCAGCAACGCAAGCAACTGAAGACGGTGCGCTCCGAAGCGGGGGACCGCGTCGGATTCCAGGGACGGCGCTACGAGACCATCGTCCTGGGGACGAGGCACTTTTCCGACCTCTTCGATGACTATCTGGGCTTTCTGGAACCTCGCCTGGTCGAGGCCCATCGGGTGTTGGCCCCTCATGGCTGCCTTTACTTCCACGTGGACTATCGGGAGGTCCACTACTGCAAGGTGCTTCTGGACAGCATTTTTGGACGCGAATGTTTTTTGAACGAAATTATCTGGGCCTATGACTACGGCGGGAGGCCCCGCGACCGATGGCCTCCGAAGCACGACAACATCCTGCTCTACGCGAAACACCCCGGGCAGCACGTCTTCAACACCGACGAGATCGAGCGCATCCCCTACATGGCCCCGAGCCTCGTCGGCCCCGCGAAGGCCGAGCGGGGGAAACTGCCCACCGACACGTGGTGGCACACCATTGTTCCCACCAATGGCGCGGAGAAGACCGGGTACCCCACGCAGAAGCCCCTCGGGATTCTCCGTCGCATCGTGCAGGCTTCCTCGCGGCCGGGCGCGCTGGTCCTCGACTTCTTCGCGGGCAGCGGGACCACGGGCGTGGCCGCCCTGGAACTGGGCCGTCGTTTCCTCCTGGTGGACAACAACCCGGAGGCGCTCGAGGTCATGGCCCGGCGCTTCGATGGTGTGAACGACATCGAGTGGGTCGGATTCGACCCGACACCGTACCAGAGGCGCGAGACGCAAGGCGACCTGTTCTCGTCGTCGGGGACGCAGGGGACGTAGGTCCATGTCGCATCCAATCGAAGACCCCGAGGTCCAGGCGCTCGCCGCGATTGCCGGCACGTTGAAGAACGACTACATCCCCGAAGGGGCCAACGATCCGTGGGAAGGCAGTCCCACCGCCTGGATCCTGCGGGTACGCTCGTCACGGCGGAGGGGCAAGATCGGGGAGCAACTCGTCGCAGGGTGGTGTGCGGCCAGGGGCCTCGATGTCGTCTCATGTGCGGACCAGGAAGCCGACCGGGTGATTGCTGGGCGCCGGGTCGAGATCAAGTTCTCGACGCTATGGGAGAGCGGGGTTTACACCTTCCAGCAGATCCGAGACCAGAACTACGACTACGCGATCTGTCTTGGTGTCTCGCCCTTCGATGCTCACTGCTGGGTGGTTTCCAAGGAGGTGCTCCAGGACCACGTCATCGGTCATACGCCCCAGCACACCGGAAAGACCGGCAGGGACACCTTCTGGTTCACGGTCAGGCCCTCCGCCACGCCACCCTGGCTGGTAGGCCACGGCGGCCGCCTTGCCGACGCGTTCGAGATTCTGCGGAGATGGACAAGGAAACGCTGACGACGCAGGAGACTTCCTCGCGTCGCGGGACGACTCACGCGTCCCGGAATGCATACCCATTCGGGCCGGGGCGGTGGACGCCGCGCTCGGTGATGATCGCGGTCACGAGGGACCAGGGGGTGACATCGAAGGCGGGGTTGCGCACGCGCACCCCCTCGGCGGCCACTCGGGTGCCGCCGAAGGCGGTGACCTCCTCGGCCGGGCGCTCCTCGATGGGGATGCGCGAGCCGTCCGGGGTCGCGGGGTCCAGGGTGCTGGAAGGGGCCGCGACGTAGAACGGCACGCCGTGCCGATGGGCCAGGACCGCGTGCGTGTAGGTCCCGACCTTGTTCGCCACGTCCCCGTTCGCCGCGATCCGGTCCGCGCCGACGAGGACGCACGTGACCTCGCCCGAGGCCAGCAGGGACCCGGCCGCGTTGTCCGTGATCACGGTCACGTCGTAGCCCTCGCGCACGAGTTCCCACGCGGTCAGTCGCGCACCTTGCAGGTAGGGCCGCGTCTCGCACGCGATGACGCGCACCCGCTTGCCCGCCTCCCTCGCGGCCCGGATGACCCCGAGGGCCGTCCCGTAGCCGCCGGTCGCGAGCGCCCCCGCGTTGCAGTGGGTCATGACCACGGCCCCGTCCGGGACCAGGTCCGCCCCGTGCCGGCCCATCGCGCGGTTCATCGCGATGTCTTCCTCCAGGATGCGGACGGCTTCGGTGCGCAGGGCCTCGCGGATCGCACCCGGGTCCCGTCCCCGCATCCCCTCGAACACGCGGGCCATCCGGTCCACGGCCCACGCCAGGTTCACCGCGGTGGGCCGAGCCTCCCGGAGGACCCGGGCCGCCTGCTCGAAGCGGGGCACCAGGCCGTCGTCTGGCGCGTTCGCGATGTCCGCGGCGAGCCCCATCGCCGCGGCGATCCCGATCGCGGGCGCCCCGCGCACCACCATGTCCCGGATCGCGCCCGCGACCTCCTCGGCCGAGCACAGGCGCAGATAGACCTCCTCGCCGGGCAGTTTGCGCTGGTCCAGGAGCACGACCTCGTCGCGGTCCAGCGCGACCGGGCGGACCTCGAACGCCTCGACCCCCCCCGGGTCCTGGAATCCCCGGTCGCCTCCCGCCGGCTCGCAGGCCAGCAGCCGTTCCGGGTCGAGGGAGCGCACGACCTCGACGAGGTCCTCGGGGAGGTCCGAGAAGGTCACCCCACCGTCCGGGTCCACGAAGACCGTGATCTCGCCCGGACCCATCGGACCCGGGGTCCCTGGTTTCCCCCGTCTCGCCCTCGCGTCAGTCGATCCGCGGGATCTTGCGCATGAGGAGCCGGAGTTCTTCTTCCGAGTAGGGGATCTTGCCATCGAAGTAATCCCTGTCGTACTGGTAAACGTCCGAAAAGAACTCGACCCGCCCTTGCGGGTCCACGCCGACCGAGTTGTATTCCACGAAGATCGGAATGGGCGGGTCCAGTTTGACCTCGCGCACTTCGCCGGACGCGAGCAGCCGGTCCACCCGCTCCCGGTCCAAACCCGCCCGCCTTTCAAGGAACAGGTACGCGACCTCGAGCGGGTCCTGCAACCGGATGCACCCGTGCGAGAAGGCGCGGATCTCGCGCTGGAAGAACGGCTTCTGGTTCGTGTCGTGCATGAAGATGCCGTACGGGTTCGGGAAGACGAACTTCACCCGGCCCAGGGCGTTGTCGTCGCCCGAGTCCTGGTAGATCTCCTCGGTCCCGTCCGGATTCACCTTGACCTTGAACTTTCGCTTCGCGAAGTAGTCGGGCTCGTCCAGGACCTCGAAATCCAGCTCCAGCCGCCGGATCCGCGCGGGCACGTACCAGCGCGGGTTCAGGAGGACCTGGTTGATCTCGGCCGTAAAGATCTTGGTCCGGTTGATGCGGCCCTCGATGCGGGCGTCCGGGTCCCGGTCCCAGTTGTTGTTGCCGACCACGACCCGGTGCTTCTGTACCAGCCGTCCCTCCTCCCACACCTCCATCTTGAACTCGGGGATGTTCACCCGGACGTAGAGCGGTTCGCCGGGCCGGACCTCGCTTTCGCGCCAACGTTGCAAGCCGAGTTCGATCTGCCGGATGCGCTGCTCGATCGGAACGTTCAGCGAGCGCACGAGCGGCCCCTCCACGAGGCCCGTCGGCTCGAAGCCATGCGTGGTCTGATAGTCCTTCACGGAGTTTTCCAGGGGGAGGTCGAACAGCGGGTCCTCCGGGTCGCCCTGGAAATAGCCCTCCTCGGCCAGGCGTCGCTTGAGGGCCTGCACGGCCTTCCCGCGCGCCCCCTGCTTCCCTTTGCCCGCGTCGGGGACCTTGGTGAACCCGCCGTGCTCGGCCATGGCCCGGTAGCGCTTCAGGCCCGCCATCAGCCCCGCGTAATAGGGATGCGCCGGTTGCAGGGCCTTCAGGCCCGCCTCCGGGTCGCGGGCGAACGCCTCGAACGCCCCCACGATCTCGTCCAGGTGCACGAGGTCCGCCTGGGTCGGGTCCTTGTCCGCCCGGAAGGGCGCGGCCTTGATCTGGTACTTCATGTCGAGGGCGTAGCGGAAGAAGGCGACGGACGCCGTGACCTCCAGGTCCGCCCGGACCCGCGCGAGGTCCTCCTCGGCGCGCAGGACCTCTCGCGCCAGTCCCTCCCAGCGCAACACACCGGCCTCGTCGAGTCCGGTCAGTCTTCCGGCCGTGACCAGCCCCGCGACCGCCTCCGCGGTCGGGACTTCCGGGGCCTCGACGAGTCGCCACAAAGTACCCGCCGCCAGAGACGCCCGGGCCGCCTCGCGCGCGGCCGCTGCCCGAGCCCCCGCCTCCCCGACTCGCGCCATCGCGGCTTCCAGGGCCGCCACGGGGTAGGCTTCGGTCGGGATCCCGTGGTCCGGCAGGGCCCGCACCGCCTCCAGAAGGACGCCCGCGGCCCGGGTCGGTCCCTCCGGCAGGCTGAAGAACCAGTCGTAGCCCCGCGCTTCCAGCGTGGTCCGCGTCGCCTTCTTGAACATCGGCTCCCGCCTGAGCCGTTCCAGCAGGACCTCGCGCCGTCCCTCGGCGGCCGTCTTGCGCGCGACCCACAAGGCCTGGACCACGCGCAAGGCCTCGTCCTGGACCGCCTGGGGGAGAGATGGCGCCGCGGGGGCCACGTCCCGACCCCGCCCGGCGTCCGCCGGAGGCCTCGCCGAGGAACAACCGGCCGCGCCCCATGCGACGACCACGTAGAACGCGAGTTGTCCGCGCAACGGCACCCCGAGTCCCCCGCGCCGAACCGGCCGCGATGCTATCAGGCCGGGTTCGATTCCGTCAAAGAAACGGTGCCGTTTCGTTCTTTCCATCGCTCCCTCGAACCGGTATTCTTGATGCGCTTGCCGCGACGGGGTGGTGCGATGCGACGCCGGACGCGCGTGGTCGGGTTCCTGTGGGTCATGGCGGTCTGCGCGTGCGAGTCGGGCCGGGGCTCGTCGCCGCCGGGGGACCTCGGTCCGGCCGACGCGGGCGCGGACGGTCCCGCGCCCGAGTGCGTGGGTCACGCGGACTGCGACGACCACGACCCCTGCACCCTCGATGCCTGCCTGAACGGCGAGTGCCGTCACGGTCCGGTCTCGTGCGACGACCAGGACCTGTGCACCGACGACTGGTGCGGGGCGGAAGGGTGCGGGCACACGCGCAAGCCCGGGTGCTGCCAGGCGGACCTGGACTGCGACGACCAGGACCCCTGCACGCGCGACCGCTGCCTCTCCCACGCCTGCGTTCACGACGTCCCCGACCCGACGTGCTGCTCGAAGGATCCCCAGTGCGACGACGGGAACGAGTGCACGTTCGACCTGTGCCAGTCCGGGAAGTGCGCCCACCAGAAGGTCGTGGGAGGGACGTGCTGCGACAGTGCGGAGGACTGTTTCGATTCCAATCCATATACGGATGAATATTGTATTGATGGAAAATGCCAGTACAAGAACAACGGCAGCGGCTGCATGGACGACCAGGACTGCGACGACCTCAACCCCTGCACGACCGGGACCTGCAACGCCAAGCAGAAGTGCGACCAGGTCTGGAAGAAGGGGTGCTGCGTCACCTCGGAGGACTGCGACGACCACAACGCCTGCACGAGCGAGACGTGCAAGTCGGGTGCGTGCGAGGTCACGCCGATCGAGCAATGCTGCAAGGACGACTCGGATTGCCAGGTCGCGGACCCGTGCAAGCAGGGGACCTGCCAGATCCCGCCGGGCCAGGACAGGGGCGAATGCGTCATTTCTCTGATCTCGACCCCGGAGTGCTGCACCTCGACACTGGTGCACGCCGACTTCGATGACGCGACCCTCCAAGGGTTCGAGGTCGCCCCCCTCTACGCGGGCGGAGGCCCCTCGTGGGTCGTGGATTCGCGCCGGTTCGCGAGCCCGCCCCGCAGCCTGTACTTCGGGGACCCGGCCACGCACACGTACGACGCGGGGATGGGGCAGCCCGCGGGCGGGAGCGCGACCTCGCCGGAGGCGGACCTCGCCAAGACCTGGGAGCCGGTCGTGCGGTTCTCGCTGTGGAAGCAGACCGAGGTGGTGGCCTCGTCGGACGTCCTGTCCCTGCGCGTCGTGGCCGGAGGCCAGGAGCACGAGGTCTGGTCCAGCGCCGCGTTCCCGCAGTTTTCGGACACGGGCGGGGCGTTCGTGCCCGTCGAGGTCTCCCTGGCCGCGTTCGCGGACCAGAAGGTCCGCATCCGGTTCGTGTTCGACACGATCACGGGGTTCGCGAACGCCTACGAAGGGGTCTATCTGGACGACATCGAGGTGGTCGGCCGGTGTCTGTGACGTTTCCCCCGGACACGCCCCGGGAAGCGGTCCCGGACCTGCGGGAACAGGTGCGCGAAGACGCGCAGCGCCTGTGGGGCTTGATGCGGGGGTTGAGGACCGGGCTCGCGGCCGGGGCCTTGACCCTGCACCTCGGCGCGACCCTCGCGGTCACGTGGGTCGTGTTCACCGAAGCCTTTCCCTATCCGGCGATGTACCCGCTGATGGGCCTGATCCTGTGGCTTTTCGCCTGTTTCCGGTTCTTCGCGCAGGCCCTCCGGCGACACGTGGCGGCCGCGGGCCTCGTCCTGTTCAACCTGGCCCTGCTCGCCTTCTGGGGAGCGGTCCTCGCGGACCAGATCCCCGGGCGACCCGTCGTGGTCGAGGGCCACGTGGTGTCGCGACCCGACCTCCCTATCCTAGTGGTCCCCATCGGGATGTACGCGCTGGCCGCGCTCGCCATCGCGGTCCAGACGTGGGTGTCGTGGTGGCAACGGCGCCGGGACCGGTTCGGACGGCCCTGGTGAGCCACCCCTAGTCCATCGGCCGATGCGTCCCGCGGGCCACGAAGGCGCGCAGCCTCGCGAGGAGCGCGGTGCGGATGCCCTCGTCGTCGAGGGGGCGGGTCTCGGTCGGGTCCCGGCGGACGTCGTAGAGCAAGGTCGTGTCGTCGCTCATGTCCCACAGCAGTTTGTAGTCCCCAGAATAGATCGCCTTGCGGAACCGGGGGGAACCCTGATCGATGACCATCAGTTCTGAAACAATGTCTCTCCCTTTCGGGGCGCCCGCACCGGGCTGAACGTGATGCAGAAGACTGAACCCCTGGAAGGTCATGCCCTCGGGTCGCAGCCCGAGCACGTCGAGGACGGTGGGGACCACGTCCACGTGCGACACCCGCTCGCGGAGGCGGGCGGCGCGGGACCCGGGGACGCGCACCAGAAGCGGGACGTGGACGCTCTCGGCGTGGAGCGCGTGCGAGTGCTGGCGCGCCCCGTGCTCCCCGAACTCCTCGCCGTGGTCCGCGAAGACCACGACCACGGTCCGGTCCAGGCGCTTCGTATGCTCCAGGTAGTCGAGCAGGATGCCCACATAGTGGTCCACGTACGCGATCTCGCCGTCGTACCGGTCCATCTCGCGGTTGCCGAACTGGGGGAAGCCCTCGTGCAGGACGTACGGGTGGTGCGCGGCCTCGAACTGGGCATACAGGAAGAACGGCTGCGACGGCGGGATCTTCTCGACCTCCCGGATGGCCGCGTACGTGATGTAGGGGGCCGCGACCTGGCCAAACTTCATCCACTGCCCGCTGCCGTACGGGACCTCGAAGTGGTCAAAGCCCCGCTTGAAGGAGGTCAGAAAGCGGTCCAGCCACTCATCCACGATGGCGATGGTGCGATACCCGGCCGCCTTCAGGACCTCCGTGAGGAGGCGCTGCTCCGGGCCGACCTGCCAGATCATCCCGGATCGGTCCCACGGGATGCCGGAGGGGTAGCGGCCCGTGAAGAGGGCCGGGATCGTCTCGCGCGTGGTGGCCGAGGGCGCAATCGCGTCCTCGAAGTACCACGAACGGGCCGCGAATCGGTCGAGATTGGGCGTGGTCTTGCGCGAGTAACCCGCGAACGACACGTGGTCCGCTCGAACCGCATCCATGCAGATCATCACAAGATTGAATCGTTGGCCCGATTGCGGTGCGAGCGCGAACGGAGACGGGACCTCGAACGCCCCCTCCGCGGACTCGGTGGCGTCCTCGCCGTCGCAGTCCTCGTCCAGGCCGTTGCCCGGTACGTCGAGGGCCTGGGGGTGGACGGACGGGTCCGAGTCCTCGCAGTCCCCGCCGCCGAACCAGCCCGAGAACCCGTCTCCGTCCGTGTCGGTCCATCGCTGAAGGTGCCACAGGACCCTCGACGACAACCCCCGCCCGCCCCGGACCTCCCGCGCGGCCTCGGGGAACAGGGAGGCCCCCGCGTGGATCGCCGCCAGACACACGAGCGGCAGCACGGTCCAGGCCGCGACCGAAGCACGGGCGTGCCGCGGGGCGCGCAAACGTCGTCCGACGGCCCCGGCCAGGGCGATGAGCAGGGCCTCGGCGACCGCGAAGGCCGCGGCGGTCACGAGCCACATCGCGGACGGCAGGGACTCGCGAAAAGCGGCCCCGAGCGCCACGACAAAGACAAGGACCGCGGCGTCCAGTGCGGCCACGAGCCCCCATGCCCGCCCGCGTGTCCACGTCGGCTCGGGCCACAGGCGCTGGACGACCGCCCGCGCGCCCCACGCGACCTTGGTCGCGACCCCGGCCACGAGGACCAGCCCCGCGGCCAGGAGCCACGACCGCACGGACGGCACCGTGACGCGGCCCAGGGCGTTGGCCCAGGCTGTGCCGATGAGCGCGACGACCGGGACGGCCACCCCGAGCGTCACGGCGAGGCCCGCGAGGCCGGCGGGAGGGACGGCCCGGGCCGCCCGCGCCGCGCCCGCGAGGAGGGGCGCCTGGACCAGCCCGGCCAGCGTGGCTGCCGCCCCCAGGATCGCGAGCGCCAGGAACCCGCCGGGGACGCTCACCTCCCCGCCGGACCACAGGGCCAGTTCCACGCCCGCGGCCGGGACCAGGGCCGCCACCGCCAGGACCCCGGACCGCGCGAGCCACCCCGCGACCCCCCGTTCCGCCTGCTCGCTCACCCCCGTTTCCTTTCGTCCCACGCCCGCTCCCAGTGCGGACCCGCGGTCCCGTGGCGGCGCGAACGTTACAATGTCTGGCTCCGGGGGACAAGGCCGGCGGCGGGACGCGCGGGTGGGCGAAGTGGCCCGAGCTCGGGGGCCCGGCTCACTTCCCGCCGTCCCGGATCTTGTCCTGCCGGGTGAGGTTCATGACGCGGGAGGCGTCGTTTCGGCTGTCGCGCTCCTTCCAGGCGAGGCGCACCACGTCGCCCTCGGACGGGTCGGCCCCGACCTCGGCCCCGGCGAACGAGAAGGCGACCTCGTCGTGGGGGGGGGCCGTTCGTCGCGGACCACCAGGACCCGCGCGGCCATGTCCACCTGGACCACCGTGCCCTGCGTGACGCGCGGCTCCTCGAAGCAGGCGACCGTCGTCGCGACGAACAGCGAAGCGATGAGGTTCCGCGTGGTCATCGCCGGTCTCCCGGGCCGAAGCCCCTCGTGCTTCGGGCCCTCTCCATGCGCTCCCTCACGATCCACGCCCCCCCCGATCCCGAAGAAGCCCCCGCACACCGACGGTGAAGCCGATCAGGAGGAGGAGCAGGACGTTGAACTCCATGCCCGCGATGGGTAGGTAGATGTTGAACGCGTCCATCGAATCACCCTCTTGCGTCGCTTCCCGCGTCTACTCGCGGTGGTCCAGCTTGCCGAGGTGGATGCCCGGGAGCCCGAACACCCGGTCCGCGAGGAGCCCGAGCACGAGCCCCATCCCGACCATGACCACGACCACCAGGAGCCCACACAAGAGGACACGGTGCCATACCCGGTCAGGACCACGACGTGCACGGCCTCGTCGCGGTGCCGGACCTCCCGCAGGACCGCGAGTCCGTCCATGCCGGGTATCTTGAGGTCCAGGATCACGACGTCGTGGGTCGAGCGGTCGAGCCTCGCCAGGGCGTCGTGACCCGAGAAGGCGGCGTCCGCGAGGAAGCCCCGGCGCCGAAGCCAAGCGGTCAGGACCGTCGCGAAGTCCGGCTCGTCGTCCACCACGAGGACCCGGCTCGGGCGAGGGGCCTTCGGGGACATCGCGGTCCTCCGGCGCCGGCCGAGATCCCTGCCGTCCGGAGAACACCGTACCGGGTTTTCGTCGCCCGCCCAGCGCGAGCGGTCGGGATGATGACAACCCTCATGTGGGGTTCCTCAAGGTCCTGACGAACGTTGACCGATCCGGATAATTCTTACCGGCTCCTGCGCCAGCGGATCTCGTCCGGACCGTCCCCAGGCCATACCTCGATCAGCCCCGCGCGGGGGAGTCGCGCCATCAGCAGCATCTGGACGCGCCTGCGCACCTCGTCCGGCGAGGGGTCGTCGCGGTGCAGGATCACGAGCTGGCCCAGGGTCGTCAAGGTGACATGGGTCATGGGGTGACCTCCGGAAGCGCTCACCCCCTCTATCGAAAGAAACTCGGAAGCGTTCCACGACCGCTTCTATCCCGAACTTCCTGGCCCGCTGGTCCGCCGGACCGGCTCCCAGGACTCGAGGTACGACCGGACGAGCCACAGGCGCGAGAAGTTGCCGCGAGTCGCCCACTCCATGACGTTCGAAGGGCCGAGCAGGGCGCGGGCGATCTCGCGCACGGTGCGGCCCTGCCGGTGCAGGACGACCACGCGCTCGCCCAGGTCCTCGAGGTAGCCGACCTTGTCCGCGAGCGCGGCCCGAGGGTCGGCCGGGACCCGGGCGCTTCCCGGGAACAGGGCTCGCACCGGCAGCGAGGCCACGCGCCTCAAGGATTCGATGATCTCGCGGATCCGGTAGCCCTTGCGCAGGGCCCGGTCCCTTCCCCCGATGTAGAGGTCCCCGCTGAACAGCCACCCCCGCTCCGGCTCGAAGAAGCACAGGTGGTCCGGGGAGTGTCCGGGGGTCTCGAGGACCTCGAAGCGGCAGTCCCCGGCCTCGATGACGCTACCACCGGCCACCGGCCGGGCCATCACCGGGTCCGGCAGTCCCCAGAAGACCTTCCGGTAGAGGTGCAGTGGCTGCATCCCCGCCGGGTCGGCCAGGACCGGCAAGGCGCGCGGATGGGCCAGGACGGCGAGGTCGGGGTCCCGCCGGAGCAAGGCCCCCACGGCCCCGACGTGGTCCTCGTGCGAATGGGTCACCAGGACCCTGTGCACCGGGGTGTCCCGCACGGCCGCCACGACCTCGTCCCGCGCGTGCGCGCACCCCGCGTCAATGAGAGTGTCCCCGACAAGGTAGCAGGCGGTCCAGTACCATCCCCTCCCCGCGAACGTCCGCGCGACATCGAAACGAACGACCTCTCCGTACCGGGTGACGCACAGCATCCCGTGCCCCCGCTGCCCGGGCGATGATACATCCCCGTTCAGGGGTCGGGGGTCCGGGATCCGGGGTCCGACAGTGATTCCGTGGCGGTCACGGACCCGGTCCCGGTCACGGACACCGCCACGGTCCCGCACGAGCGGCGCGACTAGGACTGTGGCGTGCCAACGCCGCCTTGTCCTGCCTGGTTCTCCGTGCGGACGCGGGCGCCTGTTCGCGGCGAGCGGCTCGTGGCATGATCGCCATGTCGCGGTCCCGCGCGTCCTCGCTGGTGGAGCGACCAGCAACATCCGGGAATGCTTCATGTTATCGTTGGCTTGGTTCCTGCAACGCCCGAGTCTGACCCGTTGGAGGAGCGATGTCATGAAAGCCCTGGAAGTCGGTTGCACGATCGGGATCTTCCTGTGGTGCGCGGGGTGCGGCGGCGGCGCGGGTGGCGTGGACCCCGAGGGCGTGGACGCGAGCGGGGAAGTGAGTCCCGATGCCGTCGCCCCGGATGCCGTGGACGCCGCGGAAACGCCCGGCGAGACCGTGACGGACCCCGGCGGGGATGCGGCCGGTGACCTTGCGTCGGATCCCACGGTGGATCCAGGGTCCGATTCCATCGTGGCGGATGAAGGGGTCCTGGATTCCCCCGTGGAGGCGATCGCCGACCCGGGACCGGACGGACAGCCGGACGTCCCCGCCCCGATCTGTTGCGTGGTGGATACGCAGTGTCCGCAGGGCTGGGAGTGCGTCCCGATCCCCGGCGAGATCGGCGTCTGCAAGCCGACCCCGGAACCCGGGGCGTGCTGGTCCGGCGCGGACTGCGACCCGGACGAGGTCTGCATGGGGGCGGTCCCGTGCCGGTGCGGCCAGGACGACACGGCCGATGGGTGCGACATCCCGGGCCAGTGCCAGCACAAGGACCCGGGGTGCTGCAACTCGAACTGGGATTGCCCGGCGCACCAGGTGTGCGTGCCCGGCAACACCTGCTGGCCCGAGCCCGCGCCCGGCGAGTGCTGGACGGACGCGGACTGCTACGAGACGCAGACCTGCGAGGGCGCCGCGGCGTGCCCCTGCGGCTGGGACTGCGACATGCCTTACGAGGGTCCGGGTCACTGCACGCCCCTCCCCGGGACGTGCTGCTACTCGGACGACGACTGCGGGGACGACGAGGTCTGCCGCTTCGTGGACGAGATCGGACACCTGCCGGGCCGCTGCGTCCCGTCCCACCTGGGCCCGCAATGTCTCGGGGACGCGGCATGCTGCTGGGAGGACGACGACTGCCCCGGTGGGTTCTGCCAGGGCGCGCAGGGGTGCGGCTGCGTTGCCCTGTGTCCGGTCTGCGGGGCGTGCGCCCCGGACCAGATGGGGTTCTGCGCGAACTGGGCTATCCAGGTGAACCTCGACCTTCTGTCGGCGGCGTGCGAGCCATCGGGGGTCCATCCCGCCTTCTCGTCGTACCGGGTGTCGCTCGCGTGGCACACGTCCGCGCCCGCGAAGAGCACCATCGAGGTGGCCCTCAACGCGTTCACTGGTCTGGAGGGCTCGATCCAGGTGGAGGAGGGGTTCGCGCAGGACCACGCCTACGACCTTTCCCTGTCGCACTGGTTCTTCGGACAGGTCCCGAGGGTCGGGGACGTGATCCTGGTCCGGGTCCGGGTGACGGGGCAGGCCGGGGCCGCGGGCCTGTCGGCCCCGATCCAGATCGAGGTCACCCAGGCGGTCCGCGACTGTCTGTACCCCTTCGACCCCGCGTGCAGCGACGGCGGCCCGATCCTGTGCCGCGCGATCCCTCCCCCCTGCGACGACGACAAGGTCATGGCCGCGATCGGGGGGTGCGAGCGGTGCGTGTTCCCGGCCACCTGCACCTGCAACGATGGGTCGGCGGCCATCTGCGCGATGATCCCGCCCGTGTGCGAGGGCCAGACGATCCTCGCGGTCCAGAACGGCTGCTTCGAGTGCGTCTCCCCGTTCACCTGCAACACCCAGGGCTGGTGACGCCCGCCATCAGGATCCCGGGACGCCTCGGGGAGATGCGAGAGTCCGCTCGCAAGAGACCCTTGGAGGCGGACCCGTTCCTCGGGTCGGCGAGGATCTCCCGCGCTTCTGACGATTGAACGCACCTCGCTAGATAATCCAAACCGGAGCCTACGACGTTGAGTGGGTGATGCACCGCAACCGATCCTGCCGGAAATGGGACCCGTGGGGACGCGAACGCCTGGCGCTTCACGCCTTGGGGCCACAGCTGAAGAGCGCGACGATGCAGCGCCTCCGGTTTCCATGGAGGCCCGGGTGCTGCCCTCGGCATGACAACGCTGCCTTTGTACGGAGCAGTCCGAAGGGCCGCTGCGCGGCCGATCCCTACTGGGCGCACGCGAGATTCTTCAGAATCGTCACGGATTGCCCGCCCCCATCCGCGGTCACGATGTCGGGACAGGAGTCCGCGTCGAGGTCCGCGACGGTCATGCGCGCGGGCAAGAGCCCGACCAGGAAGCGGAACGGGTCGCTAAAGCGGCCCTGGGCGAGGTTGAGGTAGACGGTCACCATCGAGTCGTCGCGGTCCAGGACCACGATGTCCGCGTACCCGTCCCCGTTCATGTCCCGGACCGCGAGGTCCACCGGACCTCGCCCCGCATGGCCTAGGTTCACGGGTGGCGCGTACTGGACCTCGTCCCCGACCTTTCCGGCGGCCCGGACGATCGCCACGTCCGCGGCGAGCAGGATCACGAGGTCCGGATACGGGTCCTCGGCCGACCCGACGGGGGCGTCCAGCGCCTCGACCGCGACGCGGGTCGGGCCCGGCCCGACCGCGAAATCCTGGGTCTCGCCCTCGCCGGCCTTGAACAGACCCAGGCCCTTGGCGAAGAAGACCGTGAACTCGCCGGATTTCTCGTTCGTCATCACGACGTCGTAGTTGGACCCGCCCGTCAGGCGGGCCGCGGCCAGGGCCGACGGCCCCTGGGTCTCGTCCACCGGGTACAGGACACCCTCCTGGACCTTGAACGTCCCGTCCCCTTGGCCGACGAAGGGCTGGAACAGCGTGGTCGGCTTCCCGTCCGGCGTGGTCCGGAACTGGGCGACCACCGCGAGGTCGAGCACGCCGGGCTTGGAGGACTCGCGCTTGAGGTCGGCGACCACCGCGAGGGTCGGGGAGTCCCCGGCCCAGGTCCCGTACTGGTAGTCCAGCCCGGTCACCGCGTCGATCCCCACCTTCAGTTTGGGGGACATGTGCGAGGGGCCCTCCTGCATCAGGAGCCGCCCGAGGGTCGGTTCCTTCTTGTCCGCGGCGCTCGTGGCCTGCGAGGGGACGAGGAAATCGTCGTAGTTGTTCTTGTCCAGGTCCGCGCTCAGGAGGTCCACGGGGTTGCGGACGTACGCGAACAGGACCCCCGCCTTCTCGGTCGGGAGGGTCGAATCCTCGGACGGGACCAGGATGTGAATCCTGGCCTTGCCCTCGGCGTCCGTCCCGAGGACGCCGAGGTCCCGGTGGGATGGAAGGGCCGGCAATGGCTTGACATACCGGCCGGCCGTGACCGCGCGCGGCGCGAACCCCAGGCGCACCATGGGGGGGGCGGCCAGCCGGCGGGGGGAGGAGGGGAGCGCCGCCAGGACCTGGAGCCTCTGATTCGTCCGGTCGAGGATCACGATGTCAGGATGGGAGCCGCCCGTCATGGAGGCCAGGGCCAGGTCCGATGCCTCTCGGCTCGCCAGGTAGGCCGGACCCTCATCGAAGGCCCCCTTGCTGTTTCCCCACTCGATCAGGACCATGGCGGAGTCCGGACACCAGACCACGAGGTCGCCCAGGCCGTCTCCGTCCAGGTCCGCCCCGAGGATTCTGGACGGGTTCAGGCCCGCCGGATAGGCGGCGGTGACCGAGACGATTCCGAGGCCCGTGCCCGGGTCTGGAACCAGGTGGAACAGGGTATCCAGGTCTCCGTCGGCCACGAGGAGCGTATCGCCCTTGGCCCCGGAAACCGGGGGGCCGAGCACCAGGGACGTCGGAGTGGTCAGGGGCACGGGCGTGCCCGTCCCGGGGTTGTACTGGAGGTCGGAGTTGATGCCGACCAGGAGCGTGCCGGTTGCGCCGTTGACGGGAAACACGGTCACGACCCCGGAGGACCGGCGGGTGACGAGCACGTCGTTGTCGCCGTCCGCGGTGAAGTCGCCGATCGCGGCGAGATACGGTTCTTCGACGCCTCCATAGGTACTGAACCCGGACCAGGTCCCCGGGGACTTCGACAGCGCGACCGCGACCGAGGCGCTGCCCTTGGCGAGCGTGACCACGAGGTCGGGCTCGTCGTCGCGGTCGAGGTCGCCGGCCACGATGTCATTGGCCCGTGCGTCGAGCATCGCCTTCCAGGTGGCGGTTGCGGGAAAGGTGCCGGCCGCATTCTGCGGGAAGAACTGGACCGTGGACTTGTCGCCGGTCTCCGTCGTGACGAGGAGGACGTCCTCGAGTCGGTCGCCGTTCAGGTCCTCGACCCGGGCGAGGGACACGGGGACCGTGACCAGGGAGGCGGCCAGGTCCAAGGTCGCCTGCGGTCCTGGCCTCAACAGATGGAGTCCCTTGTTCCCCCACCCGAGGAGGCCTGGCCCCTTCGCCGTCTCGATGCCCGCGACCCGCTCGATGGCCAGGTCCTTGGGGAGGGTCCACTGGCTCGCGGACTGGAACGAGGCCGGTGGAACGAAGTTGACCCAGTAGGACAGGGGAGACGGCGTAACGTTGCCGTTCTTGTCGCTGGCCGTGATCTCGACGGTGTTCTTCCCAACGAGGAGTTCATGCGTGCGGACCGTCACCGCATTCTGCAAGCCCGGCGCGGGGTTCACGAGGTCGGCGACCGCGTCCCCGTTCACGCGGATGACGATGTGTTCCGTGCCGACCCCGTTCCCGTCGCTGACCGACACGCGGATCACGAGGTCCGACAGGAAGTTGGAGTAGGGCGGCGTGCTGGGCGGATACAGCTCGACCTTGGGGGGGGTGTTGTCCACCTTGACGGGGACCCCGGCGGAGCCCTTGCGCCCGTCCGCGGCCTCGACCTGGCAGAAGAAGGTATAGGACCCGTCCGCGACCTGGGCGGAGTTCACCACGAGCGTGACCTCACCGTCCTGCGGGATTGTCACGACCTCCCCGACCTTGACGGGTGATAGCCCCGAGGCCAGGAACGCGAAGACGACCCGCGAGATCGTCTCGCCCTTCGGGTCGGTCGCCGTGGCCGCCACTTCGAAGCTCCCCGTCAGGATGCGGTTCGCCATAGGCTTGTGGATGGTGCAGGTGGGCACATCGGCGGGCGGCAGGTCGGGCTCCGTCGCGTCGGCGGTCTCCACCGCATCGGTCGGCGGGAAGATGGGGGTCCTCTTCTTGCTCCCGCCGCATCCGAAAAGGATCAGGGCCAAGCCCAGCCCGATCCTGACCAGCACCATCGCCGATCGTCCCATGGTCACGCGCCTCGGCCACACCCGGCTACATCTTCTTGGAAGCGACCGAAACCGTCAAGAAAACGACGGGGTTTCTCGGGTTCGAGATTTCCCGCCGCGGTTACCGTTCGCCGGGGCGGCTCTCCCCCTCGATCACCTGGACCACGGCCGCGTCCACGAGGACGTCCCGGCTGCCGGGGCGGACCGCGTTGCGCGCCCCGCTCCCGAACGCGACCACCACGCGGTCCCCGGGCCCTGCGTCCAGGCAGTCCACCGCGACCACGACCCGTCCCGTGAAGCGCTCGCCGCACCCGTCGTGACCCGTCAGGGCCACGAGCAGTAGTTTGCGGTCTGCGAGCCTCGGGGCCTTGCGCGTGGCCCAGACCTCGCCGATGACGACGCCCCGGTTCATCCCGGCCTCTCAAGAAACGTGGGCGTGGGCGTAGGCGTGGGCGACTCCGCGAACGCCCCGGAACGTCATCCACTCCACCCTTTCATCCATCCGGGCGCGCGGGCCCATGGCAACTCTCCTGAAGGACGGCGGGTGACCGGCCCGGCGCGAAGCGGAAACGGGGACCCTGGCATGCGTCCCGGTACACCTCGACACGATCGACGATCGCCGCGATCGAGGCCTCGACCGGGTGCCGCGTGTCCCCGAGGGCCCACCGCGCAGGCAGTCCCAGACAGACCACCACGTCCTGACCGACCTCGGCCCCGACCGGGTCCACCGCGACGAGGTGGTCGCACTCGTGGTCCGGCCAGGACCAGGCCAGGGGGCGCACCAGGAGCAGTTTCCTGCCCAACAGATACGGGTTCTTGCGCGTGGCCCAGACCTGGCCGATCACCCTCCCGAGGATCATCATGTCCTCCCGGTCGCTCTGGAAGGATCTCTCCGGTACACCCGGACCGTGACAGAGGCCGTGTCCGGGACCCTGTCCGTGTCCGCCACGGAGTCCCTGCCGGACCCCGGATGCCGGACCCCCGACGCCCGACCCCGGCCCCCCGTTTCCCGGACCGCGGCGCCCGCAGTCACGCGCCCACCACGGCCTCGTCCACGATCGCGATGACGCAGTGCTTGGTCGGGACGAGCGGGTCCGTGACCAGGTCACGCACGCGGCTCCCGATGGCCACGAGCACGCACTGCCCCACGTCCGCGCCCAGCGGGTCCACGGCCAGGAGGGACGTGGACGCCAGACGGGCGGGTGACACATCATGGCCGAGGCGGAGACCTTCCCGGGCGCCGCGCAAGGTCACGGGCCGTACCTCCACCACGCGCCGACCACGCAGCGTCTCGGTCTGCTTCGCCCCCCAGACCGTCCCGATGACCTGGCCCAGGATCACGCGCGGTCCCCCTCGCGGATCAAGTCCGCCACCGCTCGCGCCTCCTCGTCGAGAATCTCCTTCGCGTACGAGTAGATCAGGCGTTCCGCGATGGCGCCGAGGAGAAAGACCTCGACCTTCAGTTCGCCCGACACCTCCCGCACCGCCCCCCCGTTCCGGCCGGCGCGGATGCGCATCTCGCCGTGATTCTTGAGGAGGGCCGCCACTCCCGGCGTCGTCGGGACGTTGCGGTAGGTCACGACCCCCGTCTTCAGGTCGGCCTCGGATTCCTCGACCCACTCCATCCAGCGCGGCTCGACCTTCTTGGGGCCCACGGACCGGATGGCCGGGACCGGGAGGTACCGGACGCGCCGGCGGACGCGGCCGTTCTCCTCGGACCACGACAGGGTCTCGGCCTCGGTGATCCGGGTCAGCCGGGGCAGGAGCCTCTCGACGATTCCGCGATCGAAAAGCGTCCGGACCAGCGTGGAACCGTCGCATGGGAACTCGTGTTCCATCCGGTATTTCATGGGATTCCCTTCCGGTGCGGTTCCGGCTCGGAACTCGCGGACCAGCCCCATCCTACCCTGAACCGTGCGATGGGTTCAACTGCTTGACCCGTGGCGGGCTCCGTCCTACCGTACCCGCCGCGAATGGGACGGCGACCCGCAAGACCGCGACGTCAGGCGGCCCTGGCCATCTACGTGGGCTTGATCACCACGACCGCCCTGAGCCTCGTCCTGATCTATCTGGGCGCGCTTGCCCCCACGACCCTGGCCGTCTTTTCGTTTGCAGCGGTCCTCGCCGGGGCCTTGCTCCTGTCCTGGGGGGCCGAGGCCGCGGAGTTCATGGTCAGCCAGGGGTTTGCTGTGGCCGTGGTGGCTTTCCTCCAGGTCCTGCCCGAGTTCATGGTCGAGGGGGTCATCGCGTACGAGGGCAAGGTGCCGTTGATGATGGCGAACCTGACCGGGTCCAACCGGCTCCTGATGGGGGTCGGGTGGACCCTCGTCTATTTCACCGCCTTCTTCTCAGCGCGGGGGGTCGGGGGCTGGCGGCACGCCGTCGTCCTGAGGCGCGAGAACGTGGTCGAGGTCCTGTTCCTCTTTCTGGCCTCCATGTATTTCCACGTGATCCTGGTCAAGCGCCGTCTGTGGCTCGAGGACACGCTCGTGCTGGGGCTCCTGTTCGTTGCGTACCTGTGGACGCTCCTGCGCCTTCCCCCCGAGGAGGAGGAGGACGTCGCGTTTCTCCCCCTCCCGCCACGGGAGGTCGCCGCCATCGCGAGCACGCGCCTGCGGGTCGCGGTCGTGGTGGGGCTGTTCGTGATCGGGGGCGGGACGATGGTCCTGGTCGCCCATCCCTTCTTGGAGGGCATGGAGGCGGTGGCACTGTCGCTCGGGGTCTCGTCGTTCGTGTTCGTGCAGTGGGTCGCGCCGTTCCTGACCGAGATCCCTGAGAAGATCACCGCCTTCTACTGGGCCCGTTCCGTGCGCAGCGCCAACATGGGCCTGACCAACCTCGTGTCGTCCAAGGTGAACCAGTGGACGCTGCTCGTGGCCATGGTCCCGCTGATGTTCTGGGCGTCCCCGCGAGGGGGCGAGCCGATTCACCTCGACGGTCACCAGCTGGAGGAACTCTTCCTCTCGATGGCGATGAGCGTCTATGGGGCCGCGGCGCTGGCCAAGCGGCGCTTCACGCTCGAGAATGCGCTCGTGCTCTTCGTTCTGTGGTTCGTCCAGTTCGTGTCGCCGGGCCGGTTCGTGCCCCCGCACGATTCGTACTTCGATTTTCCGAACTGGCTGTGGGAATCCTGGAGGGGCCTGACCACGGGGCTGTTCGGGGTTCTTACCATCGCGGAGTTCGTCCGCTTCCGGCGGGAATGGGACGTGGTCGGGGACCTCCGCCACACGTGGCAACTGGTGCGGGCCGCGCGCGGGCGGCGGGAAGGGGGTCCATGAGCGAGGCTCGCAAGGGTGTCCGGCTTCAGCGTCTTCTGGCCGAGGCCGGCATCGCGTCCCGCCGCAAGGCCGAAGCCCTGATCCGGGAGGGCCGCGTCGAGGTCAATGGCCAGGTGGCCGAGATCGGGGCCGTGGTGGACCCGGACCGGGACCACGTCCGCGTGGACGGCGAGAGCGTTCACCGCCCCGGGGTCCGGCTCCACCTCGTGATGAACAAGCCGCGGGGCGTGATCTGCGCGGCCTCCGACCCGCGGGGTCGTCCGACCGTGACGTCGTTGCTCCCGGCCCTGCCGGCGCGCGTCCACTCGGTCGGACGCCTGGACTTTCAGTCCGAGGGCGTACTGATCTTCACGAACGACGGGGACCTCGCTCGCACGCTCGCGCACCCGTCCTCCGGGGTGGAACGGGTCTATCACGTGAAGGTCCAGGGCCGCGTGTCCGAGGCGGCCCTGTCGAGGCTGCGGCGCGGGGTGAGGCTCGAGGACGGTCCGGCCCGGTGCACGGCGTGCAAGGTCCTGCGGCGCTCCCGGCCGCGGCCCGAGCCCGGTCGTGTCCACCGCAGTCCCGGGAGCAACACGTGGGTCGAGGTCACGCTGACCGAGGGCCGCAATCGGGAGGTCCGCCGGATGTTCGAGGCCCTCCGGCTCACGGTGCTCAAACTGCGGCGCGTCCGCTTCGGTCCCGTCACCCTGGGCGACCTGAAGCCCGGCCAGTGCCGCCCCCTGACGGAGCGGGAGGTCGCGGCCTTGCGGGCCAGCGTGTCCACTCGGGAGTCTCGTTGACATCCCGGTCCGGGGCCGGTAAGAAGGGCCCGGCAGTGGGGATTCGCGCATGTCGGCTGGGCCCGAAGGAACGGTGGGGGCCGGGATGGTCGGAACGGTCCGGACCGCGGTCCGCACGATCCGGGAGCGGCCGGCGCTCGGAGTGGTCCTGGCCATCTGCGTGTGGCGGTGTGTCGAGTCGCTCGTGGGAACCACGCTTCAGGCCCTTTCGCCCGAGGAGGCGAACCTGCCCATCCTGCAATGGCTCGACCGGCCTGCGGTTGCCATCGCGTCCGTCGGGTGCGCGGTTGCGACGCTGCACGGCCGACGCCGCGCAATGACCTGAGCGGTCTGGGCCGTCCTGACCGAGCTGCTGGTACTGGGGCGCTGGAGGGTCGTCGAGAACCCGGGCGCCATGGTTCCGGTGGTCGCGTGGACCGTCGCGTTCGCCGTGCTCGCTCGATCCCGTCTCCGCGTTTCCCCCCACGAGGAATCGCGGTGGCGGGACCTCATGGTCGGCTTGCACGTGACGCTCGCCCTGTTCGTGGGGCTCGAGGCGGCGGCAGGCATCGCGATCCGCTCGTGTTACCAGCAGATCATGGACCCGCCCGACCCTGTGGTCCGGCCCGCGCCCGAGTTTGTGGCGGGGTTGCCGACGTTCGCGACCATCGGGAGTTCCCCGGCCACGGTCGAGAGGCTGCACGACCGCCCCTTCAGCCGTCTCCTGGCCGAGCGCTACCGGGGACGGATGAACTTCCTATTCTACCGGCACGGGGGCCTGTCGTCGCACCGGCTCGTGACCATCGCCCGGGACCTCATGGATTCCGAACCGCAGCCCGACGCTTTGATCCTGTACATCGGACACCAGGATTACAATGCCTCGCGTGGCGTGGCCTTCCTGCGGGACCTGGACCTGGCGGGGAGCGACGAGCGGACCCTGACGACCTTGCAGTGGGTCATCCGGCAATCGTCCCTGGTTCGCCTGTCGCTGTACCTGTTGTGGGAGGCCCGGTACGGGCACTTGGCGAACCGCGGGCCGGAGTGGCGGGAAGAGGTCTTCCGCCACTACTCGGAGAACATGAGCCGCATCGTCGCCGACGCGGGTCGCCGCGGGGTCCATGTGTTCGCGGTGACGGTCCAGGCGGACCGGAGCCGGATGAGCGCGGAATCGAAGGCCTACATGAAGATGGAAAACGAGTTCATTCGCGGCCTGCCGGCGCGGTTTCCACACGTGACGTTGGTGGATTTCGAACCGGTCCTGGATGCCCGGTACCCGGACGGCGCAAGGCCGGACTGCGAGCCCTACGAACCCAACCCCGTCACGGGCGGGTGCGGGGACCCATATCATCTGGGACCCCGGGGCCACGAGGTCCTCGCGGACCTGCTCGGGCCGGTGCTGGAGCGGTGGGTCGCCTCGCGCGCGGGCGCGACCGGGGGGAAGTAGGGGGAGACATGGGACGCCTCGCGCTCGCCAAGGACCTCGCGCGCCTGGTCTGGCGCCGGAAGGCCTGGTTCCTGGTGCCGGTGTTCGCGCTGATCCTGTTCGCGGGATTCCTGCTGGTGGTGCTGGAGACCCCGGCCCTGATGCCGTTCTTCTATGCGATCTTCTGAGGTCCGCGTGCCCGAGGAAACCCACGGTCCTGGCCTGGAAGCCGGCGGTCCCGAGCGGACCGCGGTCGTTCTCTATTCGGGCGGCAGCGACTCGACGCTCGCGGCCATCCGGACCGCAATGCGGTTCGAGCGGGTCCACCTGCTCGCGTTCACCCGGAGGGGCGTGTGGGGTCGGGAGCCAGTCGCGTTCCAGGCTGGACGCCTCGGGCGGTTCTTCGGGGACCCTGGGAAGTTCACGCTCCGTGTCCTTCGGACGGATCGGCTCTGCCGACACGTGATGTACGAACGCTACTTCCATCACCTAAGGCGACACGGCCTTCTGGTCGCCTCGATGTGCGGGTTGTGCAAGGTCTCGTTCCATTGGCGGGCCCTCATCTACTGCCTCGAGCATGGCATTCGCCACGTGGCAGACGGGGCCGTGCGGGTGGCGAACGTGTGCCCGGAGCAAAACGAGGCAATCCTACTCCAGCGATGGAAGGGCCTGTACCGTGGCTTCGGGATTGAATACGAGAATCCGGTTTACGAGGAAGGGGATCAGGTCGAGGCGCTGCTGCACGAGATGCGATTCAACCCCACACCGGTCGTCAAGGGGACGAAGCTCGACCGTCAGATGGTCTGCGAGCAGCAGGTCCTGTACGCGATGTTCCTTCGGGTGGCCTTGCGGCGCTGGCCGTTTCCGGAGTTCGAGCGCCGGATGGCCGCGTTCTACGGGGAGAAACTGGACATGGTCGAGGCGTGGACCCGCGAGTGGGCGACCCGCCGCCAGGGGTCGAGGCTCGCGCCCTTGATCGAGAGTTGAACGGGGATGGGACGGCTGAAGAATAGATGGTTCTTCGCGAGCGGAGCGGTCGCCTGCGCGATCGCACTGGCCTTGCCGTACCGGGCGCGCTTCCTGTTCGCCAAGGTCCTGAACTACTTGTCGAATCCTTTCGGGCACACGGTCCCGATGCTGTTCGGGAGGCAGGCGAAGTTCTGGAATCGCGTCCTCCTGGGCCTGGTGTTCTTCCTGGGATTCCCGGTCGCGGCGCTCCTGGTCCGGATCGCGGGTCGGAGCCGTTTGGCGCCGCGGCCCGGGGCTCCGACGTACTGGGTGCCGCGGTCCCCGCCCGAGGCGTTCGGGAAGGGCATCCGAGACCCGTTCTGAGCGGGATGGCCGCCGATGAACATCCTGGGCCTGTCGTTCATGTATCACGACTCGGCCGCCGCGCTGCTGATGGACGGCGAGGTCGTGGCCGCCGCGGCCGAGGAACGGTTTTCCCGGAAGAAACACTCCCTGGACTTCCCGTCCGGCGCGATTGACGCCTGCCTGCGGATCGGTGGGATCGGCGTACGCGATCTGGACGTGATCGTCTTCTACGAGAAACCGCTCCTGAAGTTCGAGCGGATCGTCACGATGAACGCCCTGGCGTTCCCCAAGGGGTTCCGGCAGTTCTCGGACGCGATGCCGCTTTGGTTGAAATACAAACTGTTTGTGCGCGACCTGATTCGGAGGAACCTGGACTACGAGGGGGACGTGGTCTTCGCGGATCATCATTACGCGCACGCCGCGTCGTCGTTCTTCGCGTCCGGGTTCGAGGAGGCCGCCATCCTCACGACGGACGGGGTCGGGGAGTGGGCGACCATGACCCGGGGGACCGGGCGCGGGAACCGGATCACGCTGACGCACGAGGTCCGTTATCCGCACAGTCTCGGGCTGCTGTACTCGACCGTGACCGCCTTCCTGGGGTTCCGGGTGAACGGGGGCGAGGGCAAGGTGATGGGGCTCGCGTCCTACGGGGAACCGCGGTTCTACGACCGGATGGTGCGCGACGTGGTGGAGGTGCGGGACGATGGAAGTTTCCGCTTGAATCTGGACTACTTCTCCTTCCACGAGGACGTCGTGATGTTCAGCCCGCGGTTCGTCGCGGACTTCGGTCCGCCCAGGATTCCGGAGTCGGAGATCACGCGGCGGGACGAGGACCTGGCCGCGAGCCTCCAGAAGGTTGTCGAGGAGGTCCTGCGCCGGGCCGCGAGCCACCTGCGCCGGGAGACCGACCTGTCCTCCCTGTGCATCGCGGGCGGCGTGGGTCTCAACAGCGTGGCCAACGGCCAGATCCTTCAGGAGTGCGGCTTCGACCGCCTGTTCGTCCAGCCCGCGGCGGGCGACGACGGTGGGGCGATCGGCGGGGCCCTGTACTACTGGCACCAGGTCCTGGGCCATCCCAGGTCCTGGCGGATGGAGCACGCCTTCCTGGGGCCGGCGAACGACCCCGATGCGATCTCCCGGTGTCTGGACCTGCGCGGACTGCCGTATCGGCGGTTCGCGGACCGGAGGGAGGTCGTGGTCCGAGCGGCCCAGGACCTCGCGGCCGGGCGGATCGTGGGCTGGCTTCAGGGGCGCATGGAATACGGGCCTCGGGCGCTCGGAAACCGCTCCATCCTTGCGAACCCGTCGGTCCCGGGCATGAAGGACATCCTGAACCGTCGCGTGAAGCACCGGGAGCCCTTCCGTCCCTTCGCGCCGGCCGTGCCGCTGGAGGACGTCGGGACCTTCTTCGACCCGCCGTTCGAGAGCCCCTTCATGCTGCTCGTGGCCCGCACGCGGCCGGAATGGCGGGAGCGGCTGGCGGCGGTGACGCACGTGGACGGGACCGCGAGGCTCCAGACGGTCACGCGGGGTCAGAACCCTTTGTTCTACGACCTCTTGAAGGAGTACGGACGCCGGACAGGAGTCCCCGTCTTGCTCAACACGTCGTTCAACATCCGCGGGGAGCCCATTGTCTGCGATTTCGGCGACGCCCTGACCTGTTTCCTGAATGAGGACATGGACTGCCTCGCCCTGGAGGACTGTTACCTGGTCAAGGGGGCGGCCGAGGGGGGGAGGCGGCGCGTGCTGCCGCCCGAGGAGTGGCCGTGAGGGTCGCGGGGGGACCTGCCCGCGGTTTTCTGCTAGAGTCCGCGAGGAGGCTCGCCCACGAGGAGTTGCGATGTCGGACCGGTTCCTGGACCTGCTCGAACAGGGACCTGTGGTCTTCGATGGGGCGATGGGCACGCTGCTGTATGCCCGTGGTGTCTTCATCAACCGCAACTTCGATGAACTGAACCTGTCGCGCCCGGACCTCGTCGAGAAGATTCACCGGGACTACCTGGACGCGGGGGCCCAGGTCTTGACGACCAATACATTCGGTGCCAACGCGGTGAAACTGTCCCGGCATGGTCTCGAGGACCGCGTGGCCGAGATCAACGCGGCCGGCGTGCGGATCGCGAAGGGTGTGGCCCGGGACCGCGCGCTCGTGGCCGGTTCCATCGGCCCCACGGGGTTGATCCCCGACATCTTCGACCCCGCCCAGATGGAGCACCTGCGAGAGGTATTCGCGGCCCAGGCGGCGGCGCTCGTCGAGGCCGGGGTGGACCTGTTGCTGCTCGAGACCTTCCGGCACACGGTCGAGATGCAGATTGCCCTCGGGGCGGCCCGGGCGGTCACGGACCTGCCCATCGCGGCCACCATGGCCTTTGACGAGGAGGGCCAGACCGCGGACGGGCTCGGTCCCGAGCGAGTGGCCACACTCTTGGTCCGCTGGGGGGCTGACGTGATCGGGGCCAACTGTGGCGCGGGTCCAAGCGGCGTGGAGGACGTGGTGACCCGGATGCTGGGGAGGGGACGCGCCGTCCTGGCCCAGCCCAACGCGGGTCATCCGAGGCGCCTGGAGGGTCGGGTCCTGTACATGGCGACGCCGGAATACCTGGGCGAGTACGCCAAGCGGTACCTCCAGGCCGGGGTTCGGCTGGTCGGGGGCTGTTGTGGGACCACGCCCGACCACATCCGGCAGGTCGCGGCCGAGGTGCGGATGGCCAGCGGTGGCCGGCTGCGAATTCTGGTCCCGGAAAGCGGCGCGGTCCCGGAGCAGGCCGTCACGCCGCCGCCCGTGGGAGAACGGTCTTCGTTCGGTCGCGCCCTGGAGTCCGAGTTCGTCGTCAGCGTCGAGGTGGACCCGCCGTCCGGCACGGACCCGACCCGGGCCCTGGAGGGGGCCCGCGCCCTGGCCGAGGCCGGAATCCGGTTCGTCAACATCGCGGACGGGCCCCGCGCCACCGCGCGCATGTCGGCACTGGCGATGGCACACCTGTTGCGGGAGGTGGGCATCGAGCCCATCGTGCATGTCACCTGTCGCGACCGCAATCTGCTAGGGATCCAGGCGGACCTGTTGGGGGCGTGGGCCACGGGCATTCGCAATCTACTGGTCATCACGGGGGACCCGTCCAAACTGGGCGACTACCCCATGGCGACGACCGTGTACGACCTGGACTCTGTGGGGCTCCTGCGTCTGGTCTCGGCGCTGAATCGTGGCCTGGAACCCTCCGGCCGGCGCATGAAGGGGGCCACGGCCTTCGTCAAGGGGTGCGGCGCGGAACCGGGCGCCCGGGACCTCGACCGGGAGGTGGAGCGCCTGCGGCGGAAGGTTGAGGCCGGGGCCGAGTTTGTGATGACCCAGCCCGTGTTCGACCCGGAGGTGATGGACCGCTTTCTGGACCGCACGCGCGACCTCGGGATTCCGGTTCTGATGGGCATCCTGCCGCTTGCCTCGTATCGGAACGCGGAGTTCCTGCACCACGAGGTCCCGGGGATGACGATCCCGGAGCAGATTCGCGAACGGATGAGGCGCGCGGGCCATGGCCCGGCGGCCCGAGAGGAGGGTGTGCAGATCGCTCGGGAGGTCCTCCTGGTCTTCAAGGAGCGGGTCCGTGGGGTGTACGTCATGCCGCCGTTCGACCGCTACGAGACGGCGCTCGCAGTCGTGGAAGGGTTGATTCCAGCGTGATGTGACTGTGGTTGTGGTTCTTGGTTGTGTTACGATAGAACGGTAACAGATATTACGGGTGAGATAATTGGCGGCGCACTACTGGCAACCCTCCGCCCCCGGCCCCCCGCGGGGCCTCCAACCGTTTCCGGCCATCCGGCAGACCACTCCCGTCGCGCCACCGCTCATCGAGCCGACGCGCCCACCCCCAGTCCCAACGGTGGCGCCCAGGCCGGTCCATGGCCCGGTCTGGACGCTCCGGTCTGCCACTGCCTTTATCGAGAGAAACCCAAAAAGCGTTTCACCCCGACAGCGAAGAGGTTGCGAACCGGCGCGACGGCTCTGGTGCCGAGGCGGTCGCGCTGTCCCCGGTGTCACAGGCACGTCCCCCACTGGCGGATGTGTGGGATCAGGCCCTGGGGGACGCGCGGGCGCGACGACACGGCGAAGCGTTCGGGCGCGAGGAACGATTTTGTCTTGTACTGTACGTCCACGTAATACACGGTGTTGTCCTGAAGCGGGGCCGGGACGAGCGCACCCCACAGGCCGTCGCCCTGATCCTCTAGTTCCACCGACAGGAACGTGTATGCATCGTCGTTGCTGAACCAGTACCAGACCCGCTCCACGCCGTAGGCGTCCGTGCCGGAATCCACGAGGGCCGCCACCATCGTGAGCCCGCCCGCGTCCGTCACCTGCTCGACCGGCTCCGCCGGGAACCGCGCGTACGTCTGGCTCGTCCCGAGGTGCCTCTGGAACCACGCCCGCGCGTTGCCCGAGTAGCGCACGGCGACTCGGTCGTCAATCGCCTCCTTAGGCTCGATTCCGATGGCCGTGTAGCACCCGTGGTCAAAGTTGGCCACGATGGAGGTCCGGCGCTCGACCGAACCGGGAATCGCGTCGTACGTGGCCACGTGCGCGGTCAGGGGAAAGAACTCGTCGCACGACCCGTTGACCATCAGGATCGCGGCCGTGGTCCCGGGCACGTACCGGATCGGGTCCAAGTGCTCCAGGAACGCCGTCCATTGCGGGCTGTCGGTGGTCAGGCCGGACATGGCCAGCAGGACATGCTGCCACGCGGCCGGGGCCTGGATCGCGACCTCGAAGGCGCCGGTCCCACTGAAGGGGACCGCGGCCTGGATCCGGTGGTCCACGCCGGAGGCGATGAGGCTGACCATGGCCCCGGCCGAGCCACCCGTGATCCCGATCTGCTCCGGATCCACGTCGCTCCGAGTCTCGAGGCAGGTCACGGCCCGCATGGCCGCGACCGCGTGCCCCCACAGCCACGACCCGCGCGGGTCCGGAACCGTATCGAACAAACGGTAGAAACTCCCGGTGACGGGGTCCCCTGCCGGCAGGCCTTCCGACTGCGTATCGGGGTCGTCCGGCTTGCCCCCGCCCGGTCCGGTGTACGCGATCACGAACATCCCGAGCAGGGCGGCCAGCCCCGTGGCGTGCGACTCCTCCGCGAACCCGCCGAGCCCGTGAGCCGAGACGACCCCCGGAAGAAGGCCGCCTCCCGCTGGTCGGGCCGCGAACGCCCGAATCCGGATGGGCCGCAGGACCCCATCCACCGACTCCCACGACCAGTACGACAGACGCCAGACATCGAGGACCTGAAGTCCCTGCCACACGGTGCGATGGTCGTGGAAATCGCATTGCGCCGTGTCCGGATTCTGAATCGCCGCCAGGTCGAAGAGGGGAGGGGGCGGCGAGGGCACATCCGTCCCCGCCTCGGGGTCGGAAAGGCCGGGATCCGCCGCAACGTCGGGGAGGTCCGAGACGTCCGCCGGGAGGTCCAGGTCCTCGCGCCCCGCAATGCCATCCTCGCCGGGCGTCACCAGGTCCGCGGACCCTTCGTCCGCGAGGTCGCCGTTCCCCGCGTCATCGGCGCCCCCGACGGCCTCGGGCGCCGTCCCATCGAGGGGCGTCCCGTCGTCGCGGACCTCCTCCGCGAGGGGCCCGCCGTCTCTGGACGCGATGTCGGTCTCCGTCGCGGTCCGTCCCCCCGAGCAAGCCCACACCACAGTCGCCGCCAGCGGCGGAATCCAGGTCCATTGTGTCATGCCGCACCTCGTGGACGTCACGCCATCATCGTGCTCATCGAAGTCGTGTTCCCGGCGCGCCCTCGCGAGAAGACGTGGGCTATCGTATCACCTCCACGGCAAGACGACTTTTTGCTTGACATGCGAACCCCTTTCCACTACAAATCCGCCCCTGTGCCTTGGAGCCCAAGAGGCGAGACGGTCATGCGAACGACGAAATCCTTTCAGAAAGACGAGGTCGAGCGCGCCTGGTACCTCGTGGACGTGGCGGGTTTGCCCCTGGGTCGGGCCGCGGCGCGGATCGCGACCGTCCTGCGCGGCAAGCACAAGCCTCAGTACACGCCCCATGCCGACACGGGCGATTTCGTGGTCGTGGTCAACGCGAGGGGGCTCGTCCTGACCGGGCGCAAGGCAGTGACTGAGTTGTACCGCTGGCACACCGGCACCCTCGGCCACCTGCGGGAACGCCCGCTCGGGAAGGTCCTGGCCGACAAGCCCGACTTCCTGCTGCGCAAGGCCGTCAAGGGGATGCTTCCACGAGGTCCTCTGGGCCGCGCGATGCTGCGCAAGATGAAGGTTTATGCGGGACCCGACCACCCGCACCAGGCGCAGCAGCCGCGGCGCCTCGACCTGTCGAAACGGTTTCTGATCGCACGCGAGGTCGCGAATGGCTGATTCCAACCTGGTTCGCGCCACCGGACGCCGCAAGGAGGCGTCCGCGAGCGTCCGCCTGGTCCCCGGCACGGGCCGAATCACGGTGAACGACCGTGCGGCAGACGAGTATTTCCACCGCCAGACCCACCTGGTGACCGTCCGGCAGCCCCTGGTCCTGGTCCAGAGGCACGATTCGCTGGACGTTCTTGCGTCCGTGAAGGGCGGCGGCGAGACGGGCCAGGCCGAGGCGATCCGCCACGGGGTCGCGCGCGCCCTCTGCGCCCTTGATCCGGACCTTCGGCCCATCGTGAAGAAGGCCGGGTTTTTGACCCGGGATCCGCGCGCCAAGGAGCGCAAGAAATACGGCCGGCCCGGTGCCCGCAAGCGCTTCCAGTACTCGAAGCGTTGAGGCGCGCTTCATTTTCGTTGCTCGATCGGGGCATCCGGCAAGCCTGCCGAGCGTTTTCCGTCCCTTCTCGTCATCGTCCACGGTCCCGCGCGCGCAGCACCCGCGCCTCCAGGAGCGAACGGTCGCTCGCGTTCCAACGGGGACTGAGGTTCGGCATCCGGGTTCCGGCGTCCGGGGTCCGGCAGTGACTCCGTGGCGGTCACGGACACCGTCACGGACACGGCCTCCGTCACCGACGCGGACACGGACGCGGGGTCCGGGATCCGGGGTCGGGGTTCCGGCGTCCGGGGTCCGGCAGTGACTCCGAGGCGGACACGGACACGGTCACCGACCCCGGCACGGTCACGGCCACGGTTGAGGCCCGCGGAGCCGACCCGACGATCAAGGTGCCTCGATCGCGGTTGACCGTTCGACGGGGCGCGCCTACACTTCCGCCCTGTCCTTCGCGCCCTGGGAGGCCGGCACGACGATGGGCAATGACTACAAGGCTACGCTAAGGCTCCCGCGGACCGAGTTCCCGATGAAGGCGAACCTCGCCCGCAAGGAGCCGGAGGTCCTTCAGTTCTGGACCCGAGAGCGGATCTATGAACGGATGGTCGAGGCCGCGCGAGCCCGGGGCGGGGAGCGGTTCATCCTGCACGACGGGCCGCCCTACGCGAACGGCGACATCCACCATGGCCACATCCTGAACAAGGTCCTCAAGGACATCGTGGTGAAGTCCCGCAACATGAGCGGGCGGTGGTGCGAGTTCATCCCCGGATGGGACTGCCACGGCCTGCCCATCGAGCACGCGGTCGAGAAAGAACTGGGGCGAGAGGCCGCGCGGTCGGACCCCGCGAACCTCAGGCGACGATGCCGGGAGTTCGCCGCGCGGTGGGTCCAGGTTCAGCGGGAGGAGTTCCGGCGACTCGGGGTGCTCGGGGACTGGGACCATCCCTACCAGACCATGACCCCGGACTACGAGGCCCTCATCGTCCGCGAGTTCGGTCGGTTCGTGGGCCAGGGGGCGGTGAGCGTGGGCCACAAGCCTGTCCTGTGGTGCCACGTATGCGAGACGGCGCTCGCGGAGGCCGAGGTCGAGTACCAGGAGTCCGTGTCCCCATCCGTGTACGTGCGTTTCCCGTTCCGAGCGGGCTTTGTCGAGCGCATTCCGGACCTGAAGGGCCGCCCTGGGGCCGTGGCGATCTGGACGACGACCCCCTGGACCCTCCCCGCGAACCTGGCCATCGCCCTGCACCCGGACGCGACCTACGTGGCCGAGGACGTGGCGGGCGACCTCCTGGTCCTGGCGGAGGAACGCCTCGAGGCGTTCCACCAGGCCACGGGGCTCCCGCGTGGCGAAATCCTTGCGCGCGCGCCGGGCCGCGCCTTGGAAGGGGCCACGTGCGCGCATCCCTTCCTACCGCGCGAGTCGCTCGTGATTCTGGGGGAGCACGTGACCCTGGACACGGGCACGGGCTGCGTCCACACCGCGCCGGGCCACGGCGAGGAGGACTTCGACGTGGGCCGGCGCTACGGTCTGCCCCCCTACGCGCCGGTGGACGCCCAGGGCCGCTTCACATCCGAGGTCCCGGACTTCGCGGGCCGCGTGGTCTTCGATTGCGACCCGGACATCGTGAACCTGCTGCGGCAACGCGGCGCGCTGATCCACGCCGAGGACTACGCCCACTCGTACCCGCACTGCTGGCGCAGCAAGAACCCTGTGATCTTCCGGGCCACGCCGCAGTGGTTCATCTCGGTGGACCGGTCGGGTCTGCGCGAGGCCGCCTTGAAAGCCATCGAGGACGTTCGCTTCATCCCCGCGTGGGGCCGCGCCCGGATCGGCGGGATGCTGCGCAGCCGCCCGGACTGGTGCATCTCGCGCCAGCGGTTCTGGGGGGTCCCCATCGTGGCCGTGACCTGCCGGGACTGCGGGGAGGCCTCGTCCACCGTGGACCTGGTCGAGCACGTCGCGACCCGCGTCGAGCAGGGCGGCGTGGACGTCTGGTTCGACGCGAACCTGGCCGACCTGCTTCCCGAAGGCTTCGCGTGCCCGAGGTGCGGAAGCCGCAACCTCGACCGCGTGCGCGACATCCTCGACGTCTGGTTCGAGTCCGGCACGTCGTATGCCGCGGTCATCGAGCCTCGCTACGGATTCAAGACCCGCGCCGACCTGTATCTGGAAGGGAGCGACCAGCACCGGGGCTGGTTCCAGTCGTCCTTGCTCGCCTCGGTGGGTACCCGCGGGCAGGCCCCGTTCCGCGAGGTCCTGACCCACGGCTTCGTGGTGGACGGCAACGGGAGGAAACTCGCCAAGAGCCTCGGGAACTACGTGGACCCGGACGAGGTGATCCAGAAGAACGGGGCGGACCTGTTGCGCCTGTGGACCGCGGCCGAGGATTACCGGGACGACATCCGCCTGTCCGACGAGATCCTGACGCGCCTGATCGAGGCGTACCGGAAGGTGCGCAACACGTTCCGGTTCATGCTGGGCGTGGTGTCCGACCTCGACCCGGGGCGCGACCTCTTGCCGGTTCCGGAGTCGCTGGACCAGGACCGGTACGCGCTGTTGCGATTCGCGGAGGTGGCCCGCGCGGTGCGCGATGCCTACGACGCCTATGAATTCCACACCGTGGTCCGCCTCCTCCTGGACTACGCGGTCCGTGACCTGTCCGCCTTCTACCTGGACGTGGGCAAGGACCGCCTCTACTGTGGACTTCCCTGGGGGTACGAGCGCCGGTCCATCCAGGGCGCCATCTATCGCATCCTGCGCGGGATGCTCTCGCTGACCGCCCCGGTCCTGTCCTTCACGTGCGAGGAAGCGTGGGGCCACCTGCCGAAGGGGCCGGGCGACCCGGCGAGTGTGTTCCTGGCACCCTTCCCGGATCCCGTGGACTACGGGGAGCCCGAGGAGGCCCTCATCGCCGCGATGGGCGCGGTCCTGGACGCGCGGGCCGAGGTCCTGCGCGAGATCGAGCGCCTGCGCGTGGCGGGCGAGGTGGGACATCCCCTGGAGGCCGCAGTGCGCCTGACCCTCCCCCCGAGCGGGAGCGTGGCCGAGGGGCTCCGGCGCTTCGAGCCATGCCTCCCCGAGTTGTTCGTCGTGTCGAAGGTGACGCTTCAAGCCGGGACGGGGGGGCTTCAGGTCGCGGTGGAGCGCGCGCCCGGCGCGCGCTGCGCGCGCTGCTGGACCTGGACGGAGCGGCTCGGGGAGGACGGCGCGGCGCATCCGGACCTGTGCCCGCGCTGCGCTTCGGTCGTCCGGGCCCTGGAGGAGGCTCGATGACGGACAGGACCCGGCAACTGGCGAGGCGCTACGGGATCGTGCTCGCGGTGGTGGCGGCCACGGCCGTGTCCGACCTGGGAACCAAGCGCTGGGCCGAGCGCAACCTGGCGACGGGCGAGCACCTGCTCCCGGTGAGGGCCGCGGGGGTGGCACCGGGGACCACGGTGGGCGACCTGGTGCGCTCGCGCTGGCCGGACCTGGAGGACGGCGCGCTAAACGGGGCCCTGTTCCGGGTGGACACGGGCGCGCGGTTCACCCCGGACCTCCCGGTGGCCCGGGTCGAGGCCAACGGTCCCCCGATTCAGGGCTTCTTCGTGTTCGACCGCGGGGACCTCGACGGGTTCGCGAGGCGCGTGGACCGTCCCGACCCGGCCCGCGAGGAACGCCGCATCGCGGAAGACAACCCCGGCCTCGCCCCCGAGGAGGCGCGCGCCCGCGCCCGCGCGGCCCTGGACGGCGTGACCCTGGACGCCTTTCTGGCCGATGCGTTGCCGCACCTGTCGGACGAGGAGCGCCGCCTCACCATCGAGCAAGGCGTGTTCCCGGCGCGCGGTCGCCGGGACCTCGTGTCGCCGTCGGCGCCGGCCGAGGAAGGGACCCTCTACCTCGTGGGCCATCGCCAGGTCGTGCTGATCCCCGAGCACCTCGACTTCAGTTACGTCGAGAACCCGGCCGGGGCGTGGGGCCTGCTCGCGGACGTGGACGACGACGTGCGGCGCACCGTCTTCTTCGTCCTGTCCCTGGTCGCCATCGGGGTCGTGGTGGCGCTCCTGGTGCGCCCCCCGAGCGAGCGGCCTCTGCCCCTGGTTGCGCTCGGAGGCATCCTGGGCGGGGCGGTCGGCAACGTGGTGGACCGCCTGACCACCCACTACGTCGTGGACTTCATCCACATGTACTGGGGCGACTACCACTGGCCGCGTTACAACATCGCGGACATCGGGATCACCGTGGGGGTGATCGTGTTGCTGCTGTCGTCGGGGAAGTCGAAAAAGACCGGGAAGCCCGCCGGGGACCGCGCCGCGTCGGCTTGATCTCGGTCGGGCCGCCGTCCGAATTGCCGTAGAATCCCTGCGGGAGCCTTGAAGCATCGGCGTATGACCCTTCCGGGTGATCCTTCATGCCTTGTCCTCGGTGGGCGGGGATTCGTGGGGTCCCACATCGTGGCCGCCGCGACCCGCCGGGGCTGGCGGGTGGTTGCGGCCGGGCGCGACGACGCGGCTTCCTGGACCGGGACCTCGTGGGACCTGATCATCAACGCGAACGGCCAGGCGAGTCGGTTCCGGGCGGACCAGGACCCATGGTGTGACTTCGAGGCAAGTGTGGTACCCGTTTATCGGTCGTTATTTGACTACAAATATGGTGAATATATATTGGTCTCGACGGTGGACGTGTACGGCCAACCTGACAGCGGGGAGGCGACGCGCGAGGATACGCCGGTGGACCTCCTGGCGTTGCGACCCTACGGCTTCCACCGGCGCCTGGCGGAGATCGCGGTGATGCGTCGGCGCCCCGCTGGCGGGTCTTCCGGCTGGCCCAGGTGATCGGCGAGGGGTCGAAGAAGGGGCCGGTCCACGACCTCGTGTCCGGGAGCACCTTGTTCATCAGCCCCGACTCCTCCCTGCATTTCCTGACCGCGGAGCGGGCCGGGAGCCTTGCCGTCACGCTGGTCGAAACGGCGCCTCCCAACGAGGTTCTCAACGTGTGCGGCCGGGGGAGCGTCCCCTTCCGCCGCGTCCTGGACCTCCTGCCTCCTGACTGGCCGCTGCGGTGGCACGACCGGTTGGAGGTTCAGACCTACCGCATCTCGACGGACCGGACCGCGTCGCTGGTTTCTCTGCCGGACTCGTGCGAGGAGGTCCGATCCTTTCTGGCGTCGCGCATTCCGATCTCGCGCGAGGGACGGTCACGATGACACGGTTCGATGCGTCCATTCTCGTGGTCGCGCGCGACGAACAGGAGAGCATCGAGGCGTGCGTACGGGCGGTCCTCGCGGCGGCCACCGGTCCCTGGGAGGTCCTCATCGTGGACGGGGGAACGGACGGGACCATGCAGGTCGTGCAGAACCTGACGCGGGAACTCGATGGGGTTCGCTACATCCGGAACGACGGGGACCTCGGCAAGGGCCATGCGGTCCGCCACGGCATCCGCGAGGCACGCGCGGACGTGATGGCGCAGTTCGATGCGGACTTGCAGTTCGCGGCCGAGGACCAGCCGCGGGTCTTCGCCCCCATCCAGGCGGGCGAGGCGGACGTGGTGCTCGGGTCGCGATTTCTGGATGGGGCCGTGCGAGAGCCAGGAAGCACACCCCTGGTCCGCAGGCTCGGGAACCGCGCGGTCAGCGCGTACGCTTCGCTGGTCACCGGGAGGCGACTGACCGACGTGCAGGCGGGGATCAAGGCGTGGAGCCGTGATGCCGCGAGGCGAATCGCCCTGGAAAGCGATGGGTTCTCGTACGAGGCGGAGATCGCGGTCAAGGCGGTGTCCAGGGGACTGCGGGTCCTCGAGGTTCCGGTGACGACCCGGGCACGCCGCGCCGGTCGCAGCAAGGTCCGCCTGGCGCGCGCGGGACTGGCCCTCGTCCGGGATATCACGAGGTTCGCGCTGGCCGGGGAGGGACGGCGATGAGGGTCCTCGTCACCGGGGGTGGCGGGTACATCGGGTCGGTCCTCGTCCCCAGGCTCCTGGAATCGGGCCACGATGTCACGGTGCTCGACAACCTCCGGTACGGGGGCCACGGGCTCCTGCCCTGCTTCCGGTACCCCGCGTTCCGCTTCGTGCAAGGGGACGTGCGCGATCGGACCACGGTCCGGCGCGAGGTCGCTCGGGCGGACCTGGTGATGCACGTGGCCGCCATCGTCGGGGTCCCTGCCTGCCGCAAGTACCCGGCCGACGCCGAGTCGGTCAACGTGGAGGGGACGCGGAACGTGGTCAACGCCCTCGGCGGGGACCAGGCGCTGATCTTCGCATCCACGGGGAGTTTCTACGGGGACTGCGGGGCCGAATGCACGGAGGGGAGCCCCCTGAACCCGGGATCGCTGTATTCGGACACCAAGATGCGCGCGGAGCGGCTGGCGCTCGACGCGGGGAACGCCGTCTCCCTGAGGCTCGCCACCGGTTTCGGTGTCTCCCCGAGGCTGCGCCTGGACCTGCTCGCGAACGACTTCGTGCGTTAGGCCGTGATCAATCGGCAGTTGATCGTGTACGAAAAGCATTTCCGCCGGACCTTCCTTCACGTCCAGGACATCGCTCGCGCGTTTCTGTTCGCGATGGACCACGTGGACCCCATGCGGGGCCAGGCCTTCAACACGGGTCACGAATCCCTGAATCTGACCAACGAGGAGGTGGCCCTCGCCATCCGTGGGCGCGTGGACTACTACCTTCACTTCGCCAAGGTCGGCCACGACCCGGACCGACGCGACTACACCGTATCGTTTCAGAAGTTGCGGGGACTGGGGTTCGAACCCACGGTCACGCTCGGCGAGGGACTGGACGAGTTGATCCGGGCCATGGAAGTCGTGAGGTTCGACAACCCCTCCGACAACCTGTGACGGGAGGGCGCTTGCGCCGGGACACTGGCTGGGAAACCACGCGGACCGCGGTCCTTGGCGGCGGGGGGTTCCTGGGGCGACACGTGGTCGAGGTGCTCTGCGAGAGAGGCGCCTGTCCCTGGGTCCCGCGCACGCGCGATGGCCACGACTTCCGCTGTCTCGACTCCGCGCGTCGCTTCATGACCGAGGTCCGGCCCGAGGTCGTGTTCCAGTGTGCCGCGCACCAGGGGGGTCTGGCCTATCAGGGTCCCCGCCCCGTCGAGGTCCTCCAGGACAACCTACTGATCGCCATCCACACGCTGGCTGCGGCGCGCGAGGCCGGGGTCCGCAAGTTCGTGAACGTGGTCGCCGCCTGCTCGTATCCGGGCCATCTCGACCGCCCCCTCTCGGAGGACGACTACTGGGCTGGGCCGCTGCACGAGTCCGTTCTCTCGTACGGCCTCGCAAGGAAGGCGTCCGTCGTGCTCGGGTCTGCGTATCGCCGGGAATATGGTTTGAACTGTATCCATCTGATCCTGACGAACCTCTACGGCCCCGGGGATCACCTCGAGCCCGACCGCTCGCATGCCCTGGTCGCGATCCTCCGAAAGATGATGGAGGCCCGGCGCGACCGCTCCCCGACCGTCACGGTCTGGAGCACGGGCCACCCGGTCCGCGAGTGGCTGTCCGTCCGAGATGCGGCGGAGGCCATTGTCCTGGCCGCGGAAGGCTACGATCAGGATGCCCCGCTCAACGTGGGAACGGGCGAGGGTCTGACCATCGCCGCCCTGGCCCTGCTGATCCAGGACGTGGTGGGCTACCCGGGCGAGATCGTCTTCGACCCCTCGCGCCCGGACGGGGCCCTGTTCAAGACCCTCTCCTGCGACCGCATCCGATCCGCGCTCGGCTGGACGCCCAGGACCCCCCTGCGCGAGGAGATCGAACGGATCCGGACCTCGCTGAGGCATCAAATCCCCGATCGGTGACCGGAGGCCCCCGAATCAGGGAACCGCCACCGACGCCCACGACGTGTTCCCGCCCGGGTCCGAGGCCCACACGAGGGCCTCGTAGGGACCGGGCGCGAGGTACGTGTGGGTCACGACGGCGCCGTCCGCATAGTCCAGGTCCCCGAAGAACCACTGGATGGCCACGGGTCCGTCGGGGTCCGAGGCCTCGGCCTCGAAGGACGCGGTTTGGCCCTCCAGGGACACAAGCCGGGCGGTCAGGGTGGGCGGCTCGTCGCCGGTCGCGGGCCACTGTTCCAGGATCAGGGGCGAGACCGGCTCTCGAGGGAGGGTCCACACCTCCCCGTCGCCCGTCCCCGTGATCGCCCCGCCTCGCAGGAGCACCGCCTCGCGGGCCAGGGCCTCGGTCGCCTCGACAGCCTGGGCCAGCGTCACGTCCGTGTACGAGAAGGTCCGGTCCCACTCGACCGGGGCCTTGAACTCCTCGGGGATCCCGGACAACCCCACCAGGGTCCCCAGGACCCCGCCCGCGGTGGAGGGGTTGCAGTCGCTGTCCTGGCCGCAGCGCATCGCAATGACCATCGTCTTCTCGAAGTCCCCCCCGCCATACAGGAGCCCCATCAGGACGTAGGCCGCGTTCAGTTTGGCGTCAATGTTGTACGGCACGCCCACGCCATCCGGGCAGCGGTCCACCTCGCCCCATTTCGCCTGGACCCGGCCCCAGGTCGCCTGCCAGTCGTCCGGTTCCTCGGCGTGCCAGGCGACGACGTCGTCGAGCACTTGCCGGAACAGGCTCCGCTCCGGGATCGCCGCGAGGCCCGCCTCCACCACTTGCCGCACGTCCCCGGCCACGAACGCCTCGGCGTGCATGGCCGCGACGAAGACCCCGCCATAGACCCCGTCCCCGAAGTTCGTGACGTGTCCGAGCCTCCACGCCGCCTCGGCCGCGGCCCGAGGCATCCCCGGGGCCGCGAGCCCCAGGAAGTCCGCCTCGATCTGCCAGTCAATGTCGTCGCAGTGGGGGTTGCGCGCGTAGTGGCCCGAATCAGGGGCCGGGATGCCCTTGCGCAGGTTCTTGCGACCCGCCTCGTTCGCGTGCCACAGGGGGAAGGCCGTGGCCGCGAAGGCCTCGGCCACGGGCGTCCACCCCGCCGCGACCCCGTGCTCGCGCAGGGCGAGCAGAAACGGGACCTCGACGTACAGGTCGTCCTGGAGGTACGCGGTCCAGAAGGCCTCGGGAGACCACGCGGGGACATACTCCTCGGGGATGATCTCGCCCAGGTACAGGAACTCGGTGATCCCGGCGCGGACGACGCCCACCATCTGGCCGACCCACCCGCCCGCGATGCGGTCGCGGACCTCGGCACCAGACAGCGTGACCATCTGGTTCACGGTGGTTTCCGTCTCGACTTCGGGTATCTCGTCCGCGAACTCGCCGGGTCCAGGGTCCACACCGGGGTCCGTTCGGGACGGGGACCCGCCACCCCCGCAGGCCGCAACGAGCAGACAGGTCGCCACCAGTCGCGACTGCGTCCACGTCCTTTCCACGACCGTCATCGTCCTGGGTCTGGCCGACGCGTGGGTGCCTGGGCGCGCACCTGGACCCGGGCCTCGGCGCGCAGCGACTCGATGAACGCCCGGTATTCCTTCTGGAAGGCCTGTTCGGTCAGTGCGTAGCGGACCCGCGCGCGGGCCTCCTCGGGGTCCCGGATGGGGACCACGCGGCGCTCGCTCACCCGCAGGACGTGGAACCCGAGCGGCGACTGGACCACCGGAGAGATCTCCCCGACCTCCAGTCGGAACGCGACCTCCTCCAGCGCGGGCAACAACTGTCCGCGACCGAAGAAGCCCACGTCCCCGCCCGCCTGGGCGCTCCCGTCCTCGCTGTGCTGCCGCGCCGCGTCCTCGAACGAAATTCGCCCCGAGGCCACCTGCTCGCGGATTTCCTGGGCCCGCGCCATCAGTCCCTGGAGTTGCGGAAGCGTGACCTCGGTCGGGATGCGGAACACGATGTGCCAGAGGTGGACCTCGTCCTCCCCCTGCCCTTGGTGGTACTCCTTCAAGAAGGCCTCCTCGACCTCGCGGTCGGTGACCCGGATGCGCGAATGGACCTTGTATTGCAGGACCTTGCCGCGGATCATCTGCTCCTTGCGCGTCTCGAAGTAGGTCCTGCGGTCGAAGCCGAGCATCCGCAGGACCGCATCGTAGTCCTCCTCGCTCCAGCCGTTTTCCTGCCGCATGGCGCGCAGGGACTGCTCGACCTCGTCGTCCGACACGTCGATCTGGAGCCGGCGGGCCTCGCGCATCAGGAGGCGCTCCGCGATCAGGTCGTCGAGCGCCGCCTGGAAGGACGCCTGCTCGTCCTCCCGCGTGTCCGCGATGAACCGCGCGAGGGGGTTGTTCGTCTCGCGCACCCGGGCCTCGACCTCGTACCGGGTGATGGCGTCCTTCCCGACCGTGGCCACGATCTCGTCCACGACCTCGTCGGGCGTCTCGACCTCGACGGGGGTGGGCGCGCGCTCGCCGACGCCCCCGGACGGAGGGGGCTGCCCCAGGGCTACCGTCGCGACGCCGAGGCTGGCCACGACCAGACAGGGCCCCGTCCACCCCCTCATGGTTCCTCCTTCCCCACCGAACGCCTGGCCGTCGCTCGCGAGCGGACCTCGTCCGCCACGGACCCGTCCACCTCCACGCGCGCCCGGGCCAGGACCGCCTCGATGTGCTCCCGGCGCAATCTCCGACGTTCCGTCTCCATCCAGCGTTCCACGATGGACGGCCTGGCCTCCTCGAACCCCTTGTCTATCGGTGGATAAATTCTTGATACAAACAGGATGTGATGACCTTCCGGCGACGGGACCGGCCCTTGGACTTCGAACAGGGACTGCATCCTCGTCGCGGCCTCGACCACGGGCGTCGGCACAGGGGGCGCTCCGGGGTCCACCCAGGGAAAGCGGCCGATCACCCCATCGGCCTCGCGGGAGCGCGCGTCCTCCGAGTGCGCGCGCACGAGGCGCGTGAACTCCTCGACGGGGTCCGCGCCGGCCGCGGAGGCGCGCTTGCGGGCGCGAAAGGCGATGCGTCGGGCCTGGTCCGGGTCCTTCACCACGATCTGGCGGACCTCGCGCTGCTCCGGCCGGACGAACTCGTGTCGGTGCTGCTCGTAGTACGACCGGACCCACTCCTCCGGGGCGTCTCGCGTGGTCACGGTCGCGTCCACGCGGTCGCGCAGGGTTCGGGACGCGACCTCGGATCGGAGCGCGTCCGCCACCTGCGGGTCGCGGTCCAGTCCCTCCTCCCGCGCGACCCACGTCAGCGCCAGGAACTCCACCCAGGATTCCAGGAACTCGCGGCGCGACTCCGGGGACTGGTAGCGCATGCGGACGAAGACGGGAAGTTCCTCCAGCTGCCGGCGGACCTCGGACAGGAGGACCTCGTGGCCGGCGATTTCGGCAACCACCGGGTCGTCGTCCTGCTCCCGATTCGCACCGACGCCGGCGGTCGGCGACGCACCGGCCTGTCGCGCCTCGGGGCGCTCCGGCTTGCACGTGCCCGCCACGAGCGCGCACCCGAGCAGGACGCCCATGACGAGCCACCGCTTCACGGTCGCAGGCTCAAGAATCCCTGCCATGCCCAAACCCCGGCGCGTGGCCTCGCGCAGCCGACCCGCGGAAGAACCATACCCTCTCGTCCCGTTCCTGACAACGGTCCCGGTGGTCTGGTCGCCCGCGCGTCACGTCGTGTTTCCGGTGGCCGGTTTCCCGGAGCCGAACGACCTCGCTGCCTGAAGCATTGCCTCCACGGCCGCGAGCGGCGCGGCATTCACTGGCAGGCGAGCGGCCATGCGCCCCTGGCCGGTGCCAGGCTCCGGGTGAAGACCTGCGGCCATCGCGGCCTTGACCACCTCGGCTGGCATCCGCTCCCCGGCCGCCGACACCTCTACCCTTTTCCCGGACACCGCCACCGCGGCGAGGCCCAGGTCCCGCGCGAGGACCTTGACCCGGATCAGGGTCAGCAGGTTTCGCGCCGGCCCGGGAAGCGGCCCGAAGCGGTCGCGCACCTCGGAGGCCAGCGACGCCACCTCCCCCAGGTCCCGGGCCCCGGCCAGTCGCCGATACAGGCGCAAGCGCGTGGCCTCGTCCGCGACGTACGAGGCCGGAAGCCGAGCCTCCACGGGGACGCGGACCTCCGGGTCAGGTCGCTCGACGACCTCCTGCCCCGTCACCTCGCGCACCGCGTCGTGGATCATCTCGAGAAACAAATCGTGCCCCACCGCGCTCAGGTGCCCCGACTGCTCCGCGCCGAGCAGGGTCCCGGCCCCGCGGATCTCCAGGTCCAGGGCCGCGATGTGAAAACCGCTTGCCAGTTCGCTGAAGCGCTCGATCGCCTCGATGCGACGCCGCGCTTCCCCGGACAGGGTCGCGGGGTCGTCCACCAGCAGGTAACACCATGCCTGCTCCGCCCCGCGGCCGACCCGTCCCCGCAACTGGTACAGGTCCGCGAGCCCGAACGAGGCCGCGTCCTGGATCAGCATGGTGTTCGCGGTCGCGATGTCGAGCCCCGACTGTACGATGGTCGTGCAGACCAGGACGTCCTTGTCCCCCCGCACGAAGGCCGCCATGACGCCTTCCAGGTCCGGCGCGGACATCTGGCCGTGCGCGACGGTCACCCGCGCCTCCGGGACCGTGGCCGATACCTCGGACGCCACGTCGTAGATGTCCTCGACGCGATTGTGCACGAAGAAGACCTGTCCCCCGCGCCGGACCTCGCGCAGGATCGCGGCCCGCACCAGGTCCCGCGACTTCCGGGCCACCACGGTCTTGACCGACAGGCGGTCGCGCGGCGGCGTCGCGATGACGGACAGTTCCCGGATGCCCGACAGGGCCATGTGCAAGGTCCGGGGGATCGGGGTCGCGGACAGCGTCAAGGTGTGAACCGTTGCCGCGATCTCCCGCAGCCGCTCCTTGTGCGAGACCCCGAAACGGTGCTCCTCGTCCACGATCAGGAGCCCGAGGTCCCGGAAGGTCACGTCCGCGGACAGGAGCCGGTGCGTCCCGATCACGACGTCAATGCGTCCTGTCTTCAGGTCCTCGAGGACGCGACGGATCTCGGCCGGGCTCTTGAAGCGCGACAGCGACTCGACCACGATGGGCGTGTGCTTCAGGCGCGCCGCGAACGTGACCCGGTGCTGCTCCGCGAGCAGGGTCGTGGGGACCAGGACCGCGACCTGCTTGCCGCCCATGGCCACGAGAACCGCGGCTCGCACCGCGACCTCGGTCTTGCCGAAGCCCACGTCCCCGCAAACCAGGCGGTCCATGGGACGCTCGCGGGTCAGGTCCTCGAGGACCTCCTCGATGGCCCGGTCCTGGTCGGGCGTCGTGTCGTAGGGGAACGTGGCCTCGAACTCCCGGAACGCCGCGTCCGGCGGGTCGAAGGCGTGGGCCCGGCCCGCGAGCCTCCGCGCGTAGATCGTCTTCAGTTTCTCGGCGATCTCGCGGGCCGCGCGCCGGGCCAGGCGCTTGCGACGGTGCCACATCTGTCCGCCCAGACGGTCCAGGGGACGGGAGGGCCCTTCCGAGGGCGCCACGTATCGCTCGAGCAGGTGCACGCGGTCCACCGGGACGAGCAGGCGGTCGCCCCCCTGGTACGTCAGGACCACGCATTCCGACACCGCGCCGTCCCCGACCCGGACCTCCTCCAGACCCGCGAACCGCCCGAGTCCGTGGTCGCGGTGGATCACGAGGTTGCCGGGTTCGAGGTCGCGGTACTCCCGCAACCACTGGGTCGCAGACCGCCGTCGCCCCGGCCGCGGCCCCACTGCGTCCTTGACCCCGAACACCGCCTCCGACGGGATGACCGCGAACCCCAGGGCCTCCACGTGAAAGGGGGCGCGGACCCGTCCAACCCCCACGCGCACGCCCGGTTCCGGCCGCAGGACCTCGGCCATCGCGTTCCTCGCGCCCTGCGACGGCGCGAGCCCCTGGGCCGCGAGGATGTCCCCTACGCGTCGGGCCTCGGCCTCCGACGGGCAGGGAATCAGCACGCGGTCCCCACGGGCCACGAGGCGCCGCGTCAGGTCGCGCACCACCGCCACCCGGTCCTGGACCGGGAGGTCCATCGAGGTGGCCAGGGCCAGGTCCGTCACGGGGAGGTCCGAGGCCCCCAGAACCGGTTCCTCCCCCCCCGCCTCGACGAGAAGAGTTCCTGGCCTCGCCCGGAGTGGGCCAAGCAACTCCTGTCCGCTCGCGCGCAGGAAGGTCGGCTCGTCGCAGATCCGGGCACCGATCCCCGCAAACTCGACGCGAAGCGCCCCGAGCGCCGCATCGGCCTCGGCCGCGCACGTCACCGGGTCGAGGACCACGACGAGGGTTTCCTCGGGAAGGTAGTCCCACAAGAGGGCGAGCCTCCCGTGCCACGAACCGAGCATCCCCGAGAAAGCCGGAGGTGGACGGCCTTCCTGGACCGAGGCCTCGATGCGCGCGACCTCCCGCGTGGGGACGCCCCGCGCAGCCGCGAGGTCCGTTAGGCGCAGGAACGACGCCCGCAGCGCCTCCGCGTCCGCCGGCACCTCCCACGCGGGGAACACCCACGCCGAGGCCAGAGGCCGGACCGCCCTTTGCGTGGCGGGGTCGAAAGCCTTGAGCGAGGCGACCTCGTCCCCGTCCATCTCGACCCGGACGGGGTCCTCCGCGCCCGGCGAGAACAGGTCCAGGATGCCCCCCCGCACCGCGAACTCCCCGACCTCGGCCACGGTCTGGACGCGCCGGTATCCCGCGGCGGCGAGGAGGCGGAGCAGTCCCGTCAGGTCCACCTCGCGACCGACCTCGAGCCGGACGCAGGCCTCGGCGAACCGGTCGAATGGCAGGACCCGGGTCGCCGCGCTGGCGGCGTCCATGGCGAAGAGAAACGGTGTCTCGCCCAGGGCCAGGGTCCCGAGCGTTCCGAGGCGACAGGCCGCGACGTACGGGGTCTCCACCACCTCGTCGTACGGCGAGCCCGCGACCACCGGCCACTGTGGCTCGACCCTGGGGACGGGTCCGTGCGCGAGGAGCCACGACATCACGGACGCCGCGCGGTCACGCAGGGTCGCGGACGGGGCGAGCAGGAAGACGGAGCCATCGGCCTTCCCCAACGGGTCCCCGACCCGGCTCGCGGCGAGCGCCGCGAGGACCCCCGCGTGTTCCGGCACCGCGACCGACAGGCGGATGGGCCCCTCCTCCAGGCCGGAAACCCATCGCGAAACGAGGGTTTCGATCTCCTTCCGCACCGCCGAACGGCCCCGCCCGAGGTCCGGCGTATTATGCCCGAACCGCGGGTCATCGCCCGCGTCCCCAC
>JBBIPO010000008.1:0-44280 GCA_037442805.1 Deltaproteobacteria bacterium
GATCGGAAGGCATGGCCGTACCCTCCATGGCCGCAGGAAGTACACCAGGGCTTGAACCCTGTCCACCAAGATCCACCCGTTTTTCCTTGACAAGGCGTCAAAGGTCTTCTATAAGTCGCGCGTTCATTGCGGTTTGAGGGTTCTGCCCGAACGGTCAACAAGGAGGTGTCTCATGAAGTTCGGCAGGTTGCTGGCGTCGGTGCTGGGGGGGCTGGGGCTGCTGGTCGTTGCCGGGTGCGGTCCGAAGTACCCCAACTGCGAGAAGGACGAGCACTGCAAGGAGCACAACGAGTACTGTGTGATGGGCCTGTGCCGCGAATGCGCCCGCACGGAGCACTGCACGGCGAAGGGCCCGTGCGTCTATTGCGGCCCCGAATACACGTGCGTCAAGCCTCAGGGCAACCCCGGTGACTGCTGCATGTCCGACCTGGATTGCAAGCAGGGCAAGTGCTGGAAACTGGCGGGCCGCGAGGCAGGGACCTGCGCCCAGTGCGGCTCGGACGCGGACTGCGGCGCCAACATGAAGTGCGTGCAGGGGTCGTGCGTGCCGCAGGGCGAGTGCGACGCGAGCCGGCCCTGCCCGCCCGGCCAGGTGTGCGAGAACGGGGTCTGCGTGGCGGTTCAGTGCAACCTGGACCCGGTGTATTTCGATTTCGACGAGTACGCGATCCGCGCGGACGCCCGCGACACCCTGAACCGCGACTACAACTGCCTGAAGCAGCGCGGCCAGGGCATCGTGATCGAGGGCAACTGCGACGCCCGCGGTTCCGACGAGTACAACCTCGCGCTCGGGACGCGCCGCGCCGAGGCGGTCAAGAAGTTCCTCCAGAACCTCGGGTTCGGCGGCTCGATGACGACGACCTCCTTCGGCGAGGAGAAGGCGAACCAGAACTGCTCGGACGAGGGGTGCTGGCAGAATGACCGCCGGGCGGACCTGAAGTTCCGGTGAGCCGGGGCCGGATCGCTGGAGCCTCATGCCCGTTTCCTCTCGATTCCTCCCGATCGTCTGTCTCGGTCTCGCGGCGTGCGTGACCATCCCCCGGTTCCGCGAGGTCGAGGACCGCGTGGCGGCCCTCGAGAAGCGAAACGCGGAACTCGAGCAGGAGCAGCGTCGCGACCAGGAACGGATGCAGCGGTTGCACCGGGACCTCCAGGAGGCGACCGAGGCCCTGCGCGCGGCCACCGCCAACCAGGGCGCGGACGTGGAGGGGGTCAAGGGCGAGGTCGCGCGCCTGAAGGGCTCGGACGAGGAGATGAACTACCGCCTGTCCCGGCTCCAGGAGGACATGGACCTCGTCAAGAAGACGCTCGAAGAGAAACTCGGGATGGTGGTCGTGCGCCTGCCGCCTGGGGTTGGCAACGACCCGGACTCGTGGTTCAAGGCAGGGAAGGCGGCCCTGGACCGGGGGGACACGAGGACCGCGCGGGGGCTGTTCCAGCGCCTCCTGGACCAGAACCCGGACCATGCGAGGGCCCCGGAGGCCCAGTACGGGATGGGCGAGGCCTACTTCCGCGACGGGATGCTGCCCCAGGCCATCCGCGAGTACCAGCGGGTCCACGACCGCTACCGGACCGTGAAGGACGCCCCGGTCGGGGCCGCACTCCTGCGCATCGCCGAGTGCCTCCAGAAGCGAGGCGAATGCGCCAAGGCCCGCGACGTCCTGCGCTACCTCGTGGACCTCGCCCGCAAATCGCCCGAGGCCCAGGAGGCCCGCAAGCGCCTCAAGGCCCTGCCCAAGGACTGCAAGTGACCGGGGGTCGGTCCCCGGAGGGTCATGGGGACCGGGGCGGTTCGCCGTCGAGCCGCCGGGCGATGGCCGTGACCCGGTAGATAGCGGTCAGGACGGACAACAGCGCCACGAACGCGACCACCAGGGCCAGGACCCCCCCCACGTCTGCAAGGGGCCCGAGGTCCACCTGCCACCGGATCAACGGGTCCAGGATGGCCCCGGCCGCCAGATAGACGATCCGCTCCGGCCGCTGCATGAAGCCGCGGTTGAAGTCCACCCCGAGCGAGTGGCCCCTCGCCCGCGCGTAACTGACCATGACGGACCCGCCAAGACCGGCGAGGGCCGCGTACAGGAACGGCCCGTCACGCAGGTAGCCGCACAACCCGATGAAGACGAGGATCTCCCCGGCCCGGTCCAGGGTCGAGTCGAGAAAGGCGCCCCTGGGACTGGCCCGCTGGGTTTCCCGGGCGAGGCGACCGTCCAGGGAGTCGCAGGCCCCGGACAACAGCAAGACGAAGCCGGCATACGCGGTCTGCGCGGTCGCGAACAGGACTGCCGACAGAAACGCGAAGACGAGGGAAAGATAGGTCAGTGCGTCCGGGTGCCAGCGGTGCCGGACCAGGAAGGCCACGATGGGCCGAGCCCAGTGGTACCACCACTGGCGGAACAGGTAGTGCAGGAGGAAGGAATGGTCGCGGGGCGACGGGTCCTTCGGGACCTGGAGGTGCCGGTGGCGCACCCGGAACAGCGCGACCGAGACCGCGACATACCCCATGAGGGCCAGGACGAAGGCCACCATCACCATCGCCGCGGTCCGCTGGGTCTCCTGCATGAGGCACCGACCGCTTGGAAACCGCGGCGATTGTGGAACCGCGGCGGCGCGTTGTCAAACGTCGTGCTACACTACGGCCTCGCGCCCCGGGTGCTTGCGGGCCAGGGACGAATCGTTGGAACCGATCGTCGTCAAGCCAGCGCCGGGCCAGGACCGGAAAACCTGGGCCCGACGCATCGTCCTCGTCGCGGCTGCCCTGGTCGCGGCCGGTGTGGTGGCGTCCCTCGTGGGTCCTCCGCTGCTCGCATGGGCGGCGAGGGCCGTGGTCGAGAAGAAACTCGTCGAGGTCGCCCGTTCCCTGGGCCGAGAGGTCACGCTGCGCGGCGTCTCGTCCGGCCTGTCCGATGCCCTGGTCCTGGACGGGGTCGAGGTCCGTTCCCGCGATGGCCGACACGCGACCTTGTCGGTCGAGCGGGTCACCCTGGACTTCTCGCCGTGGGACGCGATGTGGGGACGGCGCGCGCCCTCGCGCGTGGAGGCCACGGGGACGCGGGTCACCCTCCTGCTGGAGGGAGGACGACCCCAAGACGCCTTGGACCTGGTCCGGGGACTTCGAGCGCATCTGGCCCGGCCTTCGAGTGCGCGGAGAACCGGGGCGGATGCGGACGCGATCCCGCCCCTGCCGGAACTGCATGTCACCGGCGAGGTCGCGGTCCTGAACGGCGACGAGGCGGAACCGGCGGTCCGATTCCTGGATGCGGACCTGGTCGTCCGCCGCGCGAGCGACACGCTCGAAGCGCGATTCGGGGCCCGGGTCGTCGGACTGGGGTCCGAACCCTCGCGGATCGTGGGTGCGGTGGCGGCACGGTCGCGGCGCGACTTCGATCTGGAGGTCCGGGCCGGCAGCCCCCTGGAACCCACCGCCCTGACGCGTGACCTCCTCCCGGTCGCGGTGCGGGGGAAGGGGGTCTTTGTGTCCTCGACCCCGCGCCAGACCGAGGTCCGGCTGGAAGGGGTGGAGATTCCCGAGTTGGCCTCGTTGCAGGGGGTGCCCGTCGTCGGCCGGTTCCTGTCCCACGCGGGTCTCGTGTCCGCGGGCGAGGTCCGCGCGACCTTTGGCGGCGACGCGGTATTCCTCGCGCGGTCCGGTGGGCCCGGGATCGTGCGCGCCTTGCGGTCGGTTGCGCTGCGTGACGGGTCGGCCCATCTCGTCCCGGCGACGCCTGGCCTCGGTCCCCTGCGCCTGCGGGGGCTGAACGCCACCCTTCACCGGGACGGGAGCGGGACCACGACGCTGCGCCTGGACGGGGAGGCGACGGCCGGGCGCATGGGGTTCAGTCGTGTCGAGGGTCAGGCCCGGCTCGACCCGGGCGGCCAGGTCGAGGAGGTCCGGCTGTCCCTCGTCGGTCCCATCCTGGTCGAGATGGTCTCCGCCATCCATCCGAGGCTCTTGCCGTGGCCAGGCGCGCGGGCAGACCTGACCGTGCTCGCGCGGCGGGATGGACCACGCTGGGGGGTGACGGGGCACGTGGCGGGCCGGGGACTCACCTACTTCTGGACCAAGGTCTGTCTGGTCCCTGTCACGGACCTGGGATTCGACGCGGAGGTGCGGGCCCAGGTGGATTTCGCGGCGGGCGAGGTCTCGGCCCGACTGGACCCATTGCAAGTCGGGCCGGCGCGAATGGCGGTGGACTTCACGGTCACCGGCCTGCGCCGCACCCCCCGGTTCGAGGTGGGGCTGACCTTGCCGCGGCAGCCCTGCGACGAGGTGGCCCGGGCGATCCCGCGCGTCCTGATCCCGCGGCTGGACGGGGCGCGGTTCGAGGGGATGATCGGTCTTCAGGCGCGGTTCGTGGCCGATTTAGAGCGGCCCGAACGCTCTAGCCTGACTGTCGTCCCGGACGTCGAAGAATGCAGGGCACTGAACCTGGGGCCGCTCGTGGACGTGGAGCGCCTGAATTCCGACCGTTTCATTTTTGAAATAAACGAAAAAGATTATGATAAGAAAATCCTGGTCGGCCCTGGCACGAAGGAGTACGTGCCCATCGAGGACATCCCGGTGGTGGTTCAGCAGGCGGCCCTGGCCACGGAGGACATGGCCTTCTTCCGGCATCAGGGGTTCCGGATCGGGCTCATCAACCGGGCGATCAAACTGAACCTGGGCGAGGGCTGGTACGTCTATGGGGGCAGCACCATCTCGCAGCAACTGGTCAAGAACCTATTCCTGTCGCGCGAGAAGACCCTTGCCCGCAAACTGGAGGAGGCGATCATCGTCTGGGAGATGGAGCGCCGGGTCGAGAAGGAGCGCATCCTGGAGCTGTATCTGAACTGCATCGAGTTCGGGCGGCACGTCTACGGGATCCGGGCCGCGGCTCGAACGTACTTCGGAAAGGAGGTTCAGGACCTGACTCCCATGGACGCCGCGTTCATCATGGCCACCAAGCCCGGGCCCCGGTACGCGCACAAGGTGTATGAAAGTCGCTCGTTCAACGAGTGGTGGGTCCAGCGGATGAAGGGCATTCTCGATCGCCTGTGGCGCGAGATGCACGTGATTGACGAGCGCGCGGCCCACACCCCCGACCCCTGTCCACCCGGGGGTCCGCGTGGGCGCTACCTGGTGCCCTGCTTCTACTACCCGGAAGACGGCACCTACGCCCAGCCCGCGGTCGCGCCCGGGACCGAGGTCCCCCCCGGCATGCCCGAGAACCTCCCGGGCGGCGAGGGTCCTGCCCCAGCCCCGACCGCCCCGGAGGCCACGCCCGCTACCCCTGCAACTCCACGTCCCGATGTCGGGCCTGGAAGGCGGTGAAGGCAGCGAGGTTGACGATGGCGTCCACATCGGACCCGTGCTGGAGGACGTTGACCGGCCGGTCGAGGCCGATCACGATGGGGCCGATCACCGTGGCCCCGCCGAGCCTCGCCAGCAGTTTGTAGCCGATGTTCCCGGCCTCGAGGCTCGGGAAGATGAACACGTTGGCTGGCCCTTTCAGTTCGCAGAAGGGATAGACCTGGGCCGCGAGGTCCGGGTCCGTGGCCACGTCCACCTGCATCTCGCCGTCCACCATCAGGCCCGGCATGATCTCCTTGGCGAGTCTGGTGGCCTGGCGCACGCGCGCGGTCTGCGGACAGGGGCTGGATCCGAAGTTCGCGAAGGACAGCATGGCGACGCGCGGCTCGAGCCCCAGGGTGCGCGCGAATCGCGCCGTGCCCACCGCGATGCGGGCCAGTTGCTCCGCGGTTGGCTCGATGACGACCGTCGTGTCCGCAAACAGCAGGATGTCGGACTTCACCAGGACCAGATAGACGCCGAAGACCGGCTCCCCGGCCGCGGCCGGTCCGATGATCTGGAGCGCGGGGCGCATGCTCTCCGCATAGTGCATGGTGCGGCCCGCCACGACGCCGTCCGCGTGGCCCTCGCGCAGCATCATCAGGGCGAAGTTCACGGGGTTCAGCATGGCGATGCGGGCCACGGACATCGTGACCCCGCGCCGGCGCCGGCGCTCGAAGTAGGCGCGGACGTACTGGTCGAAGTAGGGGGACTCGATGGGGTCCAGGACGATCACGCCGTTCAGGTCCAGCTCTTGCTGGCGCTGGACCTCGGCGATGCGCTCGGGGCGACCGATCAAGATCGGGGTCGCGACCTTGTCGTCGAGCAATCTCTGGGCCGCGCGCAACACGTGCGGGTCGTCGCCCTCGGGGAACACGATGCGGCTCGGGGCCTCTTTGGCGGCCGTGAAGATCTTTCGCATCACGGTCGAGGACGGGTTGATGCGGCGCTCGAGTTCCGCGCGGTAGGCCTCCCAGTCGGTGATGGGGCGGCGCGCTACGCCCGTCTCGCACGCGGCCCGGGCCACGGCCGGGGCCTCCCACAGGAGCACGCGGTAATCGAAGGGTTTGGGGATGATGTAGTCGCGCCCGAAGTGGAAGCGCTGGCCGCCGTAGGCCTTCGCCACCTGGTCCGGGACCTCCTCGCGCGCCAGGGCCGCGAGCGCCCGGGTCGCGGCCTTCTTCATCTCCTCGTTGATGGCGCGGGCGCGCACGTCCAGGGCTCCGCGGAAGATGAATGGGAACCCGAGCACGTTGTTGACCTGGTTCGGGTAGTCGGACCGACCGGTCGCCATGATGACGTCGGGGCGCGCGGCCTTGGCGTCGTCGTATGTGATTTCGGGGTCCGGGTTCGCCATGGCGAACAGGATGGGGTCGCGGGCCATCGCCTGGACCATCTTCGGGGTGACCATCCCCTTGACGGACAGGCCCACGAACACATCCGCGCCCTCCATGGCGTCCGCCAGGGTGCGCGCCGCGGTCTTGCGCACGAATCGGGCCTTGTACGGGTTCATCCCCTCCTCGCGGCCCTCGTACAGGACTCCCTTGGAATCCACCATCAGGACGTTGGCGGGGTCCAGGCCGAACGAGATGAAGTGATTGGTGCAGGCGATGGCCGCGGCCCCGGCCCCGCACACGACCAGGCGGACCTTCGAGATGTCCTTGCCCACGATCTCGAGAGCGTTCAAAAGCCCGGCCGCCGAGATGATGGCCGTGCCGTGCTGGTCGTCGTGGAAGACCGGGATGTCCAGGAGTTCCTTGAGTTTCTCCTCGATGTAGAAGCACTCGGGCGCCTTGATGTCTTCGAGGTTGATCCCGCCGAAGGTCGGGGCGATGGCCCGAACGACCTGGATGACGACATCCGGGTCGTGCGAGTTCACCTCGATATCGAAGACGTCCACGTCCGCGAACCGCTTGAACAGGACACCCTTGCCTTCCATGACCGGCTTGCCGGCCAGGGCCCCGATGTCCCCGAGCCCCAGGACCGCAGTCCCGTTCGACACCACGGCCACCAGATTGCCCTTTCCCGTGTACACGTAGGCGTCCTCGGGGTTCTTCTGGATGGCGAGGCACGGCTCGGCCACACCCGGGGTATAGGCCATGGAGAGGTCGTAGGACGTGACGCACGGCTTGCTCGGGATGACCTCGAGTTTCCCGGGCCGCCACCGGCTGTGGTATTCGAGTGCGTCTTCCCGTCGGATCTTGCGCATCGCGACACCTCCTGGCAGTAGACAGGTCCCGGCGAGCGACGACCACCTGCGACCTCGCCGACACCATGCGCTTCCTCTATCGCCCTGCGGGGAGGCAGTCAAGGCAAACCGGACACGACGTTGTCAACGGGCCGGAATTCGAATCCCCGCCCGTCACGCCGCGTCGGAACGACCCCGGTCCGACACCGCCAGAATGAGGGCCGCGAGGGCCGCGGGGGTCACTCCCTCCAGGCGAGAGGCGGCCCCGAGAGTCGCGGGACGCAGGGACGACAGGCGTTCGCGCACTTCCAGGGACAGCCCCGCAATCCGGTCGTAGTCCAGGTCCTCGGGCAGGGCCACGGCCTCGGCCTTGTGAAAGCGCTCGACCTCGCGGCGGGCGTGCTCGAGATACCCCTCGAATCGCACGCGCAAGGTCAGGGCCTCGCGTTCCCCGGGCGCAAGCGCCTGCACCGCCCCGGTCGGGTCCAGCGGAGCCAGGGCCTCGAGCCCGATCTCGGGGCGCCGCAGCAGGTCGAGCAGGGTGCGGCCTTCCCTCGGCAACGCCAGGGCCAGTCCGACGGCTGCCGCCTGTGCGGGCGAGACCCGGATCCTCGCCAGGGCCTCGGTCGCCCGCTCGATGCGCTGCCTGCGCGCCTCCAGGGACGCGCGCTCCGCCTCGCCGAGCAACCCGACCCGCTCCGCGACCGGCCCCAGCCGTTCATGGGCGTTGTCCTCGCGCAGGTGCAGGCGGAACTCGGCCCGCGACGTGAACATCCGGTAGGGCTCGGTGACCCCGCGCGTGACCAGGTCGTCCACCATGACCCCGAGGTACGCGTCTGCACGTGTCAACGTCACGGGGGGCTCGCCCCGCGCCCGCAAAGCCGCGTTCGCCCCGGCGAGCAGCCCGAGGGCCGCGGCCTCTTCGTAGCCCGTGGTCCCGAGGACCTGACCGGCCAAATACAGCCCCCGCACCCGGCGCGCCTGCAAGTCCGGCCCGACCTCGCGCGGGTCCACGAAGTCGTATTCCACGGCGTACCCCGGCCGCGTGACCTCGGCGCGCCGCAACCCCGGGATGGTGCGCACGTAGGCGACCTGCACGTCTTGTGGAAGGCTTGTCGAAAGACCATTTGGATAAACTTCATCTGAATCGAGGCCTTCTGGCTCGATGAACACACGGTGCCGGTCGTGGTGGGCAAAGCGAACGACCTTGTCCTCGATGGAGGGGCAGTAACGCGGCCCCCGCCCCTGGATGCGCCCGGTGAACAGGGGGGCCCGGTGCAGGTTCGCGCGGATGACCGCGTGCGTGTCCTCGTTCGTATGGGTGATGTGGCAGGGCCGGCGCGGCAAAGACTCGCCGCTCGGCCACAGGGAAAACGGGCCTGCGCTCGGGTCGTCCGGTTGCAGGGTCATCTCGTCGTAGTCGAGCGACGACGCGAGGAGCCTCGGGGGCGTGCCGGTCTTGAGCCGCCCCACTGGGAATCCGAGCGCGCGCAGGGAAGCCGACAGGCCACGGGACGGCGGTTCCCCCAGACGTCCACCGGGTCGCGTGTCATCGCCGAAGTGCAAGAGCCCATCCAGGAAGGTCCCGGTGGTCAGGACCACGCAGCGTGCCTCGACGTCCGTCCCGTCCGCCAGGCGCGCCCCCGCGACCTCGCCGTGCCGGGCCAGGAGCGCGCGGACCTCGCCCTCGATCACGCGCAGGCCCGGGAGCGAGCCAACCACGCGCTGGAGCCGGGCCTCGTAGCGCTTCCGGTCGCACTGGGCGCGCGTCGCGCGCACCGCGGGGCCCTTCCGGGTGTTCAGGCGACGGAACTGCAAGGCGGTCGCGTCCGCGTTGCGCGCCATCTCGCCGCCCAGGGCGTCCACCTCGCGCACGAGGTGACCCTTCCCGATCCCCCCGATCGCGGGGTTGCAGGACATGCGGCCAATGGCGTCGCGCCGCAGGGTCACTAGCACGACCTCGACACCGAGCCGGGCGGCGGCGAGTGCCGCCTCGACCCCCGCGTGACCGCCCCCGATCACCAGCACGTCCACGGCATCTTCTCCACGTCGCCGATCATGGCCTGGCAGGGACCCGGCCAGGATGAGCGGCCTCCGCGTTTCCGGCCGCGTCGTAAGGATTCTACAGTCAGGCCGCGGCCGCGCAAGCGCCAGCATCGCGAAACCCCTTCCCAAAGAACTCGACCCGACGATAACCCCGTCCAATGTTCCCTGTACCCGGGGAGTAGGAACAGGGGTGCGGCACGTGCGGGAGCTCCCGGGTCGGGCCTCCGGCATCCGGGGCCCGGGATCCGGGGTCCGGGGTCGGGGGTCCGGGGTCCGGCAGGGACTCCGTGGGGGACACGGACTTCGACACGGACACGGACACGGCCACCGACACCGTCACGGTCACGGTCACCGACACGGTCACCGTCCCCCGTCACGGTCCCGGTTTCCGTGAGGACCACGGGCGTTCCTTACTCCTTGACCGCGCCGAGAGGGTTCGATAGACAGACACGGGCCCGGTGGGTGAGAGGTGCCACGTGGGCGAGCGACGCAGGCGGTTCCTGTGGGGCGCGTTCGCGGTGTTCGTCGCGGGGACCGCGCGGGCCGCGGAGCCCGCGCGCGAGGACGGGTCCAGCCCGGCCGTCGCCGAAAATGGGAGCGCCGTGGTGCGCGGGACCTACTGGATTCATGGGACCTACACCTCCGACTTCCCCCTCTCCGAGGACGGCGCGTTGTGGCGAGGTCGCACGTGGCCGGACGGCATCCGGGACGGACTCGACGTGGCGCTCGATCACCGCCTGCGGGTCGAGGCGGAGGCGCGCCTGTCGCGGGCCATCCGTCTGGTCGGCAGCGCCGACCTCGCCGGGTCCCTCGGTGGGGACACGACGGACATCGGGAAGGATTTCCTCCTGGTGCGGCGGGACCGGTCGCGGTTCTACGACCGCTCCACCGTGCGCGAGGCCTACCTGGAATGGACCTCTTCGGTCGGGGTGTTGCGGGTGGGTCAGATGACCTCGTCGTGGGGATTGGGGCTCGTCGCGAATGACGGCGCGGACCGGGAGGGCGCGTTCCACGACCCCCTCCTGGGCGACCTCGTCGAGCGCGTCCTGTTCGTGACGCGACCGCTCCAGGCGTTTTCGGATTCGCACCTGGCGCGCCACGTTCACCTCGGGCTGGGCGGGGACCTCGTGTATCGGGATGACCTCGCGTCGCTGATCCAAGGGGACCTGGCCGCGGAGGGGGTCGCGCTCGCGTTCTACGACGGTCCCGTCGTGCGCGGCGGGGACCCGCTGTTCGCAGGGGTCTATGCGGCCTACCGGTTCCAGCGCGCCGACGACGGGGACCGCCTGAAGGTGGTGGCGCTGGATGCGGCATTCCGGCAGGTCGTCACGCTGGACTCGCGCGGGACCGTCTTGACAGTGGAGGGGGAGGGGGTCTTCGCGTTCGGGTCGTTGCGGTTTTCGGACGGAGGCGGCCCGCCTCGGGCGAAGAACGGGGCGGACATCCGGCAGTGGGGCGCCGTCCTGCGAGCGGAGGTCCACGTCCCGGATGCCGGACTGCGGCCGGGGCTCGAGGCCGGCGTGGCCTCGGGCGACGCGGACCCGACCGACGACGTGGGCCGGGCATTCCGGTTCGACCCGGACTACCAGGTCGGGATGATCCTCTTCCAGGAGGTCCTGGGCCGCATGAGCGCCCTGGACCCGGAGCGCGTGTCCGCCCCGGACCTGCTCTACAAGGCCCCGAGCGGCTACAAGATGGCCGCGACCAACGGGGCCGTCACCAACGCGGTGTACCTGTATCCGAGGGTGCGTTACTGGCCGTTCCCGGAGGTCGAGGCACAGCTGGCCTTCCTGTGGGCGCGAGGGCTCGCGCCGGTGGGCGGGGCATACCACGCGGCGGGCCATGGGGGGTATCCGCTTGGATACCGGGTAGACCCGCGGTCCTGGACCCGTGGGAAGTGGACGGAGCGCGACCTCGGGATGGAGGTGGACGCCGGGATCGCGTACACGGTGCGATTCGGGGGCCGGGAGCGCCTGCGCCTGGGCGTCCAAGGCGGGTGGTGCCGGCCCGGCGCGGCCTTCCGGGACGCGAACGGGGATCGGCTGCCCTCGATCTTCAAGGCGAGGGTGATGGCGGACCTCTCGTGGTAGGTCGCACCGTGGAAGGTCGGGCGTACCATCGTCCCGTGCGTTCACGATCCGTGGTATGAATAGCCGTCCCGGCGAGTCGGGGCCGGGACGAGGTTCCAGTCGAAGCACGAGGGGGGAAGCACGATGGCGGACGACCAGAAGACGGACGGGACCGAAGGCGCGGGAGGGGCGCGGACCGCCGGCCCCGGAGGAGGGGCCGGACCTTCCCTGGACGAACTGAAGGCGCGGCTCGGGATCGCGACGAAGGCGCCCACGGCGGCCAAGACCCCGTTGCGCAAGCTTACCCAGGAGGCGGACTTCCAGTTTTCGCTGAACGCGCCGGCCGAGGCCGCGCCGGTCCTGAAGGAGCCGAGCGAGGTCTCGGCGCTCGTGGTCCAGAAGAAGGGGCTCACGGCGCCGTGGATTGCCGCGTTCACGGTCCTCGCGGTCATCGCGCTGTTCGTGGGGCTCTTTTTCGGGAAGGTGATGAAGGAACGCGCCATCGAGAACTTCAAGATCAAGGAGGCGGCGTTCATCCTCGAGTATTTCCGCAAGGCGAGGGCCGAGAAACTGGCGGCCGGGGAGGGGACGACGATCGAGGTCATCAACGCCCACATAGACGACACGCTCGCAGTGTTTGGCGCGCTCCAGAAGGCCGCGACGCCCGAGGCCCAGGCCGCGGCGGGCCAGCAACTGGAGCAGTATCTCGAGCGCTGCCGCGCCTACCGGGACAAGCAGCCGGTCTTCAGCATCGAGGCGGTGTTCCCGGGGGTCATCTTCAACCAGGAACTCGCCGCGCAGGTGGTCCGCTACATCGAGGCGGTCCAGAGGCTGTACGACGAGACGGCCCTCTTGGCCCTGGAAGCGGATACCCAGCACCGGGTCACGGAGCCCGAAGAGCGGGGCGAGATGATCGAGACGGTGTGGATCGAGCCGATGGAGGAGGGTGGCGAACGGTGGTTCAAGGGGGTCTTCGTCGCGCGAATGGACCGCGAGAATCCCGTGAAGAAGAACGGGACCGTCGAGTACCCGGTCCTCCCGGTCGGCGCCGAGAAGGGGTTCCTGGTTTCGACCACGTCGCTCGTGAAGGTGGACGTCTCGCCCATCGCGCACAACAAGTCGGCCCGCTACAAGGCCGCGATCCAGGCGCGCGTCCGGACGCGCCTGGCCAAGGTCAAGGAGGCGGCGGACCTGGCCGGGTTCTCGGGCCTGGAGGAGCGACTCCAGAAGGTGGCGGGGCGGTCCCCGTTCTTCACGATCTTCTGACGCGCCGATCGAGGTCCCGGAGCGTCCACACCAGGAAGAGCCACAGAAGGGCCACGATGGGGAGGGTGGCGAAGTACCAGAGCCCACCCTTGTAATTGAGATAGTTGTAAAGACCATGATACACGGCGGCGAGGGCGAGTCCCAGGTGGACCGACCAGGACGCGCCGCCCCTTCGCAGGGACTCCCCGAGCCCCCATCCCGAGAACGCCGCGAAGAGCATGTGCACGAACGGGACCACGGCGGAGCGTCCCAGGTCCGGGCCTCCGGTGGCCCACATCGCGTACCAGTTCTCGGCTGTGGCGAAGCCGAGTGCGGACGCGGTCGCGAGCACCAGGCAGTCCGAGGGAACGCTCCAAGCCGGCCGCATGGTGGCGACCAGGACCACGGCCGCGAGTTTCGCGCATTCCTCGATGGGACCGACCACGGCCAAGAAGAACACGGCGCGCGCGGCGTCGTCCTCGGATGCGCCCGAGACGAGCGGGCGATACACGGCCAGGGTCTCCAGGTCCTCGAACAGAAAGAAGGTCGCCGCCGCCGCGACCATCCCGAACACGAAGGTCAGCGCCAGAGATGGCCATCCCAGGGCCCCGTGCCGGGTCCGTCCGCGGATGAAGGCCAGGAACAGACCCGACGGGATGAGGCACGTCAGAAGGGTTCCGGCAAGTTCGGGCCACGTCATGACCCGATTGTCCGGGCGTATCCCGGCGGACGCAAGGGGACCCCACGCGCATTTGACGAACGGAACCCGAAGGGGATACTCTACGCTGTGGGGAACCCAGGCCATGCCCAGAGTCTGCCCCAGTTGTGGTCGCCGCTTCGACACCCCGGTCGAACGCTGTCCGGATGACGGGTCCCCGACCTTCCTCGTCCGCCGCGAAGAGGACCTGGTCGGCACCACGGTGGACGGTCGGTTCACCTTGCTCGAGATCCTCGGGATCGGAGGGATGGGGGCCGTCTATCGGGCGCACCAGCACTCGATGGACCGGGACGTGGCCCTGAAACTGATGCGGCCAGAGACCGCGGGGGACGAGCAGGCGGTGCGGCGCTTCTTCCGGGAGGCCCGGGCCGCGAGCAAGCTGAATAACCCGCACACGATCACGGTCTTCGATTTCGGGCAGACCCAGGACGGGATGCTCTACATCGCGATGGAGTTGCTGCGCGGCCGCTCCCTGGCGAAAACGCTGCACGACCTCGGCGCGCCGATGGAACCGGCCCGCGCGATCCGGATCGCCGACCAGGTGCTCGACTCGCTGGACGAGGCGCACGCCAACGGGATCCTCCACCGCGACCTCAAGCCGGACAACATCTTCCTGCTGGACACGCGCGGCGGCGAGGACTTCGTGAAGGTCCTGGACTTCGGGATCGCGAAAATGCGGGAACCCGGAGGCCAGTCCTTGACCGCGACAGGCATGGCGTTCGGGACCCCGACCTACATGAGCCCGGAGCAGGCCCAGGCCCGGGACCTGGACGCCAGAAGCGACCTGTACTCGGTCGGGGTCATCCTGTTCGAGATGCTTGCGGGCAAGCCGCCGTTTCAGGCCGAGACCCCGCTGGCGATGGCCCTCAAGAAGGTCCAGGAGCGCGCGCCCACCGTCTATCACGTGAACCCGGACGTGCGCATCCCCGAGAGCCTGGAACGACTCCTGGCGAGGCTGCTCGATTCGAACGTGGACGCACGCCCGAAGAGCGCGTCCGAGGTTCGGGCGCTGCTCGCGGAGGCGGCGAAGGACCAGAGCGCGATCCCCATGCCGTCCGTGGTGATTCGGGAGCGGACGACGGAAGTGGTGCGGGCGGTGCGCGAGCCGGAGGCGGGGCGGGCCTCGACCCTGGAACCCACGCCCTATCGGGAACGCCCGCCGGTGGAGGTCCCCGCGCCCCGCAAGCACCTGCCCGTCTGGGCCATCGTCCTGGCGGCCGTGGCGGGTGTGACCGTGGCCCTCGGGGCGTGGGCGCTGATGACGGGGGGCCCGGAGCCCGTTCCACTGGAACCCTCCCCGGCACCGACAGTGGCCACGACCCCGACGTCACAGGCCGTCCTGGACACGGGACCGGCACCGCAGGTCGTCGCCGGGACGCCGGATTCCGGTCCCGCGGACCGGGACGCGGGGGGCTCCGCGGTCGCCAGTCCACCGCCGCCTCCCGCGGCCCCAGCGCGGGCGGCCGAGGCGCCCCGCCCGAAGTGGCCAGCTGCCGCGCGCTTCGCGCCGCGGGTCCAGCCGGGGAAGCGGGTGGATTCCGGGATGGATCGCCTGCTGAAATCGGGTCGGGTCCGACCGGTCGAGGACACGATCCGGTTGAAGGGGACGCGCTGAGGGGAACCAGGGGCAGGTGCGCTCCGGGACGGCAGGAAACCAGGGGGCACGACATGGGAAATGGGATACCGGAGACCGGAGACGGGAAACGGGTGAGTGGGGAGGCGACGAAGCGCGCGCGAAGCGCCTTCGGACTGCCGCGTCCTGACGCAGCCTGGTCGTGGAAGCGGATTGCCCACGCCCACACCTACGCCCACGCCCACGGTTTCTTGACGGGCGCGGTGATCGTGGCGGTCGTGGCGGCCACGGCGGCGGTCTTGCCCACCCCGGTCGCGGCCCAGACACCGGACGCGGAGGTCCAGGCGATCGTGGACCAGGCCACGCGGGACGCGCGCAATCGCCGGTATCCCCAGGCGGTGGATGGGTTCAAGAAGGCGTACGAGAAGACGAAGGATCCCGCGTACCTATACAACGTCGCCGCGCTGTTGCTGCTGCGGATGCGCGACGCGGCCGGGGCGTGGGACTACGCGATGCGATACCGGGACGAGGCGCGCACGGACGAGGACCGCCGGGAGGCGGACGACCTGATCGCCCAGGCCGAGGCCGAGTTGCAGAAGACCCACGGGAAGCTCGCCGTGTCCGTCCTGCCGACCACTGCGGAGTTGTGGCTCGACGAGGCGACCCCCGAGCATCGCCTGTCCCGGACCACGACGTGGGTGCAGCCGGGTGCGCGCACCGTGATCGCCCGCGCCCCCGGTTATGCCGAGGCCCGCGCGCCAGTCATCGTGAAGGTCGGTGTGCTGAATGAAGTCTCGATTCGGCTCGTGGCCGAGAAGGCGACCTTGCGGGTCCTGAGCCGGACGCCACGTTGTCGCGTGCGGGTGGACGACCAGGACCTGGGCGAGGCGCCTGTCGAGGCCTCCCTGGCCAGGGGCAGCCACGTGGTCCGGGCCGAGGCCGAGGGGTTCAATCCGTTCGAACAGCGAGTGGTCCTCGGCGCTGGTGAATCCCTGGTGGTTCACGCGGACCTGATGCCGCTCGCGCGGGAGGTCGTGACCACCCCCACGCCCGCGAGGCCCCCCCCGCCACCCGTGCGAGAGACCCCGACCCCTTCCTCCCCGCGCAAGACCTGGGCGTGGGTCGCCATCGGCGGAGGCGCGGCCCTGCTGGTCACGGGGTCCATCCTGTACGGGGTTGCTTACAAGGAGATGAAGGACGCAGGCAACCTGGCCGACAAGGCCGCCTACGACTCCAAGGTGAGTGGGGCCCGCAAGAAGGGGTACGCAGCGTATGGTCTGTGGGGGGTCGGGGCCGCGGCGGTGGCGGCGGGGCTGGTCCTGTACTTCACGGCCCCGCAAGCCCCGGCCGCGGTGGTCCCGACGCCGACCGGGGTCGCGGCCGTCTGGACGTTCTAACCGTCAGCATTGGAAAAATCTTTATCGAGATGATATCGTATTGAAATCATTGAATCCATTCGAAGACCGGGTCATGACCGTGGCCGAGGTGTCGGCCCTGGTCAAGGAGGTCCTCGAAGGGACGTTCCCCCGGGTCTCGGTGGAGGGCGAGGTCACAGGATTCAAGGTCTCGGGCTCCGGGCACGCCTATTTCGCGCTCACCGAACGCCCCGAGGGCGGCGCAGCGACCCTGACCCTCGAGTGCGTCCTGTACCGGTTCACCCGGGCCGCGCAGACCGTGGTCATCCAGAATGGACGGCGCATCGTGGCCACGGGTCGGATCTCGTCGTGGGCCGGCAGCGGGGGCAGCCGCTATCAGCTGGTAGTTCAGGCCGTGCGGGAGGCCGGCGCAGGGGACCTGCTCAGGCGCCTCGAGGAACTCAAGCGCCGCCTGGCCGCGGAGGGGTTGTTCGATGCGGGCCGCAAGCGTCCCTTGCCGTACTGGCCCCGGCGGATCGGGGTCGTGACCTCCCTGTACGGGGCCGCGATCCGGGACATCGTGCGCACGGTGCTCGCGCGGTTCCCGGCGCGCATCTTGGTCGCCCCGTCCCTGGTCCAGGGGGAAGGGGCGGCGGAGGCCATCGCGGCCGGGATCGAGGCCCTGAACCGCGTCCCGGACGTGGACGTGATCATCGTGGGGCGGGGCGGGGGCTCGATGGAGGACCTGTGGGCCTTCAACGAGGAGGTCGTGGTCCGGGCCGTCGTCGCCTCGCGCGTCCCCGTGATCTCGGCGGTCGGGCACACGAGCGACCACGTCCTGAGCGACGACGCCGCGGACGTGTGCGCGGTCACACCGACCGCCGCCGGGGAGCGGGTCGTCCCGAACATCGCCGAGATCCGGGCGAACCTGGACGCGGCGGAGGGCAGATTGCAGGAGGCGGCCGCGAGGGCCCTGGACCTGGCCGGACGACGCCTCGACGAGGCCGAGGCCCGCCTCGCTCGCGCGGGAAACCGACTGCTGGCGGGTCCGGGCCATGCGCTCGCGCTCCTCGAGGCCCGGCTGCGCGCGAGACACCCCGCGAGGACCCTGCGCGAGGAGCGGCGCCACCTGGAGCAGACAGCGAGGCGCCTTCAGACCCTGGGACGGCGCCTCCTGGAACCGGCCCGCCACCGCGTGGACTCTTTGGCCTTGCGCCTGGGCCCCCTCGACCCCTTCGCGCCGCTCGAACGGGGCTATGCCCTGGCCCGGACCCCGGATGGACAGGTGGTCTTCCGTCACGACCAGGTCAGGGCGGGCGATGCCCTGGACCTGTGGCTCGGCCAGGGGGCCCTGGACTGCGTGGTCACGGGCGGACGGCCCGAGCGGGAGCGGCCCCACTGACGGGGCGCTCCCACGCCGGGGTGAAGAACTCGCCGGGGCCCAGGTCGAGGGCCCGCGCGCCCCGGCCGTCCCGGGTCATCACGAAGAGGCGCTTGGGTCCCTGGCGGGTCGAAGTGAAGACAAGGAGGCGACCGTCCGGCGAGAACGAGGGCTCCTCGTCGTCCCAGGGTCCGGCCGTCAGACGCGACACGAGATTCGTGGCGAGGTCGTACCGCCAGATGGAGAAGCGCCCCCCCTCGCCCCGGCTCTGGTAGGCGATGGAGGACCCGTCGGGGGACCAGTCGGGGCTCGTGTTGTACGACCCGGGGAGCGGCAGGGGTCTCTGCCCGGACCCGTCCGCTTCCATGACAAAGACGCTGGGACCTCCGAAGCGGTCCGAGACGAACGCGATCTGGCGACCGTCCGGGGACCACGAGGGGGAGGAATCAATGCCCGGCGCGGTCGTCAGACGGGCGCGGACCTCGCCGGTGCGTGGGTCGAGCAGAAAGAGGTCCACGTTTCCGTCTAACGCGAGCGTGACGGCCACAGCATCCCCTCCCGGCGAGAAGGACGCTCCGGTGTTGAGGCCCGGACGGGCCGACAGGACCCGGACGGACGAGTCCGACCGCCCCGCGCGCTCGACCAAGTACAGGTCCGGATTGCCGGAGCGGTAGCCCGTGAAGACCAGGGCCCCGCCGAACCCCCAGGCCGGCAGGATGGCGAGGACCCCGTCGGCGCTGACCCGGACCGGGGTGGCGGACCCGAATTCGATGAACCACACCTCCTTGGGCACGTTTGGGGTCGGACGATGCGAGTAGGCGATCCGCGTCCCGAAGACGCCTGGACGCCCGGTGATGCAGGACAACAGCGCGGACACGTACCGGTGGCCGAGGGCCTCGACCCGGTCGGGCGGGACCACGACGTCCGCGCCGCCGATGCGCAGGGTGTCCCCTTCCTCGGTCAGGTAGGCCCGGAGGCGAACGGCGAGCGCCTGCCCCGGGGCCGGCGACATCTCGGCGACCACGACGAGATACGCGCCGGCCTCCCTCCAGCCGAGGTAATCGAAGGTCACCTCGTTCATCCATGTCCACCACGCCGGGGAGGGACGGGTATCGGGCGACAGGACGTAGAACACCCCGGACAGCTCGAGGTCCCGGGCCAGGGTCGCGGCCAGGTGCGCGGCGGGTTCCGCCAGGTCCCCGCGTGGAGTCAGGTCCAGGGCGAGCGGCCACGCCACCGGGATCAGGGGCATGGGCCCGGCGAAGTCGTAGCCGAACTGGCCGCACCGCGGGTCGTCGGGCGTGGGGGTCGGGAAGGGGTCGGGGCCCGCCAGGGCGGGGAGGGAGACGGCCACGAGGACCAGCACGAGCGCGTACCAGGGCGGCTCCCGCCTGTGGGACTGGTCACGGTCGGCGTTCAAGGTCCCGTTCTCGCCCACGCCCACGCCTACGCCCACGCCCACGGGAGCCTTGCGCTGACCCCCCGCAAGAGGCTACCGGAACAGGGCCCCGTCCAGGTCCACGACCATGCCCCGGCTGTTGATGAACTGGAGGGTGGTCGCGTCCGGGGAAGGAAGGTGGGCCATTCCCCCCGCCCTGGGGACAAACTGCTGGATCGCCCGCAGGGCCGCGCCGTCGTACGCCCGATTCCCTGACTCGCGCACGACCTCGAACTCGAGGATCTGCCCGGCCTCGTTCATGCGCGTCACGCGAATGCGCATCGAGAGCCTCTTGAGTTCGGCCTCGCCCAGGAAGGGCGGAACGGTGAAGTGCTGGCGGATCGCGAGCGCCACCTTCCCGGCATAGACGTTGCCCTGGACCGACTGGAGACCCCCGCCGTACACGCTCCCGTCCGGGGACCCCACGATCCGCTCGAGCGCCGTGGGCCGCTTGCGGGGGTCGTCGTCCTCGGGCGCCCCCAGGATCGCGGCGAGCGACCGGTCCTTGCGGCGGCGGTCCACCTCGGCCTTCTTCGGCTGCACGTCCATGACCGGGGTATCCCGGCGCTCCACGGGGTCGCGCTGGACATTGACCGCTTCCTCGATCTTCTCGGGCTGTTCGTACTTGACCAGTTTCGGCAGTTCCCCCGGGGAGGGCCGGGCCAGGCCCAGACGCGGGACGATGGCGGCCTCGATCAGGCCCAGGTCTTCGAGCATGTCGTCGGGGCCACGGCGCTTGCGCAACGTGGGGCGATCGGGGCAGCGAACGTCTCCGCACAGGCGGCGGCTGACCGGGAAGGTCACGGCGTCGAGGTCCGGCGTTCCGGTGGCCGTGGCCAGGACGACCCCGAGCACGACATGGACTCCCGCAGTCAACCCGAAACCGAAGCGCAGGGCCCGGCGGTGGGCGCCGTCGTCCGGCGCGGGTGCCTCAACGACCCCGGTCACGGTCCGGCCTCCCGAGCCTCCGGCTCCGCGATGAGCCCGAACTTCCCCACGCCCGCCCGCCGCACGCGCGCCATCACCTTCAGGACCATGCCGTACGGGATGGCCCGGTCCGCGCGCAGGTACATCTCGCGGTCGGTCTTCAACTTCTCGTTCGCGGCAATCTTCTGCTCCAACGCCTGGAGGCACCGCTCGAAGGCCCGGTCCTCGGCCTCGCCCCAGGCCTTGCGCCTCGACCCCAACGCCTCGCGCAGGTCCGGGGCGAGGTCCAGGCAGGCGAGGACCCGCGTCGGCCCGATGAAGAACTCGGCCTGGTCGTTGATGGTCATCACGACCTTGCGCTCCTCGGACAGGTTCACGGGCTCCGCGTCGGTTCGTGGGAGGTTCACCGGAACCTTCTGGTCCGCGGGTTCCCGCTGGACCGTCATCTCCTCGATGCGTTCCTTTTCCTGCTGGACCTGGAGCGTCTCGATGGACGCCGAGATCATGAAGATGATCAGGAGCACCAGCATGACGTCCACGAGTGGCGTCACGTTGATGTCCGACACGAGCCCGCGCTGGGGCGCCATTCCCGCCATGTCAATCCCTGAAGAAATGACGTTTCATGATGTTCAAGAAATCAATCGAAAAGTTCTCCATCTCCACCGTGAAGACCCGGATCCGGCTCTGGAAGTAGTTATAGGCCATCACGGCCGGGATCGCGGCGAGCAGCCCGATGGCGGTCGCGACCAGGGCCTGGGCGATGTGCGGGGTGACGGTCTCGAGGATGGGGCGGTCCGGCGAGATGTACGCGAAGGCGTTCATGATGCCCCAGACCGTGCCGAACAGCCCGATGAAGGGTGCGGACGACCCGGTCGTCGCGAGGAAGGGCACCAGGCGCTCCAGAAACGTGGTCTCGTCCTGGATGGAGCGGCGCAGGGCGCGCTCGATGTTCTCGAAGCCCCCGCCCGAGGGCGATGGGGCCGCTCCGTCGGTCCCCGGGTTGCCGCGCTTCTGGAACCGTCCGAGTTCCGTATAGGCCGCCCGGAACATCCGGGCCACCGGGCAGCGGGCCAGGTCCCTTGTGGCCTGCAAGACCCCCTCCAGGGATTCCGAGCGCCAGAAGGTGTCCAGGAACCGCTCGGAGTCGCGGCGGATCCTGCGGAACAGGAACCACTTGTACCCGATGACGAACCAGGAAAACACCGACAGTCCGATCAGCACGAGCAGGACCGCGAGGACCATCCCCCGCGACTGGACCACCTGCTCGAAGACGTTGATCCCGTATTGCGCTTCCGCTGCGCCAGACATCGCCCTTGCTCCCCCGCCTCTGCAGGCACAACGCTGTTCGAGGATACCATGGCGTGTGCCGCCACCCGAAGTCAACGTCCGGCCCACGTGACAACGGATAGCGCGGATTGCGGATTCCCGTGAGGGCGGGGACGGGCCAGGGCACCTGGTCCTGCATGATTCCTTGGGGAGAATGCAGTCTTGCGGTGCCTCGGCCCTGATGCAATGCCCAAGCGAATCAGCGGGATGCGCTCGGACTGACCCACCGCGGTCATGCCTTGAAAGTCGCCCACACCGGGGCGTGGTCCGAGGGTCTGTCGCCCTTGCGCTCGTCGCGATCGATCCCGGCGGCCGTGCAGCGCCGGGCGAGGGGCGGGGTGCAGAGCACGAAGTCAATCCGCAGCCCGGCGTTCCTGGGAAATGAGAAGTTGCGGTAGTCCCACCAGGAGTAGGCGCGCTCTTGCGGATGGTGCAGCCGGAACGTGTCCACGAGGCCAAGTGCCAGCAAGTCGCGATGGACGGCCCTCAGTTCCGGGTTGTAAAGGACCGTCCCCTCCCAGGCGGCCGAGTCGTGGCAATCGAGGTCGGACGGCACGATGTTGAAGTCCCCGCAGACCACGAGGGGGGCCTCGGGGACGCCCACTCGCGCCAGGTAGGCCATGAAACGCCGGAGCCATTCCAGCTTGTAGGCGTAGGAGGAAGTTCCCATGTCGCCCCCGTTCGGCACGTACGCCGACACGACGCGCACGCCCGCGACCGTCGCGGCCACGACCCGGGCCTGGGGGTCGGGCACCCCATCGTCGAGGCCGGGCAGCGGGTCCGTGGGGTCCTGGTGCGACAGGATCGCCACGCCGTTGTAGGTCTTCTGCCCGTGGACCACCGCGTGGTATCCGGCGGCGCGCACGTCGTCGTACGGGAAGGCGTCGTCCGTCCCCTTCAGTTCCTGAAGGCAGACCACGTCCGGCCGGGTGCGGTCGAGCCACGCGAGCAGGCGAGGAAGCCGGGCCTTGATCGAGTTGACATTCCAGGTGGCCACCGTCATGGGGGGATTATAATCGAGTGCCGGCGCAACGGGGGGCATTCATGAACCGGGAGACCCGACGGATGAGAGTGGCGGGCGCGGACGTGGTGTCGGTCGAGGGAGACATCACGATGGAGGTCGTGGACGCCATCGTCAACGCGGCGAACGAGTCCCTGCGACACGGGGGTGGGGTCGCGGGGGCGATCTCGCGGCGCGGCGGTCCAAGCATCCAGGAGGAGAGCCTGCGTATCGCCCCGGTGCCCACAGGGTCGGCCAGGGCCACGGGGGCCGGAAGGCTCCCCTGCCGGTACGTCATCCACGCGGTGGGGCCGGTCTGGCGCGGGGGCCAGGCCGGGGAGGAGGGGCTGCTCGCCTCGGCAGCCCGCAGCGCACTTCGGGTTGCGTCCGACCTCGGTTGTCGGACCGTCTCGATGCCAGCGATCTCGAGCGGCATCTATGGTTTCCCGGTGGAACGGGCGGCCCGCGTCCTGGTCGGGGCCGTGATCGCCTTCTTGCGGGAGCACGAGGGCGGACCCCTGGGCGAGGTCCGCTTCTGCAACCTGGACCCCACGACGGCCCGATGCTTCGACAACATCCTCGATGAGATGGGGCAGGATTCCGGGACCAGGGCTCCTTGACAGGCCGTGGTCCGCTGCGTACCTTGACGCCCGGGTTCGCGAGAGGTCCAGCCATGGCCTGGGAATACAGCGAGAAGACGAAGGAACTCTTCATGAACGCGGTCCAGGGCAAGCCCGGGACCCATCTCGGGGAGGTCCAGGACGCGGACGGCGTGGGCGAGCACGGCTCCATCGTGTGCGGGGATGCCATGCGCTTCACCTTCCGTGTGGACCGGCATCCCACGGACCCGCTGAAGGACCGGATCGTGGAGGCGAAGTACCTGACCTTCGGCTGCACCTCGGCCATCGCGTCGTCTGAGGCCCTGTGCGCCATCCTCGAAGAGGGCCGCTACACGCCGATCGAGGCCCTGAAGGTGGACAACGCGACGATCGTGAAGTACCTGGGCGGGTTGCCGTCGCAGAAGATTCACTGCTCGGTCATGGGGGCCGAGGCGCTCCAGGCGGCTGTCTTCGATTGGGCGCGGCGGCGCGGGGTGGACCTGCGAGAGCTCGGCGTGGACATCCTTCCGCACGAGCAGGAAGAAGGCCGCATCGTGTGCAAGTGCTTCTCGCTGACCGAGCCGTACTTGAAGCGAAAGATCCGGGAACTGAACCTGCGAACCATCCAGGACATCACGAACGCGACCAAGGCCGGAGGGGCCTGCACCACATGCCACCATGCCCCCGGGGGGCTCCAGGACCTGCTGGACGAGGTCTGGGGCCGCCAGGACGTACGGTCGCGGGAGGTCGCGCCGCAGCGTCCCCCCTCGGTCGGGGAAGGGGCGGAACTCTCGCCCTACCAGTTCGCCAAGCGGATCGAGGCCCTGATCGAGGAGTATGTGCGTCCTGGTCTGCGACGAGACGGTGGGGACGTCGAGATCGTGGACATCAAGGACACGCTGGTGTACGTGCATCTGCGCGGGGCGTGCGCGGGGTGTGTGGGCGCGGGCATGACCCTCAAGATGATGATCGAGCAGACCCTGAAGGACAAGCTGGACGAGCGCATCCGCGTGATCGCGGTCTGAGGGGAGCGAGGCGAGACATGGCGCGACACCTGATCTACCTGGACAACAACGCGACCACGGCCGTGGCGCCCGAGGTTTTCGAAGCGATGGTGCCCTACCTGACCGAGGTCTATTTCAACCCGTCCTCAATGTACGACGCGGCGCGGGCCGCGGCCGAGGCGGTGGCGAAGGCCCGGCGGGCCGTGGCGGACTTCCTGGGCATCGGGAGCGCCGAGCAGATCGTGTGGACCTCCTGCGCGACTGAGAGCAACAACACTGCGATCCTCGGGGTGGCGCGGGCCAATCCGTCGCGGCGGCACATCGTGACGACCGCCGTGGAACACCCGGCCGTGCTGGAGGTGTGCAAGGACCTCCAGCGCGGCGGGTACGAGGTCACGTTCCTGCCGGTGAACCGGGACGGGATGCTCGACGTGCGGGACTTCATCCGCGTGCTGCGCAAGGATACGCTGCTCGTGACGATCATGCACGCGAACAACGAGACGGGCGTGATCTTCCCCGTGGACGAGCTCGCGCGCCTGACCAAGGAGACCGACCCCGCGATCCTCTTCCACACGGACGCGACGCAGTCCGCGGGGAAACTGCCTCTGAATCTCAAGGGCTCGTTGAGACACGTGGACCTTCTGTCGTTTTCGGGTCACAAGCTGCACGCCCCCAAGGGGATCGGGGTGTTGTTCGTACGCCGGGGGACGCCCATGAAGCCGCTGCTCATCGGCGGCCACCAGCAGGGGGGGCGCCGGGCCGGGACCGAGAATGTGCCCTACATCGTGGGCATGGCAAGGGCCTGTACGCTTGCGATGGAACGCCGGTCCGACGAGGAGCGCGTGCGCGCCCTGCGCGACCGGCTCGAGGCGGGTCTGCTCGAGCGCATCCCGTACCTGGAAATCAACGGCCGCAACGCCCCGCGCCTGCCGAACACGACCAACGTGGCCGTCCATTACGTCGAGGGCGAGGGGATGCTGTACCAGTTGAGCGCCGAGGGGATCTGCGCCTCGTCGGGGTCCGCGTGTACCTCCGGGTCGCTCGAGCCCTCGCATGTGCTCAAGGCCATGAACGTCCCGTTCACGGCGGTCCACGGTTCGATCCGGTTCAGCCTGAGCCGCTACAACACGGCCGAGGAAGTGGAACGCGTGCTGGACGTCTTTCCCCGCGTCGTCGCCAATCTGCGCCGCCTGTCACCCTACTGGGACAGCGAGCGGAATCGGCCCACGGGTCGCGCCTGAGCCCCTCTCGGGCTTGTCATCGAGAATCGCGTGGATTTCAGGGCGTTCTGGCCCGAGCGGAACGTTCTCGAGTTTCATTCGATAGATCGGATTGGTAGGCCGGAGCGTCCGGGCCGGGGCATGCACCGGTGCGGGCGCCACCGTTGGGTGGGGGTGGGCGCGTCGGCCAAGAGGCCCGGGCGCGGCGGGAGTGGTCTGCCGGATGGCCGGGATCGGTTGCGGGGCTCCGCTGGGGGGCCGGGGGGGAGGGTTGCCGGCATTGCGCACTTTTCTGGATAACATTCATAACGACTATCTTCAACGATACCGCATGTCATAAAATAATCCTTACTCATCATCCCCCGAGGGACGCCGGGCGGCCTTGACCTGGGCCCTCCGGTGCTTGTCCTCAAGCATCTTCTGTCTAGCTCGCTGGCTTCGCTTGCGCTTCTGCCGCCGGATGCGCGCGGCCTCGCGCTGGCGGGCGCTTTCCTCGCCGAGGACCTGTTCCTCGATGCGTCCGACCAGGATCTGGCGGGCCAGAAAGCGGTTGAGTGCCTGGGACCTCGATTCCTGGCACTTGACCATGATCCCGGTCGGCCGGTGCAGCAACTGCACGCACGACGACGTCTTGTTGAGCTTCTGTCCGCCAGGTCCTCCGGACCGGATGAAGGTCTCCTCGATGTCCTCCTCGCGCACGCCGAGGCGTTTCATCTTCTCCGCGAGGGCGCGCTGCCTCTCAGGGCTCACGGGGAAGTCCAGTGACATCCCTCAGTCCGACCAGGTGACCATGACCGAATGCGACCCGTCCGGGACTCGGATGCGCAGGGAAGGGACGGCCTCCGCATCGAACCACCATCCCGGATCGGCTCCATCGAGCCCCCCCGCCGAGGCCGCCGGCGACAAGGCGACACCGTCCATCATCACCGCGTCCGGAGCCGTCGCCACGTCGTACACCTCGAACACAGCCCCGTCCCGGAACGCGGTCCCCGCGTCGAATCCGATTCGAAGCGTCAGACCCTCGCGTTCCTGCTCGACATCGGTTCCATCGAAGACGTGAAAGACCGATGGCGCACCCGGGAACACACGCACGTACAGGACCCCCGGCGTGGTCGCGTAGGAGTCCACACGGTCGGGTTCCGTCGTCGGCGCCAGCGAGTCAATCGTCGGCCTCAGCATGGGCACGAGGCCCCCCTCCCTCAGGTACAGGGGCAGTTTGTCGAGAGGCGCCGGCACCGTGGCCTTCCGAGGACCCTCCCACACGGTCCCGTCCCACCAGTCCACCCACCGCCCCGCAGGAAATATCACGTCTTTCTCCCGCGCGTTCTGTTCGACCACCGGGGCCACCAGCAGGTCGTCCCCGAAGAAGTACAGGTCCCACGGGTGCTCGCCCAGGTCCGGCACCTGGAGGCCGAACGGGCGCTGGATGGGTCGTCCCGTTTCCGGAATCTGGAGCGCGTACGTCCACTCGTACGGCCACAGGCGCAGGTGCAGTCTCGCGTAGGTCCGGTACCAGTCGAGCATCTCCTCGTCGTACCCGTCCGGGCCGCCCGTCTCCCACGGCACGGTGCTCGCCCCGTTCCCGACCTGCATCACGGACGACAGCGCGGTCTGCTCGAACCACCGCGTGAACAACTCCTTGTCGGGGGGCGCATGGATGTAACCCCCCGTGTCCGCGCCGTAGAACGGGAAGCCCGACGGGCCGAGCGATAGCCCATAGATCATCGAGGCCGGCAACCCCCCGACCGCCTTCTTGGGGTAGCCGTCCTTCAGGAACTCGTGGCCATGGGGCCAGAACGTCGCGTCCAGGTCCCCGGGCCAGAGGATCGGGCCGTGAACCTGGTCCCCGGCCGTGGCGGTCCGCGTCAGCAAGAAGCCTCCGTCGTCGGGCAGCATCTCCGCATAGACGCGGTGGTACCACCACTGGTAACGATGGTGCATCGTGCGGTCATCGCTGCCGTCCGCGAACAGCCACGGCGTGCGCACCCCGAACGCCCCCAGGACCACCTCCTCCGCATAGGCCAGTTTGTACCCCTCCATCCCCAGGGCCCGATACCCCTCCAGCAACCCCTGCCACCACGCGTACGCTTGTGGATTCGTGAAATCCACGAGCGGTCCCCACTTGTCGAAGGTCACCCCGATGACTGGTGGAAAGTAGCCGTGTTCCTTGGCGAAATTGTAGTACGGGCGCGAATCCTCGTCCTTGGGGTCCACGTACGGCGCGTGCCACAGGGCCATGCGGAATCCCAGGGAGTGCGCCCGCGCCACCATCGCCGTAGGGTCGTCGTAGTCGGACGGTTCGAAGTCGAACGAGTTGACGGCGCTCGCGTAGGGACGGTCGATCCAGTATCCCGACGCGGCCAGGTCATGGTCCCGGATGGCCTCGAGGTCCGCGATCACCTTGGCCTGGTCCACCCCCTCGTCCCTCCAGACCCAGGGGCCAAGCGCCCAGGACGCGGGCAACCTCGGCGTCCCGGTCACGTCGTAGTAGTGTTTCGTCACGTCCAGGGGATGGCCGGCCGCGGCCAGGAAGAACACGAGCCCTTCCCGTGTCGCTTCCCCCATCCCCACCGTCACTTCCACCAGGTCGTCCTCCTGCGTCGCGACATCGAAGACCATGCCCGCCAGCGAGTCCACGTACAGCCCCCACCCGCGCGTGCCGATCAGGAGCGGAATGCGCACGTGCCCCTCGTTGTTCGCGCTCTCCGAATTCAGGTCCACCTCGATCTGCATGGCACGCGTGCGGCCCCGGTGATTGACGTGGTCGTGCCACGCCCCCAGTCCGTAGAACCCCTCGCTGGCGCTCGCCCTCGCGCGCAGGCGGACGTACGCCAGCGGGGGTCCCCCGGGTTCCGGCGTCAGGCGCACCTCGAAGCGGTCGTCCGCGTGAACCGCCGCGCTCAGCAACGCCGTCACCCCTTCCGGATATCGGAGCCTCGCCACGACCCGCTCTGGATCCACGGACAGGACCTCGGCGGCCAGGGGCTCCAGGAACGCGAGCCCGGCGGGAGGGTTCACGAACTCGGTCGCGCCCGAGGCGGGGTACAGGAACCACGGGTCGTAGGACAGGGCCGGATCCAGCGCATCCACACGGCCCAGCGCAAAGGCGTCGGGATCCAGCCGAAGCAGACGCTCGTCACCCCGCGACAGCGTGAGCTCGGCCGCTCCCGATGCCTTCACCGTGAACACGACCTCACTCGTGCCGGCCCGCAGGACCACGACCGTCTCCCCTGTCCCATCCGCATCCAGACCCGGGTCCGCAAGTTCCCGGTTGTCTCCCGGGAACTCCCCCGGCTGTCCCTGGTCCGCCTCCCATACGCCTTCCACGTTCGGTGCCCTCTCGCTCCCCAGGTCCCCCCTGTCCTCGGGTCCCGGAGCGGTTCCGCCTCCGCACGACGCCAGGATGGCCACATTCGCCAGCATCCATGCGACCTGGTTCCACCCGCTCGCCCGTCCGGTCCCGCAGGACATCGGTTCCCTCCGTGTCCGCCTCGCAGCAAAGCATCCGGCAGGCGCCCTACGCAGTCAACCGCCCGCACGCGGAGGGTTCAGAGCCGCTGCCAGCGGCAGACCGTCCCCGTGGACCGTGACCGTGTCGGACTCGGTGACCGCGGCCGTGACCGTGGCCGTGTCGGTGTCCGTGTCGGCGACGGTCACCGTGACCGTGGCCATGTCCGCCGCGGACACCCTGCCGGCCCCGGACCCCAGACGCCGGACCCCGGACCCCGGACGCCCGACTCGTGTCCCGGCCGGCGTGGTTTGGGCGTAGGATACGGCTCGCGGGAGCCCGTCTCGACGGAGCGAGGGGTGAAACCGGTCGTGGCCATCGTAGGGCGGCCCAACGTGGGCAAGTCCACACTGTTCAACCGCATCGTGGGCCGTCGCGCGGCCCTCGTCGCGGACGTGCCCGGCGTGACCCGGGATCGCCACTACGCCGAAGCCGAGCATGCGGGACGCGCTCTCGTGGTCGTGGATACCGGGGGATTCGATCCGGACGCGCGCGACGGAATACTGGCCCTGATGAAGCGCCAGGTCGCGCTCGCGATCGAGGAAGCGGACGCGCTCGTGGTGGTCGTGGACGGGCGGGAGGGGCTCACGCCCCTGGACGAGGCCGTGTGGTCCGTGGTTCGCGCCGGATCCAGGCCCGCGTACCTCGCGGTCAACAAAGTGGACCGCCCGGACATGACCCCGCTCTGCGCGGACTTTTTCGGCCTCGGGGTGGGCGAGGTCTTTCCGGTCAGCGCCGAGAACGGCGGGGGCGTGGCGGAGTTGCTGGACCGGCTCGTCGCGGACCTTGCGGCGCCCGTGGCGGGGGACGAGTCCGACGACGAGTCGGCAGGTCCGGTCCGCATCGCCGTGGTCGGCCGTCCCAACGTGGGCAAGTCCACGTTCGCCAACGCCCTGCTCGGGCGGGAGCGCTTCCTGACCTCGGACGTGCCGGGGACCACGCGGGACTCGGTGGACGCCCGCCTGCGGCGCGGGGACCGCGAGTACGTGCTCGTGGACACCGCGGGGATCCGGCGCCGCCGGGCCGTCGAGCCTGGCCTCGAACGGATGAGCGTGGCCCGCGCGGTCCAGGCCATGGAGCGCAGCCACGTGGTCGCGTTGGTGATGGACGCCTCGGAGGGGGTGACGGACCAGGACAAGCGGCTCGCGGCGCTCGCGATCGAGCGCGGTCGCGGGATCATCCTGCTGGTCAACAAGTGGGACCTCGTCGAGAAGGTCCCCAGGGTCGGGGACGAGTACCAGCGCCGCCTGAGGGACGAGATGGCCTTCGCGTCGTTCGCCCCACGCCTGTTCGTGTCCGCCCGGACCGGTCGCAACGTCGCCCGCTTCTTGCCCCTGGTGGACCGCGTCCACGGCAACCTGTTTCGCCGCATCCCGACGCACGAGGTCAACCGCTTCTATCGCGAGGTGGTCCAGTCCCACCCGCCCACGGTCTCCGGCACCCGGACGGCACGCATCCGTTACCTGACCCAGGTCGAGGTCAACCCCCCGACGATCCTCCTGTTCCGGGGTGGCTCCGCCCCGATCAGCCCCTCGTACCTGCGCTTCCTCCAGAACGAGATGCGGGCGCGCTACGACTTCGAGGGCGTCCCGATCCGGTTGATCCCGAGGTAAGGCTCGACGGTCCTGGCGCGGGGACCACCACGATGGGTTCGCCCGGTCGAGACCTTACGCGGGCTCTTGCAGCCCGAGGTCCGCGCGCCGCAACAGGACCGGGCCCGCGTCGAGCGTGCGGATCCAGTAGAGGTCCGCGGGCAAAGCGTTGTAGCGCGGGAGGTCCTCGGGGAGGGGCTCGCCGAAGGCCATGCGCAGGAGGTAGTAGGGCATGTTGCGTCCCGCGGCCGTGTAGAAGTGGTGGGTCGTCCCGAACCGACCCGCGTTCAACTCGGTCGGCAGGATGCGACCCTGGCCATCCCCCTTGAAGTCCACGAAGGCGACGCCGTGAAAGTGCGGGTCCACGGCCAAGACCGCGCGGTGCCCGAGTTCGTTCAGGTCGTCGCGATGAACCGTGTGACACACGGCGGGGGCACCGGTGATCCCGGACGGGCTCACATGCGGGATGACGTACAGGTCTCGCTGCCGTCCCTGGCTCGTGACCAGGTTGCCGTCGCGGAACAGGCCCATGAACGTCAAATTTTCGCCAGGCAGATATTCAGATGCAATGAACTTACCGAATCCGTCGTGAAACGTGATCCAGCCGAGGGCCTCGATGGGCGAGCGGCATGGCAGGGCGGCCATGCCGATGCCCCGGCCCGGGATCCCCGCGCCCCGGAACCAGATCGGCCGCGTCGAAATCTCGTCGAAGGCGCGAGAGATGTCCTCCGGCGTTTCGATCAGGAGGGTCTGGGGGACAGGAATGCCGGCCTCCCGCCAGCGCTGCCAGGTGAGCCACTTGCTGGCGGCGGTTTCCTGGGTCGCAAGCGACGGCACGAACATCGGGGCGCCGATCTCGTCCCGGTGGCGCGTCAGGACCATCATCTCGACGCTGGAGTTGGGAAACACGAAGTTGAGCGAGAACCGGGCCACCAGGTCGCGGATCGCGGCGATGTAGGCCCCCTCGTCCGACGCGCGTGGGACGCGGGCGCGCTCGTGCGTGAGGGCCAGGTGGATGTAATAGGGGCTCGCGTCGCACCCGACGGTGAAGATGGGCTCCGGGGCCTGCAGGAGGCCGCGGGTCAGGTTGACCGCGCCGGGGCCGCCGGCGCCGGGGACCAGGACGCGCTTGGGAACGGGCATGGACGCCTCCATGTCAATACAGTTCAAAATATTTGCAGAAAACAAACTGACCGGACCGCTCCAGGAAACTGTCCGCGGCCATGAGGGTGTCATTGGGATAGCCGAGCGTGCAGACGGGGGGGGCCTCGGGCGTGGCCCGCGACCGCGCGTGCACGCAATCGGCGCATCGAAAGCGCAGTCGGAAGGCGTCGCGCTCGCGCCGGAAGCGGGCGACCTGTTCCGGGGTGGCGTCGTAGGGTTTCACGGGACCTCCAGGCACGAGACCCCGGCGGCCCCGAGCAGGCCGCGCAGGGCGTCTGCCTGGGGACCCTGCGCCGCACAGGCCCGGGATGACAGGGAGCGCGCTTCGCACACACGGGACGCGCGAACGAGGCAGTAGGCCCTGCCAAGGGCCGCCGTGGACGCGGGCGATGTCTCGGGGAGCAAGGCCAGGCAGAGGTCCGGGCTCCCCAAAGACGCGAACAGCACGCCCGCAGCCACGCGCGCGCTGTCGTCACCCGCCATCGCGGCCTCGAACAGGAGGTCCGCGGCCTCGCGTCCGCGTCCAGTCAGGCACAGGGAACGGGCCAGGGCATGACGGACCTCGGGGGGCGGCAGGAACCGGTCGTCGCCGGGCACCGCAAGGGGAGGAGAGCGGAAGAGAATCCGGGAGAGAACGGCCCCGATGCGCCGGGGCTCGCACGTCGCGGTCGAGAACACGGGGGCGAGGTCCGCCCGGACCCGGCCCCAGGCCCTCGCGAGGTCGCGGGCCGCCTCGCGGTATCTCCCGCGGCCGAACAGGCGCATCCCGTTCGCGTAGGGGCCGGCCTTCGCGTACCGCAGAAGAAACTCGGCGGCCGGAGCGGGGATGACGGAGCACTCCCCGGGCGGATCGGGGTCGGACGCGGGCGGGTCGGCCGGCCGCGCCGCGGCCCAGGACGTCCACGCGACGAGGGCGACCCCGACGACCAGAAGGGACCGGCGGCTCATGCCCGGGATTATAGGCCGAGTCGGCGACGGACCCGTATCCCGCCGAAGTCGGGTGACGAAGCCCCGGGTCCCGAGCCGTTGTCGGGGCGGTGCGTCGTGGCCCGTCCTCCGAAAGTCGGGGTGGGGCGACGCCCGTCAAGCCCGGGAGCCCGCGCCTCGCGCGGGGACGACGCCGGGTTCTCACCCAGTCGTGCAAGGGTGCGCCGCCTCGCGCTGGCGCCCCCTCGTCGAGCGACTCATCTGGCTGGCCGCCCAACCCTGGCTTCGACGCCTTCGCATCCATCGTTTCCGTGTATTTTCATCTATTCAAACTGTTCGACATGGACGGCCGCGAGTTCCTGGAACTGATGGCACGGACTGCGCTGGCGGGTCAGGAGGACGCGCCCCCGTGGGACCGGGCGGCCCAGAGCCTGCGTCGCAACATCCAGGCCAGGATGCGGACGCCGTCGTAGAACGAACGGAACCCGGACCGACCGTGCCGCCGCCGATCCCGGGACACGGGGACCTCCACGATTCGCCCGCCGCGCAGGACCACCAGCGTGTTGATGTCGGCCTCGACTTCGTAGCGGACCGAGTCCATCCGGTCCGGGTCTACGGCGTCGCGCCACAAGGCCCGGAAACCGGCCTGGGCGTCCGTGATGCGCTGCCCGTACAGGCGGTTGAAGGCCCAGGTCAAGAACCGGTTGCCCGCGTGGTGCAGACGGGTCACGGCCCCCTCCCGGAACACGCCGAGGAACCGCGACCCGATGACCATGTCCACGTCCGGGGCCAGGGCCTCGATCAGGCGCGCGGCCTCGGCCGGGTCGTCCTGACCGTCCGCGTCGATCAGGAGCACGATGTCCGCGGTCGCGGCCCGCAACCCTGCCCTCACTGCCGCGCCCTTGCCCTGGTGGCGCGGGAGCCGGACCACCCTGGCCCCGGCACCCTTCGCCGCCTCCCCGGTCGCGTCGGCCGAGCCGTCGTCCACGACGACGACCTCGACCACGCCGGGGACGTGGGCGAAAAGCCCGCGCACGACCTCCGCGACGGTCCCGGCCTCGTTGAACGCGGCCACCACGCAGGACACCGAACGCCCTCCCCGCGCCCCCCCCGCGAAAGTGGCCCCGGTCGTGAGATCCCACTCGAGACTCATCGGTCCTCGAATCGCGCGACCCGGACATGGCACTCGGGCTCGCCGCCCTTCTTGGCGAACCAGTCCTGGTGGTACTCCTCGGCGCGCCAAAAGCGGCCGGCCGGGGCGATCCGGGTCGCCACGTTCAGGCCTCGTTGTCGCAACAGCCCGATCAGGCGCTCGACGACCTTCCGCTCCGAGTCGTCCCGCACGAACGCGACCGAACGGTACTGCGGACCCACGTCCGGGCCTTGCCGATCCACTTGGGTGGGGTCGTGGACCTCGAAAAAGAGCCGCGCGAGCGCCTCGTACGAGACGACCGTCGGGTCGTACACCACCCGCACCGTCTCCGCGTGACCGGTCCGGCCCGTGCACACCTGCTCGTAGGTGGGGGCCTCCACGTCGCCGCCCATGTACCCGGACTCCGCCAGGACCACGCCGGGCACTCGCTCGAAGTGGTACTCGACCCCCCAGAAGCACCCACCCGCGAAGAACGCCTCGAGCAGCACGGGTCATCCTCCAACCGGGCCGAGCCCCTGGCGGGCCTCGCGGGCCGCCCGGCAGAGCATCTCCCGCGTCTTGTCCGGCGGGACGTTGCGCATCCCCGCCCGGTCGCCCTCGAAACAGGAAAGGCAGCGGTGCTGGCACCGGATCGTGGTGTGGATCCTCCAGCGCGGCCAGTCCCACGGCAGCGGCTCGGCTTCCGCGTCACGCACGACGTCCAGACCCCGCAAGTCCCCGACCCCAGTGTACCGTTCTCGGGCGCAGGGCGCGATCAAACGGATGACCGAGGCTTGTCTCGGGCGCTTGACGCCGGTTGTTCGGAACCCCTATCCTGCTCTCGGCACGGGAGAGTGGTCGTCGCGGACCTGGGCGGCCGCGCGCGCCTGTTCGAGGCCGGGCCGCGCGGGCCGTATTGGCTCGCGGCGTCGGCGAAGGTCTTGCGGCCCGCCGGGTCGCGTCGTCGGGCTGCGTGGTCTCCGCGGTGAAGCGGGCCGCGCGGTCCAAGCGCGACCGGTCCCGGCGGAGGCGAACATGAACCCCATCCGGGCGTTCTACCAGGACATCGCACGGACATACGAGGTGGTCAACCACGTGCTGACGCTGGGGCTGGACGTGGTGTGGCGCCGGAAGGCCGCGCGATGGGCCGCCGAAGGCGGGGGCGGCGCGTGGCTCGACGTATGCAGCGGCACCGGCGAGATGGCGGTCCATCTGCGGGGGTTCGCCCCGCCCGGGACGCGCATCTGCGCTTCGGACTTCAGTCGCGAGATGCTGGCGATCGCGCGGTCGAAGCCGGAGGCGGCCGGCATCGAGTTCGTGGAGGCCGACGTCACGCGCCTGCCGTTCCGGGACGCCTCGTTCGACCTGGTCACGATCTCGTTCGCGGTGCGCAACATCGCCGTCACGCCCGAGCATTTCCGGGACGCGCTGCGCGAGTTCCGGCGGGTCCTGAAACCCGGTGGACGCTACGCAAGCGTCGAGACGAGCCGGCCACGATCCCGCGTGGTGCGGGGGGTGTACGATGCGCTCGTCCGCGCCGCGGTCGGGCCGATCGGACGGGCGATCTCGGGAGCCCGTGCCCCATACGCCTACCTGTCTCGCTCGATCCCGGAGTTCTTTGCGCCGGACGAGTACGCGGCCATCCTCCGGGAGGTCGGTTTCTCGCAAGTCGAGGTGCGCCCCCTGACCTTTGGCGTCGTCGCGATCCATCGGGCGGCGAGGTAGCCCGAGACGCCGAAATCGCCGGCTGCCACGCGGCGTTTCGACCCTCTCCGTGGGCCGCCCCGGAACTGCGGTCACGGGCCCGCGGGTCCGGCAAGCCCCCGAAGGCGTTCCTTCGCGAGGGTCTCCAGGTCCTGCCGTCCCGCGAACCCCGCGTATCGGGCGAGGGCCCTCCAAGCCCGCGCGTAGCCCGCGTCGAGCCGGACGGCGCGCTCCAGGCACGCGACCGCGTGGACGAGGTCCCCCGCGCCCGCGTGCAGGACCCCGAGGTTGTGCCAGGTGCGGGCGTCGTCTGGGTCCAGACCGAGGGCCGCCTCGGTGACGCGGATCGCGTCTGGGTCCAGGCCGGTCAGGGCGAGGTGCGCGCCGAGGAGCCGCACCCAGGCCCCCAGGAAGGAACGGCCCCAGCGCTCCGCGGAGGACCGCAGGGCCAGGGCCTGGCGCATCGCCTCGTCCGCGGCCTCCGCCACCCGGACGCGATCCGGGGTCTCCGCGACCCATCGGTACGCGGGGAACCCGGGCACGAGGTGCGATCGCACGGCCCGGTCTGCCTCGCCGTCACCGACCTCCACGAAGAGGGGTCCACGACTCGCCAGGGCGGGCCAGAGCGCGACCTGGGCGGCCTCGGCGTCGGCCGGGTAGTCGGGGCCGAATGCGACGCGCAGGAGGTCGTCATCCGCGACCACGGCGCGCGAAGCCCGCACACGGCGCGCGACCGCGCGGGCATCGGCCAGGTGGGGCCGGACCAGGACCAGGACGTCGGGTCGCGCGCCCTCCACAGCCTGGGCCGCGATCAGGGCCGCGGAGAGGTCGTCGGAGGAGCTCAGGACGGACGACAACGCCGGCGCCTCCTCGAGGAAGCCGGAGATCACCCGCCGCGGCACGGAGACGTCGCGGAGGTCCCTATCCGCCGGGCTCCACGCGAACTGGAACGCCAGGGCCGCCGCGACCACGCCCCCGATGAGCCAGCGGGTGCGCGTGGCCTGGTGCCACAGCCACACGGTCCCGGCGGCGGCCAGCACGGCCACGACCCAGAACAGGGGCACCGAGGTCTGGAGGTCGTACAGGCCCATGGGGTTCACGAGGATCGCGAACGCCACGTCGCACGAGGCGACGGCGACGAGCCCGGCCCCGACCACGGGGAGTCCGCGGACCAGGGTCGCGGCGCCCAGAAAGGCCAGGGGCCACACGAGCCCGGACGACCGCCAGAGGATCTCGCCCAGGAGGCGAACTCGGACCTCGAGGACCGCACCGCTCACGGTCCCCATCTCCGCGGCGAAGGACCGGCGAATACGCTCGCCAGTGAGGTGCGCGACCAGCGCCTCCCACGAGGAGGGGTCACCCCAGTTCAGGAGCGGGTCGCGGCCCGCGGCCACGGGGAGGTACACCACGACCATCGCGCCCGTCGCCGCGGCGAGGGCCACGACCGCCAGGACGCGCGCGCCCAGACGACGGCCCAGGACCAGGGAGCACAGGACCAGAAAGACCATGCCCTCCAGGGGCCAGGTGACGTGCCCCCCTGCCCCGAGCCCCACCAGGAAGCCACCGGCCACCAGCCACCGGGCGTCCCCCCGCGCCACGGCCATCGTCCCGGCACCGATCGTGGCCGCGAGCCCCGCGGCCGACACCGCGTACACCTCGGTGGTGACCGCGTGCAGCCAGGGTCCGGCGGCGGCAAGGAACGCCACGGGCCCGACCAGGAGCGGCGCGAATTCCGGGTGGTCTCCGTCCGGTCGCCCGTGCCGAAACGCGAGGACGGACACGACCCCCGCCAGGGTCGCGCCGGCCGCCATCGCCAGGGCAGACTCGAGATTGAGCCGGAAGAAGGCGGCTCCCGCGGGGAGGAGCGTCGCGGCCTTTCCGAGGAGGCAGACGAGGGGGAAGCCCGTTGGGTGAGGGACGCCGAGCCCGTGCGCCGCGGCCCCGACCTCGCCCGCGTCCTTGACCGTCAGGTCCGGCGCGCACAACCACGCGAGGGTGGCGGCGACGACGACCCAGGCCCATGCGGCGGCGCGCGGCAGCGGGGCGAGGGAACCGGGCGTGCGACCGCGCCGCCGCAGTCCGGCCTCGACCGCAACGAGCGCGGCCCCGACCACGGTCACACCCACCAGGGCGAGTCCCATCGCCGCGAACCAGCGGGGCGCTGCGAGCGCGACCAGCGCGACCAGGACGGGAACGACCACGAGGCTCGCGAGGACCTTGGGGGGCAGGGCCGTGAAGGGCCGCATGAAAAGGTACCGGGCCTCATTCGAGGTCGAAATAGAACTCGGCGCCCGGGGCCAAAGACGGCCGGTCCCCCATCGCGCGCACACCTCCGGTCAACAGGACGGAGCCCTCGAAGATCGAGCCGCGGATGCGGGTCGCCGCGTGTCCGAAACGCGGCTGGCCCAGGAGTCCCCTCCTCTCGACGGCCACGCGATCGCCGTCCAGCGTGAGCACCAGGTAGGTGTTCAGCGCCGTGTTGTCGCGCAGTCCCCCGGTGACCAGCACCCTCCGCCCGTCCCTGAGGAGGGTCGCCTGATGGTACACCCGGCGGAGGTCCGACAGGTCGTCGTTGGACACCACGGATGCCAGATGAATTTCATGATTCTGGAAGTCGAATGTGAAGGCTAGAACCGTCGGATCCCCTCCTTCCGCCTGTCCGCCGAAGGTCCACACCCGGTTCCCCACCCGGACCGCCACGGCCCCGCTCAGGGCCTTCGGGATGCTCGCGTCCCCCGCGAGGACCGTGATGGTCTGGCTCGCGGCATCGAAGACCTCCGCGAAGGCCTGGCGCCCGCTGTCCGGTCCGTGGCCCCCGATGACCACATAGCGGGAGCAAAGTCCGGCGGCCTCCTCGTAACAGACGCCGGCCGGCGCCGCCCGGGGCGTCAGCCCTTCCATCGCGCGGCAGGCGAGGACCTTGTCCGCGGGGTCTTCTTCGGGCAGGGGGTCCGCGCACGCGAGCGTCCCCCCGGTCTCCAGCACGAACACGAAGGCGCGATCCCCCGGCTGGATCTCGGTGTCGGTCGCCTGGACCATCCCCGGGCGATAGAAGAAGGCCGGCGTTCCGGCCGGACCCTGAACGAGGGCGGCGACCCCGCCCGTGGCGGCGATGGGCAGGGCGTAGCGGGTCGCGACGTGCCTCGTCGCGTCGAGGAGGAAGGCGGTGGTCCTCGGCTCCACGGGGCAGGAGCCGGGCGAGGGGCAGGTGCGCTTCTCGGCCCGGAGGGCGGCTAGGACATGCTTGAAGCGGACCGCCGGGACTCCTCCGAACAACCCCGCGATGTCCTGGGCTTCGTGCGCGGCCACCGCGGAGCCGGCCAGACCTTCGTCGAGGTTCGCGACAGCGGGGATCGCGAACAGGGACTTGTTCGCGTCGAACTCCTCCGTCCTGGGCGGGGACGAGGCGGACATCCCGGTCGCGTCCAGCGCGTCGTAGCCGCCGAGCAGCGTCACGACCCCACCCGCGACCGACACGGCTGTATGAAAGGCCCGGCCGGCCTCGACGTTCAGGGGGAAGAGCGACGACAGGCGGCAGAATCCGTCGTCGCACACCGCCAGGGGATGGACGCGGTACATCCAGCCCCCGGGGCAGTTTTCCGTCGCGTCGCAGGAAACCAGTTCGCGGCAGTAGGCGTCTTCCTCGCAAGGCAGCCCCGCGCCCGGGGGGTCGAGGTCCGGCCCCGGCAGCGGAAAGGCCGTGACCGCATCGCGGCGGTTCAACTGGATGTAGTAGAAGGCCTCCCCGGTCCCTTTCGCGGTGATGGACACGTCCCCTCGGACCCCGAGCGCGGACAGCGTCGCGCAGGCCGCGTCCGCGTAGCCCTCGAACACGATGGTATAGCCGCTGCCGACCTTGACCCGGTTCAGCTGAAAGGCCAGGCTCGCCGCGAAGCACCCGGACTGAAAATAGGGCGAGTCGTTCGGCCAGTCCTTCGGCGCGCCGTGATAGAGGCGGATGCGATAATGCGTCACCGCGTTGTCGAGCAGGGGAGACGTCATGACCTGAAGCCGCAGAACGCCCTCGGCGTCCGCATCCGGGCCTTGCAAGACGGTCCCTGCGTCATCCGCGCAACCCGCCCACGCCCCGATGCACCCGACCAGAACCGCATGAAATACCGCGCGATACCGCATGGGCGAACCTCCTCAATGAACCGGCAGGGACGATGGATACAACGTCACGTCGCGGTCCGCGTAGGCCGGGTCCAGCGTGAACTGGGCCTGGCCACTGGCCGATGACGTCTTCCGGGAGGCCAGGACGACGGCCGTGGTCCCGGCCCCGATGACCACGGCCCCCACCGCGGTCCAGAACCACCACGTTTCGTAGAACGCGGTCTCCTGTTCCTCGCGTCCCTTCGTCGGAACGGGCCCGGCGGGGACCGGGACCTCCAGGGGGGTCAGGGTCAGGGCGAGGGCCACGGTCTGTCCCGGTTCCACCTCCACGGCCTGCATCTTCTCGTCGTAGCCCACGCGCGCGGCCCGGATCACGTAGCGCCCCTTCTTGAGTCTCAGCGTCACGGGCGAGACCCCCACGAAATCGCGGTCCACGTAGACGTCCGCCCCGGGCGGGGTCGTCTGCACATCCACGCGGGCCAGGACCGACTCGGGCAGGGGTTCCGGCCCCAGGACCTTCTCGAGGGCGAGGACCAGCAGATCCGGCACCTTGTCGCGGACCTCCGTGCCACCTTCGGGCGAGCGCGTCTCCTTCGTCCGAACGTCCACGAATCGAATCTGGACCTGGAACCGTCCCTCCGCCTCAGACACCTCGGAGTACAGGACGGCATCCGCCCCGCGGGCGGCCCCGATCGTCGAGAGGCACTCTGCATCGAGGTCCACGCACTCGGCGTCCACCATCAGGTCCATGGGGTCCGTGTCGGGAACCGGGAGGACCTCCAGGGTCGGGTACTTGCGCAGTTTCTCGGACACCTGACCGGTCAGGCGGTCCAGTTCCTGGGGGTCCAGCCGGTTGCTCGTCACGCGGAGGGGAAGGACCTTCGTCCGGGGCCGTTCTTGCGCGCGAAGCCAGGCCGGGACGAGCCCGACGACGGCCACGACGGCCACGATCGAAAATCCGCATCGTCCTCGACTCGGTCTCATTGCGAACCCTCAAGGATGAGACTGTCGGGTATAGTAGAGGTGACCTGGCGGGAAGTCAAACCGATGCTCGCGCCAGAGGGGGAGAGACCCGCGAGGACGATCGGGGCTCTGGTCGCGGTGCCGGCGGCGGTCGTGGCCACATGGGGGGTCCTTTGGGGACAGGGCTGCGCCTCGGCCACCGCGTACCTGAAGGGTCCGACGCCACCGGCGGCCTTGCCCGACCCGCAGGTGCGCCTCGTGGTCCGGGCGCGCACGGAGGATGGGACGTGGAGCGCGGGCCGGGAGGCCATCGAGACCCCACAGGGCAGGTGGAGCGAAACGCAGTTGGACGCCGGCGATGCGGGCCTCGAGGTGGCGGGAACCGTGACCCGCGTCGTCCGGGGCGTGGCCCCGCGCTTCGGATTCCGGTTGGAGGTCGAGACCCCGGAGCGGGGCGCCGTCTTCGAGGTGGCGACGTTTCGAGAGATGCCGGACCTCGACCTGCGACCGGGCGCGGCCGTGACGGTCGTGGCCCGAACCGAGCGTGGTCGGCTCCGCGCGCTGGTCCGCGATGACACGGGCGATGTGTTCAGGCTGATCGTGGGGACCGGGGTCCCGGGCCCTGCCGGCGAGGGGGAGTTCGAAGTGAACCTGGCGAGCCGCGAGGCCTACCGGGAGGTCCAGTCCGGCGGGGACCTGTGCCACCGGACCCTCGTGCACCGGGCCGCGCGCGTGCGGTGGAGACCAGCGGGGGGCGCGGGAGGTGGCGAGGAGGCCACGCTCGACCCCGGCGAGACGCGCGTCCTCTGCGAGGAGCGGGGGACGTGTCGCCACGTCGCGCTCGCGGACGCCCGCGAGACGGACGAGCAGGAGTGCGGAACCCCCGAGCCGCCGTACTGGGCCCTCTGGTGGTCGCGCGTGCCGGCCGGCACGGCGGTCAAGCCATGACGCCCCCTTGGGGGATCGCTTCCGGGGACGGTCCCGCCGTTCACGAAGGCGCGCTGTGCGCGCAGGAGCGTGACCGTGGCCGTGACGGAGACAGAGTCCGTGTCCGTGACCGTGTCCGTTATCGTGACGGTGACCGTGTCGGTGTCCGTGTCCGCCTCGGAGTCCCTTCCGGACCCCGGTCCCCAGATCCCGGTCCCCGGTCCCCGGTCCCCGTGGGGACGCGAGCGCCTGCTCGCGTAGGGCCGCGCGAGCGCCCGCTCGCGCGCGGTAGCGCCGGCGCCTGCCCGCGCTCCGCCTCATGGCCCTGTCTTTTCGTCCTCGTGACACTGGTCGCGCCTTCCGCCGCCCTTGCCTACGGCTCGCGGACGCACCGGACCATCACGCATGAGGCCGTCCGGGCGGTCCTGACCTGGCCCGACGAGGAGGTCGCATGCCCGGAGGACACCGACCTCGGGGCCTTCCTGCGCTGGCTGCACGGCCAGGTCGCCTCGGCCGGCACCCCGGACGCGGCGGAGTTCCGCCGCCGCTGGCCCGACGCAGCGGGCTTCGACGCCTTCGAGGCGAAGGGGTTTCTCGACCTCACGCGCGACCCGGGCGTCCGGGTGGCCGGCGTGGATTTCCTGCCGTGCGACGACGATGGGACCGCGCTCGGACTGCTGGCGACCGAGTCGGTCCGGCCCGACGACGACGGCCGCAACCTTTGGCGTCTGGCCGTCGGCCCGGACCGCCGGCCCCTCGCGGGTCCGATCCCCGAGGACCCGATCGCCCTGGACCTGGGCGGGCTCGACGGGCTTGCGTCCCAGGCGCACGCGCACTACCTGCTGGCCGAGAACCCGGGCGGGTGGCTCGCGCGGGGGGAGGTCGCGCCCAGGCTCACCGCGTCCCCGCTCGCACTGTGGCGAGACCCCGCCCACTTCGCGGTCGCCACCGCGGTGCCGGGGGGTCCCTTCTCCCTCGGCGCGGACATGGCGATGGAGCACCTCCTGCTCGCGCTCCTGGCGAGGGCCTGGCCGGACCCCGAGCGCGGGGGAGCCCACCCTCGCCGACCCCTTCCCGCGGCCAAGCGGTTGTCGCTCGCATTCCTGGGACACGCGCTGCACTACGTCCAGGACGCCTCCGACCCGTTGCACACCGTCCAGGTGGGGGACCCGTGCGTGGTGTGGCACGGGATGTCGGGGTTTGTGTGGCGGGCGCTGCTGACCGCAGGGGGGTACACAGGGCCGCTCGCGGCGGCGACCTCGGCCATCGCGGACACGGTGTCGAACCTGCATCTGTGGACCGAGTCCTTCTGGGACGCGCAGGACGTGGTTCGCGGGAACCAGGGCTGGGCGCGGGCGTGGGGCGCGGTGGCGGCAGCCGGGCGCGGCGACCTCCAGGGGGCGTTGCTCGCGGCCTGGCGGGCCGCCGAGGCCGTCCGCCCGTGGGGACCTGCCCTCTACGACGCCGCCTGTCGGGCCGTGTCACCGAGGGTTCTCGAGTACGGGGAGGTCCTGAAAGACGGGGCGTTCGACGCGGAGGCCCTCCTGGACGACGCGGAAGCCGGCCGGGAGGTGGCGCGCATTGGACAGGAGGCCGCCCTGGTCGCCCTGGCCGAGAGCGTCGCCCTGGTCCGGGCCTATGTGGTCCTGGCCCCGCGCATGGACGACCCCGACACGAGGCGCGAGGTCGCGGCCCTTCTGGCGACCCGGGTGCGGGCCATCGCCCAGCGCGAGGCCCGCCTGGCCGCGTGGACGAAGGACCACCCGGACGGCGTGCCGCCGCAGGGGGAGCCGGTCCGGATCCCCGCGGTCCTGGTGCTGGAGGCCGTCGCGGTCTTGCTCGTGGCCTGGTGGGCCGGTCGCCAGGTCCGCCGGTCGCACCGCCCGTCCTTGTGACCTCGGGGTCACTCCCCAGGCCGCCACCCGCGCTGGAGCAGGGACGCCACGTCCATCGTGACGGCCACGGCCGAGTGGATCGCCACGCCGCCCCAGATCGTGTTCGTGCGCAGGGACAGCACCCCGAGCACCGTGCCGGCCAGGATGGCGGCCAGGGCCTCCGCCATGGGTTTCTGGAAGTGGATCATGCAGTAGGGCACGACCATCGCGAACACGGCCATGGCACCCAGGCGCTCCTTCATCGCGTGGACCAGGTATCCGCGGAAGAAGAATTCCAGGGCAAAGAATTGCAGACAATAGAAACATTCCCAGATCAGAAGGTCGAGGAGGCCGTCCGGGTCGTGATAGAACGGATACGTGGCCTGGAACGCGCGGGTGTACGAGACCCCGGCGACCGCCACAACGACGGGCACGAACAGGACGACGTACGTCGGGAGATGCCGCACGAACCCGCGCGGGGACAGCCCGTACGCAACCAGAGGCTCCCGGAAGACCCCGCGGACCAGGGCCGCGGGGATGACGAAATAGAAGCACAGGCACCCGAGGGACCAGGCCACGTGCCGGTACAGGGGCGCGAGGTCGAGCAGCCGTTCTTTCAACGGGCCGTCCGGTAGTCCGGAGGCCGCCTCCAGAAAGGCCCGGGCCACGCGCCCCTGGAACTCGCCGCTCAGGACCAGGAAGTTCATCAGGGTCAGCAGGACCGCGGCCGAGACCAGGGCGAACACGGCCTTGAACGCGGGGCGTCGCGGCCCGGACGGCGGCCCCGCCTGGAGCCGGTCCAGGGCCTCGAATGGCTCCCGGACCAGGAGGACGCGATAGGCTTCCCGCCACATCGCGGCGCAGTGTAGCATCGTTTCCGACGCGACTCCGTGTCTTGTGGGTCCCCCTGGGGACGCGAGCGCGAGGAAGGGCTGCGTCTTGAAGTCCCATTTGAAGA
>JBBIPO010000009.1:0-41101 GCA_037442805.1 Deltaproteobacteria bacterium
TGGAACCACCCTCCTCGACGCACGCCGCCGGCGCGCAGTCGGCCGGGCAGTTGCAGAGGTTCTCCCCCTTTCCGCACTGCCCGTCCCCGCAGTAGGTACAGAACGACGCCCCCTCACACATCTGGCACTCGCCCTGCTCGTCCGGCTTGTCGCAAGGGATCTTCACGAGCCCCGGGCAGCACTCGGGGGCGCCCGGCACCACCGGGACCGACCCGCCCTCCTCCACGCACTCGCTGTCGCAGACCCACGAACACTCCCCGGCCTCGCACTGCCAGTACCCGATGCACATGGGGTGGTCCAGGCCCTCGCAGTCGGACGGTTGCGAGCACTGCGAGCAGGACCCCTCGACGAGCCCCTGGCCGTTCGAGGGCCAGTCCTGGATTTCCCCCTCCTGGCACCCGTGCGGACAGGCGTACGAGCACTCGAACGGCGTGATCACTTCCTCGCCGTCGCAGAACCAGTGGTGGTGCCACTCCGCGTGCAGGACCCCCTTCTCGCACCGGGCCATGAAACCGCACTGGAACTCGGGGACGAGCGAGCAGTCCTCCGAGAAGGATGGCGCAGCGCAGGCCGCGTCTTGCGGGATGTCCTCCGCGACCTCCTGTGGGGTCTCCGGCGCCGGGTCCGCCGGTCCCGGCTCTTCTCCCGGATCCGGCGGACACACGTCCCGCATCGCCTCCTCCGCCACCTCACCTCCCCGGTCCTCCACGGGACCGGTGTCGCCTCCTCCGGGGTCGGTCACCGACACATCCGGGACCGTCGCGACCTCCTCCGCCACGCCAGGGTCCCCGGCCTGCGTCGTGTCCCGACCTCCTCCGCCCCCTCCACCGCATCCGAGGACCACCGTCACGGCAGCCCCCAACACGAGGGAAACCCAGGACCTTCCGACAAGACGATGCATGGTGCCTCCTCCCGACTTGCCCACCCAATGACATTGGATCTTGGCCAAGACCGCCCGCGCGGGTGCGCGAACGACTCGTTCAGGAGTCCCCCAGCACCTCCAGCATCGCGCGCGCCGCGGCACGGAGGTCCGCGGCCCGACCTTCCCGCACCTCGGAACGCAGGAAGGCCAGGGCGTTGCGGTAGGTCACGGCGTTGGCCGCCTCCAGGTGATGCAGGTCCCCGACCGAATAAGCCTTCCTCCCTGCCCGGATTGCGGCGCGGACGACCTCGCGCTCCGAGTCGCCCTCGCGGCCCGAGGCGACGACCCGGCCCACGACGCGGTACGCCTCGACGAACGGGACGATGATGCCCGCGAAGAAGGACAGGACCTCTCGGGCGTCCTTCCCGGATGCCAGTCCGTCCTCGACGCGAACCACGATCCCATCCTGGAGATACTCGTCCAGCGTGGTCGAGAAGATGGTCTCGTACGACTCGTCGGCCCCGAAGATGAACTCGAACTTGAACACGCGGGACAGGGCCTTGACCCGGTCCCGCAGCGCCTCCACGGGCCGGACCTCGTCCCCGAGTCCCTCGTGCAGGGCCGCGAACGCCAGCAAGGCCTCCGGCACGAACCAGTGGATAATCCCGTTCTTGTAGTAGTCGAGCGCGACCCGGTGCTCCTCCTCCACCGAGATCACGACCTCGCTCGTCATCCGCGCGTCCCGTCCTCGCCGGTCGTCACCGTACGCCCGGATGTGGATGACCTTCTCCTTGTGCCACAACCCCAGCACGTCGTCCACGGCGCCCCGGAGCGCAAAGGCCACGGCCTGGGCCGCGGATGCGACCTCGTCCCCCGTCCCGGCAAGCCCCCTTCTCGTGGCCACGACCAGGCCCATCTCGCGCAACGGGTCTGCGACGAGGTCCGACAGGCGGGCCCCCCGGCTCTGGAGGTACGACACCAGGAACCCCACCCGCTCGAGGAGCCTCTCGTATTCGATCCCGCGCTTCGGGTGCGTCAGGAGCGCGAACGCCACCAGGTGGTGCGGGGTGACCAGGAAGCAGCGGTTGATGCAATGGACCAGGATGTGCGCGAGTCGCCGCACCACCTCCTGGGGGACCGACTCCCCGGGACCCAGGGGGACTCCGACCCCCTGCGACCGCAGGAACGACACCAGGCTGACCGGACGGTCGAACTGAAGATAGACGTTGCCGTAGCGCGACTTCAGGACGCGGGCGCTGCGGGCCAGGGCCCCCACGCTCTCTCGCTTCTTCTCGCGACCTGCCGTTTCCGCACGGTAGGACTTCTCCTCGATCACCTTCTCGTACGTGATGGCCGTGGGGACCAGATTCGCGTCCGGGGCGGCCCCCGAGGCCACTGCGTCCACGACCATCCTCAGGATGCCGTAGCGCGGGGACAGGGACTTGCCCGAGCGGCTGCGCGTCCCCTCGATGAAGAACTCGACCCAGTACCCCTCCTTCAGCAGTTTCCGGATGTACTGGGCCAGGACCGCCTCGTACAGGGCGTCCCCCCGGATCGAGCGCCGGATGAAAAAGGCCCCCGAGTGCCGGAAGATCGGCCCCATCGGCCAGAAGGATAGGTTGTCCCCGGCCGCGATGTGCGGCGGGATCAGGCCGTGCGTGTAGAAGATCAGCGACAGCAGCAAGTAGTCAATGTGGCTGCGGTGGGCCGGGACCAAGACCATGGGGGCGTAGCGCGCGGCCTCGCGGATCGCGTTGAGCCCCTCGGTGTCCACCACCACGCGCCGGAACAGCCGCTGGAACACCAGGCTGACGGCCAGCGCGAACCCCTCCAGCCAGTTGAAGCGGAAGTCCGCGGCCATGTGCAGGAGCATCGCCCGGGCGCGCTGCATCGCGGATTCGGCGGGGAGGTCCTCCGACGCGGCGATCTCGCGGACCCGCTCCAGGAAGGGCGGGGTCCGCATCACCTCGTCCACCACCTGGCGCGCGCCCTTCAGTACCGGCCCCCGGATTGCCTTGGATTCGAGCAGGAACTCCTGGGCCAGCGTGAACTTCAGGCGCGAGGCCAGCGTGTCATCGTCGGGCGCATCGGCGTTGCTCGCCAGGAACTCGCCCAAGTCCACGGGGCGGCCGACCTGCGCACGCGCGCGGCGGAAGTTCAGGAAAAAGGACACCGCCTTCCGCAGGGCCCCCGGGGCCTGCGGGTCCCCGAAGACCACGTCCGCGATGGTCCGGCGGTAGGACTCCGGCTTCTTGTCCCACACGACCAGCAGGGGGACCAGGACCACGGGACGGCCGACCTCGCGTTGGACCGCGATCAGGTCGCGCAGATGGGACAGGCGGTCGTCGTCCCCCCACTGGATCAGGCTGTGAGGACGCTTCAGCGAGATCAGGCACGCCTGGCCCCGCCCCAGGGCGTAGCGCATCAGGTCCCGATCCGACAGGCGGTGCTTCAGGCGGCCGACCAGGCGTCCCCACAGGTAGCGGGCGACCTCCCCGAGCGGCCGGAACAGGAGCAGGTTCATGCCTGCCGCGAAGAAGACGAGGGGCAGGGACCAGGTCACGAAGGCGTGGTTGAAATACAGAAGGTCCACGAGGCTGCGGACGTTGAAAACATACACCGGCGTCCCGCGCGAGGCCGCCTCCCGGATCGCGTCGCGGTGGACCTCCTCGAAGGTCACGGCCCCGAAGAAGGCCCGGCCGAGCCACCGCAAGATCCGCCCGGGACGCTCGACCATGGCCGAGGGATGGACCGGGGATTGCTCCTCACCAGACCATGGTCGGACCGGGGTCGAGGTCGTGGCGTCTTCGTGCAACGGCTCGCCCAATCGTCACCTCGAACACCCGAGGGTTGCCGTGGGTTGAGCACGCGAGAATTCCTAGCACCGGAAAGGAAGATCGTCAACGCGGAAGACGGTCGCTTTCCTTTCCGCGTCCGATGCGGTACTCTATGGGGGACCCCTGGAGAGGCCGCCATGAGCGAGGGAATGAACCGAGACGATCAGGGGACCGCCGTGTCACGGTCCGGCTTGTCGCTGGAGGCCGAGCGGGCCCGCCGGTACCAGGCCAACCTGTCCGTCTTGCTGATCGACCTCGACGGCCTCTCGTTCGTCAACGAATCGCTCGGACGGGAGGCGGGCGACGACCTGCTCGCGGCCGTCGCGGACCTGATCCGGTCCAACCTGCGCAAGATCGATATCTTCGGGCGATGGGCCCCCGAGGACTTCCTCGTCCTGACCGTGGACCCGAACGCGTACGGCTCCACGGCCCTGGCGGACAAACTGCGCAAGGCCGTCGCGGCCACATCCTTCTCGGTCGCCGGGCGCGAGGTCCGGGTCACGGCAAGCATCGGGGTGGCCCGGGGAACCCCCCGGGACGAGGCCGGGGTGGACGCCCTGATCGAGACGGCCCGGCGGGCCCTCGTCAGGGCGAAGGCCGAGGGTCGGGATCGCGTGGTGTTCCTTCCCGGGGAGCAGGCCGACCTCCCCGCTCGAACGCCGCATCCAGAATCGAAGTGACGACCGCGGCGGGGTCCGGCGCGGTCCAGACTGCCGAGATCGCCGCGACCGCCGCGATCCCGGTCCCTCGCAACGACGCGGCCGTGTCGGGTCCGATGCCTCCGATGGCGACGACCGGGACCCTGCTCGCCCGCACGGCGAGCCGCAGGGTCTCGACCCCGAGCGGCGGGCCGAAGGCGCGTTTGGACGGGGTGTCATGGACCGGACCCACGGTCGCGAAGTCCACGAGGGCCGGGTCTAGGCGCGCGACCTCCTCGACCGAGTGGCAGGAGGTTCCGATCAGCCCCGGAAACACGGGGCGAACCAGGGCGGGGGGAAGCCCCGAACCTGGAAGGTGGACGCCATCCGCGCCTGCGGCGATGGCCACGTCCAGGCGGTCGTTGACCAGGACGGGGACCCCGAGCGGGGCCACCGTGGTCCGGATGCGGCGCACCAGGTCCAGGAGGTCCCGCGTGGCGAGGTCCTTCTCGCGCACCTGGATGGCGAGCGTCCCGGGGGAGACTTGCGCACACAGGGTTTCCAGCCGTACCTCCAAGGGTTCCGCGCCGAACAGGTGGCGATCCGTGACCAGGTAGAAGCGGAAGGGAAGGCCCGCCGCGGACATGCCCCCCTCACTCGATCAGGCCGGACAGGGGACTCGAGGCTGCGGCATACGCCCGGCGCGGGATGCGGCCGGCCAGGTACGCTAGCCGCCCCGCCTCGACCGCGAGGCGCATGGCGTGGGCCATGGCCACCGGGTCTTCCGCCCCCGCGATGGCCGTGTTCATCAGGACTCCGTCACACCCCATCTCCAGGGCCACGGCCGCGTCGCTCGCGGTCCCGACGCCCGCGTCCACGATGACCGGCACCGTAGCCTGCTCGAGGATCAGGCGCAGATTGTGGGGGTTGCGGATGCCGAGTCCGGACCCGATTGGGGCCGCGAGCGGCATCACGGCCGCGCACCCGACCTCTTGCAGTCGCCGCGCCGCGACCGGATCGTCGTTGGTGTACGGCAGGACCACGAACCCCTCCGCCACCAGAACCTTCGCGGCCTCGATGAGCGCCGGGACATCCGGGAACAGGGTCCGCTCGTCCCCGATGACCTCCAGCTTCACCATGGGGCCGAGCCCCATCTCCCGGGCCAGGCGGGCCGTGCGGATCGCGTCCTCCGCGGTGTAGCACCCGGCCGTGTTCGGGAGGACCGTCATGCCCTCCGGGAGGTGGGCCGCGAAGGAGTCCTCGCCCCGTTGCGACAGGTCCACGCGGCGGATCGCCACGGTGACGACCTCGGCCCCGCTCGCGGCGAGTGCGGCCCGCATGGTCTGGAAGTCCTTGTATTTCCCCGTCCCGACGATCAGGCGGGAACGCAACTCCCTTCCCGCGAGCACGAGCGGTCTGTCTTCGCGCATGTCACCCTCCCCCGACCAGGGTCACGACCTCGAGGCGGTCTCCGTCGGCCAGGACCTCGCTCGATCGGCGCTCCCGGGTCACGACCTCGCGGTTGCGTTCCACAGCCACGGGTCGCCCCGCGAGCCCGAGCCGTTCCAGCAGGTCCGCGACGGTCGTCCCTTCGGGGATTTCCGTCTCGCGACCGTTGACGACGATGGTCATGGCCCCCCGACCTCCGCGCGAGAGTCTGGCGACCAGGAGCCCTGAAGTCAAGCGCCGCCTTGAGTGAACGCCGGATTCGCGCTAGGATCGGGTCGCGTTGTCACGCCGGGGAGTAGCGCAGCCTGGTAGCGCGCCTGCTTTGGGAGCAGGATGTCGCCGGTTCAAATCCGGCTTCCCCGACCCTCGGCCATCAGCCCGGGTTGTAGTTCGGGGGTTCCTCGGTGATCTGCACATCGTGGACGTGGGACTCCCGCAGGCCCGAGCCGGAGATGCGCACGAAGCGGGCGCGCGCGGGAAGGTCGCGGATGGTGGCCGCGCCCAGGTAGCCCATGCCTGACCGCAGCCCCCCCATCAACTGGAAGACCACCTTGGCGAGCGGCCCCTTGTACGGGACCCGGCCCTCCACGCCTTCGGGCACCAGTTTTTCCGGGCTCACGTCCTCCTGGAAGTAGCGGTCCCTGGACCCTGCCCGCATCGCCCCGAGGCTCCCCATGCCGCGATAGACCTTGTAGGTGCGGCCCTGGTAGAAGACGACCTCGCCCGGGGCCTCGTCCGTGCCCGCGAGCAGGTTTCCGAGCATCACGGTCTCGGCCCCGGCGGCCAGGGCCTTGGTGATGTCCCCCGAATACTTGATCCCGCCGTCCGCGATGATGGGCACGTCCGCGTCCCGGGCCGCGGCCGCGCACTCCCACAGGGCCGACACCTGCGGGACCCCCACCCCGGACACGACGCGCGTCGTGCAGATGGACCCGGGCCCGATCCCGACCTTGACCCCGTCCGCGCCGGCCTCGATCAGGGCCGTGACCGCCTCGCCGGTCGCGACATTGCCGGCGGCCACCTCCTGGTCCGGGAAGCGGCGCTTGATCTCCCGCACCGCTTGGATCACGCCCCGGGTGTGCCCGTGGGCCGTGTCCACGACCAGGAGGTCCACGCCCGCCTCCACCAGGGCCTCGGCGCGCTCGATCCCCGCCCTCCCCACGCCGACCGCGGCCGCGACCAGCAGGCGCCCCTTCTCGTCCTTGGCGGCGTGGGGGTATCTGTATTCCTTCTGGATGTCCTTGAACGTGACCAGGGCGCGCAGGCGTCCCTGGTCGTCCACGAGCGGGAGTTTCTCGATCCGGTGGCGGCGCAGGATTGCCACGGCCTCCTCGAAAGAGATGCCTTCGCGACCCGTCACCACGTCCCGGGTCATGACCGCGAACACCGGCTGGTCCAGGTCCGTCTCGAAGCGCAGGTCCCGGTGCGTCAAGATGCCCACGAGGACGCCGTCCCGCACGACCGGCAGTCCGGAGATGTTGTGGCGGCGCATGGCCTCGAGGGCCTCGGACAGCCGGTTGTCCGGGTGGACCGTGACCGGATGGTCAATGACCTTGCTCTCGGACTTCTTGACGCGGGCGACCTCCGCGGCCTGCGCCGAGATGGACAGGTTCTTGTGGATGACCCCGATCCCGCCCTCCCGGGCGAGCGCGATCGCGGTCTCGGCCTCGGTCACGGTGTCCATCGCGGCCGAGACCACGGGGATGTTCAGGGTGATCCGCCGGGTCAGGCGTGTGCGCAGCGACACGTCCCGGGGGAGCACCTCGCTGTACCTCGGCAACAGGAGCACGTCATCGAAGGACAGGGCGAGCGGGGGGTTCGAGTCGGCGTCGGACATGGCCTCTCCTCGCGGACCGACCGGGTGGCGCGACTGTATTAGAATGAGGCAGCGCTGTAAAGGGACGACCCGTGAAGGAACCGGACCTGTTCGGCGATGTCACCCCGGATACGGCTCGCGGGGCGCCCGATCCGTCCCCCGCCGGTCCCGTGCGCGAGCCGTTGGCGGAGCGGATGCGCCCCAGGACCCTGGACGAGGTCGTGGGCCAGGCCGAGGTCCTGGGCCCGGGGGGCTTCCTGCGATCCGCCATCGAGCACGACGCGCTCCCGTCGCTCATCCTTTGGGGACCGCCCGGCAGCGGGAAGACCTCGCTCGCGCGGGTGATCGCCGCGACGACCCGGGCGCGGTTCGTCCCGTTTTCGGCGGTCCTGTCCGGGGTCAAGGAGGTCCGCGAGGTCGTGGCCGAGGCCTCGGCCCTGTGGAGGCGGGAGCGGCGCAAGACGCTCCTCTTCGTGGACGAGATTCACCGCTTCAACAAGGCCCAGCAGGACGCCTTCCTCCCGCACGTCGAGGCCGGGACCATCACCCTGATCGGGGCGACGACCGAGAACCCCTTCTTCGAGGTCACCTCGCCGCTCCTGTCGCGATGCCGGGTGGTCCGCCTGATGCCGCTCGGCGAGGACGACCTCGTCGTGATCGCCCGGCGGGCGCTCGAGGACCGGGAGCGCGGCCTCGGCGCGACCGGGGTGCGCGTGCCGGACGAGGTCTTGCGGGCCATGGCCCGGGCCGCGGACGGCGACGGGCGGCGCATCCTGAACCTCCTTCAGGCGTCGGTGGACCTCGCGGCGCGCCAGGGGCGGACCGAGGTGGATGCGGCCGTCCTGGATGCGGCCCGGAGCGGCCCGGTCCTGCGCTACGACCGCGCCTACGAGGAGCACTACAACGTCATCTCGGCCTTCATCAAGAGCCTGCGGGGGTCGGACCCGGACGCGGCGATGTATTACATGGCCCGGATGCTCGAGGGCGGCGAGGACCCGGCCTTCATCATCCGGCGCATGGTGATCTTCGCGGCCGAGGACATCGGGAATGCGGACCCCCAGGCGATCCAGGTGGCGATCGCCGTGAAGGAAGCCTATGAATTCCTGGGGTTGCCGGAGGCGGCCATCCCGATGGCCCAGGCGGTGACGTACCTGGCCATGGCGCCGAAATCGAACGCCTCCAACCTGGCACTCCAGGCGGCCCAGAAGGCCGTGCGCGAGACGGGGAGCCTCGAGGTCCCCCTGCCCATCCGCAACGCGCCGGTCCCGGGCATGGCCGCGCTCGGGTACGGACAGGGCTACGCCTTCCCCCACGACTACGAGGGCCACTGGGTCCCCGTCCACTACCTGCCCGACGCCCTGCGGGGCGCTCGCTGGTACGAGCCGGCAGACACGGGGTATGAGCGCACCCTCCGGGAGCGCCTCGAACGCCTGCGGGCCTTGCGGGACGGGGCGAGGCCCGAGCCGGAGGCCGCGCCCGACAAGCCCCGATGAGGGCCATCGGGCGCGCGACCCGCCGGACCGGGAACACCGGAACCCCGGGGCGAACCCAGGGGAATCGCCGCCCGCCATGGGGTCAGACGGCGGCGGGGCCGTTTACGGTCATGCCCGGGACCGCCGTACAGCCTTCGCTGCAGTGAACGACGCGCGGGATCATGAAGCGCTTCACTGTCTCACCCCCTTTCATGGTTCCAGAGAGCCAGGGACAAGGATAGGGCTTGCCAGGAGCGAGTCAAGCATGGCGGCGGAAACACGGCGTCGCGACGCCCGCTTTCACGGCCACGAGCCCACCCCTGGGCCGCCCAGGGGACCTCGACCGCCAGGCCGTCCAGCGCGCCCCGGGTGCCCCGCACCAAGAGCAGGGCCCCGTCGTCGAGCCCCAGCACCCCGGCGGCCGCGTCCGTCTCGAAGGCGCGCCCGTCCGGCAGGGTCCAGGCCCCGGGGCCGTCCGGCTCACGGACCCAGGCCAGGTCCTGTCCGCCCGCGTGCGTCACGAGGAAGGCCGCGGCCCCCGGCCCGGCCGGAACCGGCTCCACGACCAGGGGCGCCTCGGGGTCGCCCGGAGGGACCCCGACCCGATACGGGGCGAGCACGGCCAGGAAATCCGGGGCCACGGCCGACACGACCCCGTCCACCACCGCGTGGTCCGCGGCCCTCCCCGCGCGGTCGAACTCGTGGACGTGGGGGGCCGCGAGGGGCGTGTAGTCCGGCTCGCGGAAGACCGGAAGACCCGCGGTGGACGCCAGGAAGACGCGCACCCCGGCTGCCCTCGCACTGCGGGAGCGCCAGAGCCGCGTAACCGATGGCCGAGGCGGTGCGGATGGGGTGGTTGTTCTGCGAGACGCCGAGCCAGACCTGCCGGATTACGTCGTTCTGCACGAATTCCGCATAGAATTTCCTTGTGACCTCGCAGAGTTTCTGCGCGAAGACGTCGGCCTCGTCCGCCGGGAGGAACAGCGTCCCCATCAGGAGGTCCCGGGCGTTCGCGTACCCGATCAGGGTGTGGGGCATCCGGATGTTGATGTCCGGGACCGTGTGGGTCTCGTAGTCCGTGGGGAGCCGGGCGAAGAAGTCGCGCACCCGCGCGGCCAGGGACTCGTCCTCTTCCAGCCACGCGAGGAACGCCGCGTCCTGGGCGGTCTCGCCGTTGCGGCCGTTCGCCTCGTGGTCCCAGGGGCCGGGCGGGGTCGGGGCGTAGTCGCGGGCCGCCCGCTCGCGCAGCGCGGCCACGATCGAGGCGTAGGGCTCCCGGTCCAGGCGTTCCCGGATGCGCTCGCGGTCCCCGGGGCGGACCATCAGGCGGGGGTGCGTCTCGACGGCGGGATCCGCGGGAAGCGGAAGGCCCGAGGCCTCGATCAGGGCCAGGACCACGGCGCCCATCCCGTACGGCAGGTCGTCCTCGAGGGGGACGTTCGCGTAGTTGTCGAACCCTCCCACGCCCGTCGGCCCCGACGTCCTGGTCACCACGGCCCAGCCGCGCAGGTCGGCGCGCAGGTGTCGCTGGTCACGATGGTGTACCCGTGGCCGATGTGATGGTCGAGCCACGTCGCCACGTACTCGCGATATCGTGGGTCGCTCACGACCCGCGACAACTCCGTCAGCGCGAACATCCCGACCGCCTCCTCCCAGTTCCAGGCCAGGGAGGCGGCCTCGTGCCGCGCGAGGAAGGACCGCGCCACGGCCTCCGCCAGCACGACCCCTTCGGACGAGGGGTCCCGTTTCGTCGCGTAGCAGGCCGGGTCGGGCGGGGTGCCGGACTCGCACCAGTCGGGCGGGGACGGCCGTCCCGGTCCGTCCTCTTCCGCTTCCGGCCTCGCGTCGTGACCGGGCTCGAGGGAATCGCCGGCATGCGGTCCCAGGTCGTGGACTCGCGAGGGCGATTCTCCGCCGCACCCGACCCACCCGACCAGCCCCGCGAGGACCGCGATTCCCGCCGCCCCGCGACGCCATCCCACCCGGTTCGTGGCCCTTTCCCCGGACCTCATCGTTCGTCACCCCCTCCAATCCGGCCCACCGCGTACCGTATCCGGCGGCTTCCGTCCGGGGCCGCGTGTGAAATGGGCAACAAGACGGTCTCTGCCTCTTCCGGGTGAGGTGCCACGCTCGCGTCCACCCGGATGGATGAAACAAAGAGGTGAAGGGCGTGTTGAGGCGTGGGGGGATCGCCCACGCCCACGCCGACGCCCACGCCCACGCTTCTTGAGAGGTGGACGGGATGCGGATCGCGGCGACCTGGGTCCTCCTGGGGGTCCTCGCGTGGTGCGGTGGCGGAGGGAACGGATCGGGGGGGACCTGGGCGGCAGTCCGGACGCGGTCCTTCAACCGCCTTGTCCGTACGACGCGGCCCTGGAGGGCTGGACCTACCCGGCCGGGCCGTATGGGACGGGCGTGGGCGACCGCGTCGCGGCGTCGCTCCCCGTGGCCGGGGCAGTCGCCCTCCAGACCGCGGTCAACCACGTCAGCGAGGCCAAGTCCGGCTTCTCTAGGCTCCACGACTTCGTGCGGGGCCTCGCGTCGGCCGGAGTCGCCTGGCCGGGCCGCGGCGCCGTGACGTTCGTGTACGGCTACTCGACCGAGGTCCCCACCCGGCCCACCCACGACCCGGGTGGCGAGGTCCGCGTGGTGCTCCCGCAGGGCGGCGAGGTCCGGCTGTTCGGCGGGCGCATGGCCGGGGGCCGCGTGTGCGCCTCGGGGACGTGCCGCGACCTCCCGCCCTTCGAGGGCGTGCGCCTCGACGTGGTCCTGAATCTCCGCTGAGCCCGCGGTGGTCATTTGCGGTGTCCCACCGTTTCTGGTAGAGATCGCTGGCCGGGAGGGGCAGGGCATGGGCTTCTTCAGCCGGTGGTTCGGAGGCGGGGACGGGGACGCGGCGCCCCCCGGGAAGAAGGTCCTCCCGGGTCCGCTCGCCCGCCTGCGCAAGAAGGTCATCAACAAGTACGGCCAGCCCCAGGACCGGCAGGCGGCCCTGCGCCAGGTCGCCGAGATCGGGACCGAAGACGCGGCGTCGGTCCTGCTCGAACGGTTCACGTTCCGGATCGACCAGACCATCGGCGACGAGGAGGAGAAGCAATCCGTCTGCGACGACCTGGTGCGCTTCGGGTCCGTCGCGGTGCAGCCGATCCTCCGCTTTCTCGAGACCGAGAACGCGCCCTACTGGCCCATCAAGGCCCTGCGCCAGATCATCGGCGACGAGGAGACGGTGACCCATCTCCTCGACATCATTGACCGGTGCGAGGCGATCTTCGACCGCGACATCGAGCGCAAGGTCCTGCTGGTGCAGAACCTGCGCGAGTTTCGCGACCCGCGCGTGCGCGACCGACTGCTCGCCTTCTCGCGGGACGAAAACGAAGAACTGCGCGTCCAGGCCGTCGAGGGCCTGATGGAGATGGGCCAGCAGGAGATGGCCGACACGATGATTGACCGGCTGCTCGACCCGGACGAGACGCAGCGCGTGAAGACTGCGATTCTGAACCTCCTAATCGAAAAGAAATGGAAGGTCAAGCACCGCAAGGAGGAGGTCCGCAAGGCCATCCCACCGACCTTCTGGATTGACGACGTGGGCGTGATCCACCGCAGGTAGCGGGGGACGTGACCGCGCCAGGCGTGAGACGCGCGGGATGACGACGACCCGATGACCTCGACCGGCTTGGCCCATCCACCGGCCTTCTCCGCCCCCCCTTCCTCCGTCCTGATCATCGGCTCCGGCCCCATCGTGATCGGCCAGGCGTGCGAGTTCGACTACTCGGGAGTCCAGGCCCTCAAGGTCCTCCAGTCCGAGGGCATCCGCACGATCCTCGTCAACTCGAACCCGGCAACCATCATGACGGACCCGCAGTTCGCGGACCGGACGTACCTCGTGCCGCTGACCCCGGAGGCCGTGGCCGGTGTCATCGAGCGGGAGCGGCCCGAGGCCCTCCTGCCCACGCTGGGGGGGCAGACCGCCCTGAACCTCGCGATGACCTTGCACGAGCGCGGGGTCCTCGACCGGTTCGGCGTCCGGCTGATCGGGGCGTCCATCGCCGCGATCCGGCGCGCCGAGAGCCGCGAGGAGTTCCGCGCCACCATGGAGCGGATCGGGCTGCGAGTACCCCGGAGTTTCATTGCGCGCTCGATGGACGAGGCCCGCGAGGCCGCGCGTTCGCTGGGCTTCCCGCTGGTCTTGCGGCCGTCCTTCACGCTCGGGGGGTCCGGGGGCGAGGTGGTCTGGACCGCGCCCGAGTTCGAGCCGCTCGCCGAGCGGGCCCTGCGCGCGAGCCCCATGCACGAGGTCCTGGTCGAGCAGTCCCTGATCGGGTTCAAGGAGTTCGAACTCGAGGTCATGCGCGACCGCGCGGACAACGCGGTCATCGTCTGCTCCATCGAGAACCTCGACCCCATGGGGGTCCACACGGGGGATTCGGTGACCGTGGCCCCGGCCCAAACCCTCACCGACCGCGAGTACCAGCGGATGCGGGACGCGGCGCTCGCGATCATCCGGGCCATCGGCGTGGACACGGGGGGCAGCAACATCCAGTTCGCGGTGGACCCGGCCACAGGCGACCAGTACGTCATCGAGATGAACCCCCGCGTATCGCGCTCCAGCGCGCTCGCGTCCAAGGCGACCGGCTTCCCCATCGCCAAGGTCGCGACGTACCTGGCGCTCGGCCGAACCCTCGACCAGGTGGCGAACGCCATCACCGGCGCGACCACGGCGGCCTTCGAGCCGTCGCTCGATTACGTGGCCGTCAAGGTTCCGTACTTCGCCTTCGAGCGGTTCGGCGACGTGCGGCCCGTGCTCTCGACCCAGATGCGGTCCGTGGGCGAGGTCATGGCGTTGGGCCGGACCTTCGGCGAGGCCCTGGAAAAGGCGCTGCGGTCGCTCGAGACCGATGGGGTCGGACTGGGGTCGGGGTTGTTCGAGGCGATCCTGCCGCGGCCCCGTCGCCTGGACACGTTTCAACTGGACGCCTTGCACCGGGCCCTGGCCACGCCGACGCCCCGGCGTCTGTTCGCGGTCGCGGACGCCCTGCGGATCGGGATGGACGCGGGGGAGGTGTCGCGCCTGACGGGATACGACCCCTGGTTCGTGCGCCAGCTCGAGGACATCGTGCGGCTCGAGTGGGACGTACGGGAGGCGGGAATCGAGGGACTCCGGGACGGGTGGCTCCAGCGGGCCAAGCGCGCGGGATTCTCGGACAAAAAGGTCGCCCTGTTGGTGGGCACCGCCCCGGACGAGGTCGCACGGCTGCGCGAGCGCCTGGGGCTCCGGCCCGTGTACCACCGGGTGGACACCTGTGCCGCCGAGTTCGAGGCCCTGACGCCGTACCTGTATTCCTCTTACGAGTCCGAGTGCGAGGCCCGGCCCACGGACCGGCGCAAGGTCGCGGTCATCGGCTCGGGACCGAACCGGATCGGGCAGGGCATCGAATTCGATTACTGCTGCGTGCACGCGGTCATGGCCGCGCGCGAGGCCGGGGCCGAGTCCATCATGGTCAACTGCAACCCCGAGACGGTCTCGACCGACTACGACACGGCGGACCGGCTGTACTTCGAGCCCCTGACCCTGGAGGACGTGGGCGAGGTCCTGCGCGTGGAGCGGCCGGACGGCGTCGTGGTCCAGTTCGGGGGCCAGACACCGCTGAAACTGGCCGCGGGGCTGGAGCGCCTGGGGCACCGCATCCTGGGCACGAGCGTGGATGCGATTGACCGCGCCGAGGACCGCGACCGATTCCTGCGCGTGGTGGAGCGCCTGGGGCTGCGCATCCCGCGCAGCGGCGTGGCGCGCTCCCCGGAGGAGGCCGAGGCCGTGGCAGCCGTGGTGGGTTACCCGGTCCTGGCCCGGCCTTCCTACGTCCTGGGCGGCCGCGCGATGGAGATCCTGTACGGCCCCGAGGACCTGCGCCGCTACATCCGCGAGGCCGTGCGCGTGTCCGAGGAGCGCCCGGTCCTGATTGACCGGTTCCTGGAGGACGCGATCGAGGTGGATGTGGACGCCCTGTGCGACGGCGAGGACGTCTATGTCGCGGGGGTCATGGAACACGTCGAAGAGGCCGGGGTCCACTCGGGCGATTCGGCCTGCTGCCTGCCCCCGCACACCCTGAAGCCCCAGGTGGTGAAGGAGGTCGCCCGGCAGGTGGTGTCCCTGGCCCGGGAACTGTGCGTTGTCGGCCTGATCAACTGCCAGATGGCGATCCAGGACGGGCAGGTGTACGTGCTCGAGGCCAACCCGCGGGCGTCGCGGACGGTCCCCTACGTGGCCAAGGCGACCGGGGTCCCGCTCGCGCGCCTGGCCATGAGGGTCATGCTGGGCGGGCGTCTGCGGGACCTCCCCTTGCGCCGCGCGGGCACGGGAGGGTTGTACGCGGTCAAGTTCCCGGTGTTCCCGTTCGTGAAATTCCAGGACGCGGACCCCCTGCTCGGGCCGCAGATGCGCTCGACCGGCGAGGTCATGGGCCTGGGACCCACCTTCGGGGCCGCGTACCTGGCCGCCGCGGAGGGCGCGGGCCTGAAGGTCCCCGACTCCGGGACTGTGTTCCTGTCGCTGCGCGATGCCCACAAGCCCCGGGCGCCCGATGTGGCCCGGCGCTACCGGGACCTCGGCTTCGCGATCGTGGCGACCGAGGGCACGGCGTCCGCCCTGCAAGCCGCCGGGATCCCCTGCAAGCGGATCGGCAAGGTGACCGGCCCAGGACCCAGCGCCGTGGACCTGTTGCGGGCCGGGGGCCTGGACCTCATCGTCAACACCCCGCGGGGCGCTGCCTCGCACCGGGACTCAGCGGTGATCCGGCGCACGGCCCTGGCCCTCGGGGTGCCCTTGGTGACCACCCTGCCCGGGGCCCTGGCCCTGGCTGACGCCATCGCCACTCGCCGCGCCGGGGGCTTCCCCCTGGTCGCCTTGCAGGACCTGAACGGGGGTCCGCCATCCGGTGAGGCCGGCACGCCTCCTCCCGCGCCTCGAGCGGGCCCACCGAGTCGCCGGGTTTCCTGAGCGGCTGGCTTGCGAAACTGACAGACTCCGAGGCGTCCGGGGATACTCGGGTCATCTTGGAGGTTCGGGGAATCGAGTCACCAAAAAGGAGCGAGCGGATGCGCGACGACCCGGTCCAGGATGGGAGCGGCACGGTCCCGGCATGGCTGGTGGCGATCCGGGAGCGGATGCGCGGCGAGGTGGCGGACCTGCTCGACGAGGAGGGGAGGCTCCGCTTCGCGGGACCGCCCGGCACCGGCAAGACGCTGTGCGCCGAGATCGTGGCGGGAGAACTGGGCCGACCCCTGCGCCGCGTCACCATCCCGGAGGTCGTGTCGAAGTGGGTGGGCGAGACCGAGAAACACATCAAGCGTCTTCTCGTGCGGGACGTCAACTTCGCGCGCTGGCGGAGCGCTTCGACTTGACGGGCGCCCAGATCAAGAACGCGTTGCTGCGCGCGGCGTACCGGGCAGCGAAGGCGGGCAAGCCCATCGAGCAGGCGACGCTCGTGGCGGCGTGCGAGGACGAGTGCGAGGCCGCGGGCAAGGTGGTGCGCAGCGGGGGCCCGGGCGCGACGAGACGGTCGGGCCAGACCGGCACCGGGGCTCGGGGACCCGGAGCGGATGGAACGCGCCGATGAAGGTTGTCATCGGGCCGCGTTGCGGTCTAGAATCGTGCTCGGCATGTCTGAACGACAACGATACCGGATCATCGAGAAGGTGGACGCGGGGGGCATGGCCGAGATTTACAAGGCCAAGGCCTTCACCGTGGACGGATTCGAGAAGACCGTTGCCATCAAGCGCATCCTCCCCTCCTTGTGCTCGCGGCCCAAGTTCGTGAACATGTTCCTGGACGAGGCGCGGCTCGCCATGCACCTGAATCACGCCAACATCGTCCAGGTCTTCGACGTGGGGCGCGCCCAGGGCACGTACTTCATCGTGATGGAGTTCGTGGAGGGTCACAACCTGCGGCGCATCTTCCAGCGATTGACCGAGGTAGGGGCCCGTTTCCCGGTGCCGATCGCACTCTTCATCGCCACCGAGGCGCTCAAGGGACTGGCCCATGCCCACGAGCGACGGGACGCGCAGGGGAACCTCCTCGGGATCGTGCACCGCGACATCTCGCCGCCCAACATCCTCGTCTCGCGCGCGGGCGAGGTGAAACTGACCGACTTCGGCCTTGCCAGGGCCGTGACCCAGGGGGAGCTGACGGACCCGGGCATCGTCAAGGGCAAGTTTTCGTACCTGTCTCCGGAGGCCGTGGACGGCCGGGCCGTGGACCACCGGACGGACATCTTCTCGATGGGCGTCGTCCTGTGGGAGCTCTTGGCAAACCGCCGCCTCTTCCTGGGACGAACCGAGATGGAGACGGTGGAACTGGTCCAGAAGACCGAGGTCCCGTCGTTGACCCTGCTCAACCCGGACCTGACCGAGGACCTGGACCGCCTGGTTCGCCGGGCGTTGCATCGCGACCCGCGCAAGCGCTTTCCCACCGCGCGGGAGATGGGCGACCACCTCACCGCGTACCTGTTCGAACGGGGGCTGAAGGTCACGTCGTACGACCTGTCCGAGTTCATCCGCTCGGTGTTTGAGGCGCAGGAGGTGCGCGAGGAGGGCGCGAGCCAGGAACGCATCGGGATGCTCATTCAGGACGAGATCCTGAGCCTCTCCATGCTGCGCTACGCCGGACAACCCGTGCCGGTTGAGGGAAGCCAGCCGGTCCCGGTGGAGCGCATCTCGGTGACGGGACGCATCTCGCCGGAAGACCTGAAGGGCGAGGGAACGAGGCGGGTGGAGACCCCGACGGTCCGGCCCCAGGGGACGGCGCTCGTCGAGATGCTGGAAGGCCGGGAGACGCTCCCGATGGCCGTGGTCGCCGGGCCGCCCCGGCGGGCATGGCAGGTCGCGAAGTGGGCGCTGGTGGGGCTCGTGGGGCTCGCGGCCCTGGCCGCAGGGGCGTTCTGGGTGTGGGAGGAGTTCTTCCGGTGACCCCGGGGGTCCACTCGGGGAAAGGAGACATCATGCGAACGGCGTTTCTGGTGGTTGCGTTTCTTGGCGCGGCGTGGGCCTGCGGGTCCTCGGACGATGGGAACCCGGACCCCGGCCCAGGCCGGGACCTGAGCGGTCAGGACCTGTCCGGGAAGGACACGACCTCTCCCCCGGACCCCGGGGACTGCACGCCGGGGTCGAAGGGGACCGGCGAACCGTGCAGCCAGGCCTCGGAGTGCGCATCGTGCGAGTGCGAGGACGTGGACGTGGCGACCGGCGGCCAGTTCCGGGTCTGCACCACGACGTGCACGAAACACGCCGACTGCGCCGCGGGGGAGGTCTGTCTGTACCCGACGATCAAGGCGTGCGTGCTCAGGTGCACGACCGAGGCCGACTGCCCGGTGCCCTACACGGCGTGCGACATGCCCACGGGGGCGTACAAGTTCTGTCTGATCCCGTGAAGGGGGGGCAGGTCACAGGTGGCGCTTCGCGGGTCCGCGGAGCATCCGGACCTTGCCGGTCGCGACCTTCTCGAACATCGCGCGGGCCTGCTTGGCCTGGCCCTGATGCTCCAGGACGAGGCCCTCCAGGTACCATCTCCATTCGGGCTCGTAGTACTCCGCGTTGTGACGGTCGAACCCCTGCGAGTCCCACAGGAGGGCCTGCGTCAAGGTCGCCTTCGCCTCGGCGACCTCTCCCCGGATGTCCTGCACGGTGGCGAGCCCGTAGTAGGCGCCCGGATAGCGCCAGGCCGTGGCGATGGCCTCCCGGTAGCCGGCCTCCGCCTCCCGAAGCCGGCCCTTCAGGAGGTCGAGTTCCGCGAGGTTCGACAGGACCAGGGCTGTGCTCCACAGGTCACGGTCCGGGGTCAGGCGCAAGGCGGCCTGAAGCCGCTCGCGGCATCGTTTGAGGTCGTGCTGCCTGTAGGCGAGGACCCCGAGGTTGTTCTGGCAGGCGGCGCACCAGGGCTCCTCCTCCAGGATCTGCTCGTACAGGCCCATGGCCCCCGCCAGGTCGTCCCGCTTGTTGAGCACGAGGGCCAGGACGAACCGGGCCTCGATGGAATCGGGGTCCTGCGCGAGCACGTCCCGGACGATGGCCTCGGCTTCGTCGAGGTCCCCGAGCACGTAGTAGGTCCGCGCGAGGTCCAGCCGGGCCAGGGCCACGGCCTCGTCCGGGGAGGTCGCGCACCCGCACCACCCCTCGTTGCGCCCCGAGCGCATCGCGGATTCGAGGCGCTCGATGATGCGCAGGAGGTCGCGCTGCGACTGGTCCACGTCCTGGAGGTAGAAGGCGGCTTCCGCGCGCGTGGCCAGGAACGGCAACGCGTCCGGGTCGCGGGCCAGTTGATGGCCCGCGAGGTCCACCACGGACTCGAAGTTCTGGGCGACCATCTCGACCACGGCGAGAAGGTGCGTCACCTGGGGGTCGCCAGGCCGGGCATCGAGCGCCTGCACGCACAGGTCACGGGCCCCATCCACGTCCCGCCGGTCCAGGAGGTCCAGGGTCCGCCGTACGAGGTCGCGGAACTCGGCCTCGCTCATCGGACCGAGCGTCGGGGAGGCTGGAGCCTCGACCGCCGGGGCGGCCTCTTCCTGAAGCGGCGAGGAGACCGCCTCAACCCGGGGGCCTGGGTCGGGCTCGCAGGCGAGGAACAGCAGCACGACGGGCCAGCAGAGACAACGGTTCATCGCACCCCTCCATTCAGCCATCCATCAGCAGGGTAAACAACCGCGACAGGGATTTCAATCCCATGTCGCCCGAGGTCACGTCGAACTCCCGTTCCGCGCCGCCCCGAGCGTTCGTCACGGGATTCCGAAACGTTCCTCGATGAAGACGTGGAGGGCCTCGGCCACCACACAATGTCCAAACGGGGTGTAGTGAGACCCGTCCAGGTAGAGGGCCTCCAGGGGGCACTGGTACAGGTCAGCCCCGTTCGGAAGACACAAGGCGGACCGCGAGAGGACCTGATAGAGGTCGAGGACGGGGTAGGGCAGCGAGCCCAACAACTCCTGGAAAAAGCGGAGTTTCGGAAACCACGGTCGGTCTCGGTAGTCGCGGTCCACGAAGTCCCCTCCGTCTGGCAGGAGCACGAATCCCACCTGCGCCCCATGCTCGGCCGCCAGCGCCGCGATCCGGTGCAGGAGGCGCTCGACCACCTTGCGCCCCTCTTCTTCGGTCAACCTCTTCGAACTGCACAGATGGTCAATCAGGTGCGTCACCGCCTCCCGTCGCCGGCCACCTCGTGGGTAACCTTGCTCCTCCGCCATCGCCCATCGCCACAGGAAACTGAACAGGAGGCTGCGACTGAAAAGGTACACACAATTCGTTTCCGTCAGCGGGATGTTGGCCAGGCGCAGCCCCTCGCCGTCCGGCACAAACAATGGCTTCGCGTAACCGTAATTGTTGTCTGTCGTCGTACCCTGATAGTCGTTTCCAGAAAAGATATTCACTAATACCAATTTCGGATGCAGGCGTGGCAGTTCTCTTGCCAACATCAGATAATATTGGTCAATAGAATATCCGGTGACGGACAGATTGACGACCTGATAGTCTTTCGTCATTCGTCCCAGGAGCCGCGCGTACGTCTCTTCGTGGCTCACCCCGGTTCCGTACGCGACCGAATCGCCGATGAGGACGATGTGTTCGCGGTCGTCGTCCACCTCCTCGCCCCACTGGCCGACGCGATGAGGTCCCTCCCCCGCGGACGGACCCAGGGCTGGGGCCCACCCGAGGATCGGGTCGAACCGACACCTCGCGCCCGTGTAGTCGGGTCGGGGCGCCCGGATCACCAGCGTTGCCACGAGCGCGGCAACCATCGCCACGAGCGTGAACAGGCATCCGGACAGGACCCTTGTCCGCGTCCGGAAATTCGATGGTGCCCTGTGGGACTTCGTCATGCCAGCAAGTCCATGAACTTGTGGATCGCGGCCTCCTCCCCGATGGCCACGATGATGTCCCCTGCGCCCACGACATCCGTGGGCCTCGGCAGCCGGTTGAGCCGGAAGCCCCCTGGTTCGTCCAGGGACCGGTGCTTGATGGCAATGATGTTCAGAAGGTATTTCTCGCGCAACTGGAGGGCCTGCACGGTCCGACCCACGAAGCCCTTCGGGGCCTCGAACTCGATGACCTCCTGGCCGGTCGAGAGGCGGATGCGGGCGTGCACGTCCGGGGCGTAGAGTTCCTGGGCCAGGCGTTCGCCCATCTCGGCCTCGGGGTCCACCGTGCGGGTCGCGCCCACCGCGGTCAGGACCTGGGCGTGGAGGTCCGAGTGCGAGCGGGCCACGACCTGGCGGACCCCGTGCTTCTTCAGGAGGGCCGTGACCAGGATCGAGGCCTCCATGGCCTCGCCGATGGCCACGACCGCCGCGTCCGCGTGCAGGACGCCCGATTCGAGGAGGGCCTTCTCGTCGGTGAGGTCCGCGCAGACCGCGGACGTGACCTGGTCCTTGAGGGCCTCGACCAGGGCCGGGTCCCGGTCCACGACGAGGACGTCCACGCCGAGCCCCGCGAGCGTCCTCGCCACCTGCCGCCCGAACAACCCGAGCCCGACCACGGCGCACGAGCGAAGCATCATGGCATCCCCTCCACGCGGCTATCCCACCAGGAGCCGGCCCTCCGGATACCGGACCTCCGCAGTCGGGGCCCGGCGGGCCAGGGCCAGGGTCAGGGTCAGGGGGCCCACCCGCCCGACGAACATCAGGAGCGTGATGACGACCTGCCCGAGGGCGTCCAGCCTCGGCGTGGCCCCGAGGCTCAAGCCCACGGTGCCGAAGGCGCTGACCACCTCGAACAGGACCTGTTCGCTCGTCAGCGCGTCCTGCGTGGCCAGCAGGACGAGGGCCGCCACGAGGCACGCCGCGAACGACAGGGCCGTGATCGCGACGGCCTTGTTCACGGTGCGCTCCGGCATGGTCCGGCCAAGGATTTCGACCCGCTGGCGGCCCAGGAGGGTCGCCCGCAAGGCCCCGAGGAGGAGCACGAGGGTCGTGGTCTTGATCCCGCCGCCCGTGCTCCCGGGAGACGCTCCCACAAACATGAGCACCAGGTAGGCGAAGACCGCGGGCCTCGCCGTCGCCGCGAGATCAATCGTGTTGAACCCCGCCGTGCGCGCGGACACGGACTGGAACAGGCTGGCCCACAGGCGCTCACCGACCGACAGGTCCGCCTGGGCGCCGCTGCCGTCGAGGACGAGCAGGAAGAACGCCCCCCCCGCGAGGAGCCAGACCGTGGCGGCAAGCGCCGCACGGGCATGGGTCGGCATCCGCTTCCAGCCCGCGGCGAATCCCTGGGACCAGGTCCGCCACGACAGGAGGGGCGGGATCACCATGAAGCCGAGCCCGCCGAACACGATCAGGATTGCCACGGTCGGCACCACGACCGGGTCGGTGGCGTAGGCGATCAGGGAGTGGCTGAAGAGGGAGAACCCCGCGTTGCAGAAGGCGGAGATCGCATGGAAGACCCCGCAGTACACGGCCCAGGCCGGGTCGTCCGGGGAGTCCGCGAGGAACCGCCAGGACAGGATCGCGGCGCCGGCGGCCTCGAAGGCAAAGGTGATGGTCAGGATGTGGCGGACCATCCCCTGGACCGTGAGCGCGCCTTCCTCCTCGACGATCCCCTGGACCAGGGCCTGCGCGCGCACGGACAGGCGGCCGCCCACGAGGAGGACCGCCGAGGTCGAGAGGGTCATGATCCCCAGGCCGCCGACCTGGATCAGAAGGAGGATGACGGCCTGCCCGAACGGGGAGAATGCCTGGACATCGGTCGGGGCGAGGGCGTCGCGCGCCGTGGTCAGGACCGTGAGCCCGGTCACGCAGGTCGCGGAGGTCGCGGTGAACAGGGCCGGGAGGAACGGGGCGCCCTGGCCGTCGTCCGTGGCCCGGGGGAACATCAGGAGGACCGTGCCCAAGGCCACCAGGGCCGTGAAGGAAACGACCAGGAGTTTCGCCGGGTTGTCGGTCAGGGCCGCGATGGCGCGCCGGCCGAGGTCGCTCTCGCCGAAGACGTGGGCGAGCGACGCGAAGGTCCGAAGGGTCCCCGCGACGGCGAGGACCTCCGGGTACGGGGCGAGCGCCCAGACCGCCGCGAGGAACAGGAGGTCCGGCCAGGCCCCGCGCAGGGCGCGCACGGGCCGGATGGCCTCGAAGACGTGGGCGCCATGGTGGGCCAGCGAAGCGGCCACGGACAGGGCGGTGGCCGCGTAGAAGACGGCGAGGAACCACACGGATTCCCAGGCAAGGAGCCCCTCCCCGAGCAGGACCGCCGCGAGGAAGGTCGCGCCGGTCCCCCACACGGCCCGCGCCGTGAGGGCGAGCGCGTCGGGGAGGGTTCGTCGAAACGGCCAGTGCAACACGGGGCCACATCCCCCTGCGCGGTCGCGCGGAGTATAGCGCGGGTCCTTCGGTTACCGGTACGGTGCGAGGATGCGGCGGCTGTGGCGGTCCAGGGATCGGACGTCCGGGATGGCGAAGCGCACCCCGCGGGCGTCCACGACCAGGAGCCCGTGGGGCGGCAGGCGCCGGACGTCCGACTCGGCCTGGAGGGTGAACGTCGTGGGGCCGCGGTCCGTCTCGACCTGCCAGGTGTTGGGCTCCGCGCGGGGGGCGATGGATAGGATGCGTCGGATCACCGGGACGAACTCGCGCCGGAGGACCTCGGGCTCCAGGAAGGCCCGGGCCGGTCCGGGCAAGCGGTCCAGGCGCGGGACAAAGGCGATCTCGTGACCCTCGGGGTCGCACAGGCTCACGGCGCCCCCGGGGTCGCTCAGGGGGAAGCAGCGCACCGGCCAGACCCCCGCGACCTCCCGCTCCTTGGACACGAGCACGAGGCCATGGATCGGGTGCCTGCGCAGGACCTGACCCTCTCCGAGCTCGATTTCCTCCGGGGTTTCAGGGTTCATGTCTCTCCATGACCCGCGAGAGGGACGGTCTTTCCGCAGGCGGCTTCGGGCTTCGGCGCAGCCGTTCTTCGCCCGTATCCGGCGTGGCCTCTGGCCCGCACTCGCGTCCGGCCTCTTCTCGCTCCTGGGCCTCCCACAGGCGGCGATACAGACCTCCGGCCGCGAGCAACTCCTCGTGGGTGCCGCACTCGACGATGCGTCCCCCGTCCAGGACCACGATCCGGTTCGCGCGCCGCAGGGTGCTCAGGCGGTGCGCGACCGCGATGGTCGTGCGCCCCTGGACTAGCCGGTCGAGGGCCTCCTGGATCTCTCGTTCCGTGCGCGTATCCACCGCGGACGTCGCCTCGTCCAGCACGAGGATCCGCGGGTCAATCAGCAAGGCCCGCGCGATGGCGATGCGCTGCCGCTCCCCGCCCGACAGGGTCTGTCCGCGCTCCCCGACCACGGAATCGTAGGCGTCCGGCAGGCGCAGGATGAACTCGTGGGCCCGGGCGGCGCGCGCGGCCTCGATCACCTTTTCGCGGGTGGCATCGGGTCGTCCGTAGGCGATGTTCTCGGCGATGGTTCCATAGAACAAGAAGGATTCCTGAAGGACGATTCCGATGTGGCGGCGATACCAGGCAACGGGAAAGGATCGGACGTCGTGCCCGTCCACGAGGACCACCCCATCGTCGGGGTCGTAGAAGCGGCACACGAGGTCCACGAGCGTGCTCTTGCCGGACCCGGTGGGCCCCACCACCCCCAGCATCTCGCCGGGCTCGACCTTCAAGGACACGTCGTGCAGGACCTCTCGATTGCCGAAGCGGAAGGAGACGCCGCGCAACTCGATGGACCCACTCAGGGACCCCGGCGTCACGGGATGCTCAGGCTCCGGCACGCTCGGACGGCGGTCCAGGACCTCGAAGACGCGGGCGGCTGCGGCCTTGGCCCGCTCCATCTGTCCGGCCATGCGGGTCATGGCCTCGAGCCGCGCGTAGAACCGCCCGATGTACGCGAGGAAGGCGGTCAGGATGCCCACGGTGATGTGCTGGTCCAGGACCCGCCACGCCCCGAAAGCCCAGGCGACCAGCAGCCCCCCCTGGTTCAGGAACGCCACCATCGGCCAGAAGAAGGTCCACACGCGGTTGACGCGGTCGTTGGCCTGGACGATGCGGCGGTTCGCGTCCCGGAAGCGCTCGGCCTCGCGCCGCTCCTGGGCGAAGGCCTTGACCACCCGGATGCCGGGGATGGTGTCGGCCAGGATGGCGGTCATCTCGCCCCAGTTGCGATACGAGCGCGAGAACCCTTCGCTCAGCCGGGAGCGAAGCGTCAGGGTCGCCCACGCAACCGCGGGCAGGGTGCACAAGGTCGCGGCCGCCAGGATGGGGTCCATGTAGAAGAGCATGACCGCGCTTCCGCCGATCATCAGGACATCCGTGACGAAGTCGGTCAGCGTGTCCGACAGGAAGTAACAGAGGCGGTCCGTGTCGCTGGAAATGCGCGACACGAGGTCCCCGGTTCGGCGAGCCGTGAAGTAGTCGAGGGACAGCGTTTGGAGGTGCGCGTAGGTCGCGTTGCGCAGGTCCGCGGCGATGCGCTCGGACACCCGCGCGAGCACGTACCCCTGCGCCCAAGCCAGGAGCCACGCGAGGACCGCAGCGCCCAGCATCCCGGCCAGGTAGAAAGGCACCCGCCTGAAACGGCTGCTTCCTTCTTCCTGGAGCGAGGCGAGGCGTTTGTCTCGGGTCTCGGGGTCCGAAAGGTCGCGAGCCTGCTTGACTTCCTCCTGGTAGGGAGTCAGGACTTCGTCCACCAGGGGCCACGTGAGCAGGGGGGGGATCAGGCCCACCCCGGTCGAGGCGAGGGTCAGGCCCACGCCGAGCGCGAGCCAGACCGCGTGCGGGCGGGCGAAGCGCGCGAGCCGCAACAGGTCCCGGCCCCGGGCGGGAGGCCCCTCCGGGACGGGCTCTCCGGGAGGGGCTTCGCCCCCCTGGGTCTCCGCGGGTGAAAGACCCCGGAAGGCCCGCTCGAAGGCCGCGGCCTCGTTCGCCTTCGCGACCGTGAAGTACAGGCGCGCAAGGAGCGTCCGCTCGCCCATCACCTCGAGGGTTCCGAGCCCGCCGCGGTCCCGCACGCGCAAGGTCCGGACGTTCTCGAGCGGCCAGGAGCGGTCCGGGCCGGCCTCGGGGCCGTACAGGAGCCGCCGGTCCGTCAGCGCCAGGAGCCCCGGCCGGAACCGTTGCTCCTCGTCGAGGTCGAGGGTGAGGAGGGCGCGCACGACCTCGCCCGGGCGAAGGACGGCCTGGAGCCTGTTCTGCATTCCCTGCGACCTCCAAGGCCCGCGGGGTTCCGGGTCCTGGGAAATCCGACAACCCCGCCCGGGACGCCGGAACGCGCGGAGTTTACAATCGTTGGGCCGGGGCGTAAAATCCATTCCCCGTTGGCCGGGTGGAGTGCGCCCGCCATGGACATCCAGAAGGTCCTCGCCTTGAGAGGACCCAACATCTGGTCCCGCAGGACGGTGCTCGAGGCCTGGGTGCACCTCAAGGACCTTCGGGAGGCCGCTTCCAACACGATCCCGGGCTTCGCGGAACGCCTGGCGGCCTGGCTGCCGGGGCTCGAGGAGCACCGGTGCGGAGTGGGGGTGCGGGGTGGCTTCCTGATGCGCCTGCGCCAGGGGACGTACCCGGCCCATGTCCTGGAACACGTGACCATCGAGTTGCAGAACCTCGCCGGGACGCCGGTGGGGTTCGGCAAGGCGCGCGAGACATCGCGACCTGGGGTCTATCGGGTCGCGGTGCGCTACCGCGAGGAAGCGGTCGGTCAGGCATGCCTGTGGGCCGCGCGGGACCTGGTCCTGGCCGCGATGCGGGACGAGCCCTTTGATGTGGCCGGCACGGTGGCGCGCCTGCGGAACGAGGCCGCCGGGGCCTGTCTGGGCCCCTCCACCCGGGCCATCGTGGACGCGGCCGAGGCGCGCGGTATCCCGTGGTTCAGACCCGGCGAAGGGAGTTTCGTGATATTGGGCCACGGAGCGAGGCAGCGCCGCATCTGGACCACGGAGACGGACCGGACCGGAGCCGTGGCGGAATCCGTGGCCCAGGACAAGGAACTGACCCGAAGATTCCTGCGCACCTGCGGAGTCCCGGTTCCGGCAGGGCGCCTCGTCGAGAGCCCCGAGGAGGCCTGGGAGGCCGCGCAGGACCTGGGGCTCCCCGTGGTGGTCAAGCCCAGGGACGGCAACCACGGTCGAGGCGTCTTCCTGGAACTGACGACACGCGAGGAGGTCGTGGCGGCCTTCGAAGGCGCGGCCCGTGAGGGCGGCGGGGTCCTGGTCGAGCGGTTCGTCCCGGGCGAGGAGCACCGCGTGCTCGTGGTCGGCGGGCAGGTCGTGGCCGCGGCCCGGGGGCCGGCCGCGTGGGTGGTGGGGGATGGGCGGACCCCTGTCCGCGGTTTGATCGAGGCCCAGTTGAACTCGGATCCGCGGCGCGGCGCGGGGGACGAGTGTCCCCTGAACCCCGTGGAGTTGGACGACACGGTCCTGATGGAGTTGCGGCGCCAGGGCCTTGCGCCCGAATCCGTGCCCGAGGAGGGGCGGCGGGTCCTGATCCAGCGGAACGGGAACCTCGCGGAAGACGTGACAGGTCGGGTGCACGACGAGGTCGCGGCCCGAGCCGTCCTGGCCGCGCGGGTCGTGGGCCTGGACGTCGCGGGCGTGGACATCGTGACCCCGGACATCGCGCGTCCGCTCGAGGAGGTGGGCGGGGCCGTGGTCGAGGTCAACGCGGGGCCGGCGCTGCATGCGCACCTCCAGCCGGCCTCTGGCGAGCCAAGGCCGGTCGGGGAGGCCATTGTGGAATCCCTGTTCCCGGCGGGAGAGGACGGTCGCATCCCCCTGGTGTGCGTCACGGGGCAGCGCCTGCGAGGCCAGGTCGCGAGACAGGTCTTTGCCATGCTACGGGCCACGGGCCGGACAGGCGTGGGGTTCGCGGCGTCCGACGGGCTGTACCTGGACGACCGCCGGGTCGCTGCGGGGGACCATGCGGACGGCCCCGGGGCGCGCCGGCTCCTGATGAACCCCGCCCTGGAGGTCGCGGTGGTCGAGGCCCACCCGGCGGGGATCTTGCGGGAGGGCCTGGGCCTCGACAAGTGCTCCGTGGCCGCGGTGACGGACATCGGGGAGCCTCCCGCGGACCTCGCCTACCCGTTCGTCGAGGATCGGCAGGACATGTTCACCGTCCTGCGGTGCCCCGTGGATGTCGTGCTCCCCGGTGGGTTCGCGATCCTCGACGCCGGGGAGCCCCTCCTGGTCGAGATGGCTCCCCTGTGCGCGGGGCAGGTGATCCTGGTGGCGGAGGACCCGGACGTACCGGCCCTCGGGGGGCATCTCGCAGCCGGGGGTCGGGCGGCGACGGTCCGTGACGGGAGGATCGTGTTCCGAAACGGGGACGAGGAGGCCGACGCGGGGGAGGTCCCGCGAGGGGGAGACAGGCTCGTCGCCCTGTACGGGGCGGCGGTCGGGTGGGCTTTGGGCCTGGCCCCCGGTGAGGTGGCCGCTGGAATCGGGACAGCGGGGATCGTGCAGCCCGTGAAGAAACATGGGGGCTGCGCGTCTGATCCGACAACCTTGGCGAGAGCGACAACATGACCATCGAGAGAGTCCGGGCGTTGCGAGGTCCGAACATCTGGTCGAGGCGACCCGCGGTGGAGGCCGAGGTCGTCCTGGAGGAGGACGAGGAAGACGCATGGGGACTCCCGGGGTTTCACGAGCGCCTGGTCGCCGCGATGCCCTTCCTGCCTCCCTGGCCGCCGGCGGGCGAGCAGTCGTGGTCCCTGGCCCACGTCCTCGGGCAGGTGGCGCTCGCGTTGGAGGCCTCGGCCGGATGCCCGGTGTCCTTCAGCCGCGCGAGCCCTGCAGTGGCACCGCTCACGCACCTGGTGACGGTCGAGTACTCGGAGGAGGCCGTGGGGAGACTCGCCCTGCAAGAGGCGTTGGCCCTTTGCCGCGCGGTGAGGGCGGGCGAGGCGTGTGATGTCGCGGCCATGGTGCGACGGCTACGCTCCCTGGACGAGGACGTGCGCCTCGGGCCCAGCACGGGCTCCATCGTGCGCGCGGCCCTGGACCGGGGCATCCCGATCCTGCGGCTCAACGACGAGAGCCTGGTCCAGTTCGGATGGGGGGCGCGCAGGCGCCTGATCCAGGCCGCGGAGACGGACCGCACGAGCGCCATCGCGGAGGGCATCGCCCAGGACAAGGACCTGACCAAGCGCCTGTTGGGGGCGGTCGGGGTCCCCGTGCCCGCGGGGCGGCCCGTGGCGGACGAGGAGGATGCCCTGGAGGCGGCCGCGGACCTCGGGTATCCGGTCGTGGTCAAACCGCGTCACGGTAACCAGGGCCGCGGGGTGACCACGGAGGTCCGCGACCCGGAGGACTTGCGCCTGGCGTATCGGGCCGCACGGGAGGTCGAACGCGAGGTCCTAGTCGAGCGGCATGTCCCCGGGGACGACTACAGGTTGCTCGTGGTGGGGGGACGGGTGGTGGCCGCGGCCCGTCGGGACCCGCCCGAGGTCGTGGGTGACGGCAGGCGCACGATCCGGCAACTGGTCGAGGAGGTCAACGCGGACCCGCGCCGCACGGAAGGGCACGCGACCTCGTTGAGCCGTATCCGCCTGGACGACGTGGCCATTGCCTTTTTGGCGCGTCACGGCTGGACCCCGGACAGCGTGCCCGGGGCAGGACAGCGGGTGCGTCTGCGCGGCAACGCGAACCTCAGCACGGGCGGAACCGCGACGGACGTGACGGACCGGGTCCACCCCGAGGTGGCGCGGGCCGCGGTGGAGGCCGCGCGCATCGTGGGGCTCGACGTGTGCGGGGTGGACCTGGTGTGCGGGCGGATCGACCGGCCGCTCGACGAGCAGGACGGGGCCGTGGTCGAGGTCAACGCGGCCCCGGGGCTGCGCATGCACCTGGACCCGTCGGAGGGGACACCGCGCCCGGTGGGACGGGCCATCGTGGACCTCCTGTTCCCGCCCGGCGAGACCGGTCGCATCCCCCTCGTGACCGTGACCGGAACGAACGGCAAGACCACGACCATTCGGCTCGTGGCCCACATCCTGACGCGGACGGGTCGGACCGTGGGGATGACGTGTTCCGACGGGATCTACGTGGGGGGGCGGCGGATCGAGGTCGGGGATTGCAGCGGGCCGCGGAGTGCGCGGGCGATCCTCCAGAACCCGGTCGTCGAGGCGGCTGTCCTGGAATCCGCGCGCGGGGGCATCCTGCGCGAGGGACTCGCCTTCGACCGGGTTGATGTCGCGGTGGTCACCAACATCGGGACCGGGGATCATCTCGGGTTGAACTACCTGCGCTCCGTCGAGGAACTGTCGGTCCTCAAGCGGGTCGTGGTCCAGAATGTAGCCCCCGACGGGTACGCGGTCCTGAACGCGGCCGACCCTCACGTGGCGCCCATGGCCCTGGTCTGTCCCGGTCGGGTCGCCTTCTTCGCGCGCGACCGGGAGCACCCGGTCCTCGCGGGGCACATCGCGCGGGGGGGCCGGGGCCTGTTTGTCGAGCGGGGGGACCTTGTGGCAGTCGAGGGGACGTTCGAGCGCCGCGTCCCGCTCGCGCGTGTCCCGTTGACACAGGGTGGGGCCTTGCGTTTCCAGACCGAAAACGTTCTGGCTGCGGTCGGGGCCGCGTGGGGCCTTGGGGTGGCGTGGGAGGTCATCGAGGATGTGCTGTCATCGTTTTGCAGCGATTCGAAGACCACGCCGGGCCGATTCAACGTGTACTCGTTCCCCCACGCGCCCCCCGCGCCCGGTCCCCGGCCGCCCGCGGACGGGGCCACGATCATCGCGGACTACGGCCACAACCCGGACGCGATCGCGGCCCTGGTGGAGGCCGCGGACGCCTTCCCGGCCCGCAGGCGCCTCGTGATGCTGAGCGGGGCCGGGGACCGGCGGGACTGCGACCTGATGGCGATGGCCCGCATCCTCGGGGACGCCTTCGACGAGGTGATCCTGTACGAGGACGCCTGCAACCGGGGCCGCAAGGACGGGGAGGTCCTCCGGATCCTGCGCCAGGGCCTGGAGGGGGCGGTCCGGGCGAAGGCGGTGACCGAGGTGCGGGGGGAGTTCAACGCCATCGAGTTGTCCGTCAACCGCCTGCGAGCCGGGGACCTGGGGCTCCTCCTGATTGACCAGGTGGACGAGGCGGTTGCCTTCCTCGAGGCCCTGCTGGCCCGCGCCCCTCGCAAGGCGGCGTGACCGGCTCACGACGGGGTTCCTTCCGTCCACACCTTCTAGGACACCCACAGCCACGCCCATGCGATGAACAGGGTCGCGAGCGTGACCGGGAGGCCGACGCGCACGTGGTCGGCCCAGGAGATGCGCACGCCCAGGCGCGAGGCCTGCTCGACCACGATGATGTTCGCGATGGACGAGACCACGACGAGGTTCCCCGCGAGGGTGCTCGACAGGGCGAGCGCGGGGCCGGCCTCGGGGTGATGGGCCGCGGGGAGGAGGAGCATCACTGCCGGGACGTTCGAGACGAGGTTGGAGAGCAGCGCGCCCGCGCCGAAGAGGAGGTCCGGGTGTGTCAGGTCCAGGCCCGCGAGGGCGGCCTCGCGCAAGGCGAGGGAGGCCAGACCGGACGACACGACCGCGTGGTTTACGATGAACAGCCCCGAAAAGAGCACGAGGAGTTGCCAGTCCACCAGGCCCAGGACGTCCCGGGAAGCGGTATGGCGGCTCATCAGAAGGACCCCGGCCGCGGTCACGGACGCGAGGTCCCGGGGCACGGGCTCGACCAGGAAGAGGACGACCAGGGCCGCGAGCACGAGGAGCCCTTTGGTCGTCTGCCAGGCCCGGAACCGGGGCAGGTCCACGGGCGACGGCGCGGTTTCGCGAGCGTAGCGGCCCCGATACCGGGCGTGGATCACGGCCCATACCACGACCAGCCCCAGGACCGCCGGGACCCCTCCGTCCCACAGGTATCGGGCGAACGACAGGCCCAGGGTCTGGCCGATCAGCATGTTCTGGGGGTTGCCGATCAGGGTGGCTGCGGACCCGACGTTCGAGGCGCAGGCGAGGGCCAGGAGAAACGGGACCGGGTCCAGGCGGCGGCGGGCGCACGCCTCGACGAGAACCGGGGTCACGGCGAGACAGACGATGTCGTTCGCGAGCAGGGCCGACAGCACGCCGGCCACGGCGATCACGACCGCGAGGAGCCCGGCGGGCGACAGCGGCGCGGCCCCGATGGCGCGCACGACCCGCGTGTAGAACCCGCCAAGCCGCAACTGGGCCGACACCACCATCAGACCGAAGAGGAGGGCCATGGTGCTCACGTCAATCGCCCCGACGGCCTCGACGAGGCCCACGCGGCGGAACGCGATCAGGGCGATGGCCCCGGCCAGGGCCACGCCGGTGCGGTCCAGGGCCAGGCCGGGGATGCCCCCCACGATCATCCCGAAGTACACGAGCAGGAAGACGACCGGCACGGTCGAGTCCATCCGCCTTCCGTCCAGGGGCGCGGGGCCCGGTTGAAGGGAAAGATACGCGATTTCCGGGATCGGGGGTCCGGGATCGGGCGTCCGGGGTCGGGCGTCCGGGGTCCGGCAGGGACTCCGTGGCGGCCACGGACACAGTCACGGTCACGGACTCCGACACGGATACGGCCACCGGACCCCGGTTGGCGCGGCCGGGAGCCCGCGCCGCCGCCGCGAAGCGGACTTCGCGGCCCCAAGACCCATGCTCTTGCCACGGTTTCGCACGCGCAGCGCGCCTTCGGACTGCGGCATCTCGACGCCGCCTGATCATGTCGCGAAAACCATTGACGCCAAGGGACGCCGGCCTTACGTTGCGTCATCGCGCGGTTGCGCGCGGCGGTCGAGACTGGAGATGAAGATGGCGACGAAGGAAGAGGTCCTGGAGGCCCTGGGGGGCGTGATGGACCCGGAGTTGCACCGGGACATCGTGTCGCTCGGCATGGTGCGGTCCGTGGAGGTGGAAGGAGAGCGGGTGCGGGTCCACGTGGTCCTGACCACCCCGGCCTGCCCCCTCAAGGGGGCGATCCGGCAGTCGGTGGAAGGAGCGGTCCGCGCGCTCCCGGGCGTGGCCTCCGTGGAGGTCGAGATGGGGGCGGACGTTGCGTCCGGCCGCAGGACTCGCAAGGAGGAACGCCTCCCCGGCGTGCGCAACATCGTGGCCGTGGGGAGCGGCAAGGGTGGGGTCGGGAAGTCCACGGTCGCGGTCAACGTCGCCGTGGCCCTCGCACAGTCCGGGGCGAGGGTGGGCCTGCTGGACGCGGACCTCTACGGCCCGAGCGTTCCGATCCTCCTGGGAGCGACGCACGAGAGCCCGGAGATGTCCGAGGAAGGGGAACGCGCCGTCATGCTGCCCCTCGAACGCCACGGGTTGAAGGTCTTCTCGATCGGCTTCCTGTTGAAGGACACGGACGCGGTGGTGTGGCGCGGGCCGCTTCTGCACAAGGCGGTCCAGCAGTTCCTCGAGGACGTGGCCTGGGGTGAACTCGATTACCTTGTCGTGGATCTGCCCCCGGGCACCGGAGACGTCCAGATCTCGCTGTCCCAACTGGTTCCCGTGTCTTCCGCGATCGTGGTGACCACACCCCAGGACGTGGCCTTCGCGGACGTCCTGCGCGCGATCCGGATGTTCCGGGTCACGAAGGTCCCGATCCTCGGGGTCATCGAAAACATGGCCTCTTTCGTCTGCCCGACCTGCGGGACCGAGCACCGCGTGTTCGGGGACGGACGTATCGAGGAACGATGTCGCGAACACGACGTCGCCTACCTCGGGGCCATCCCGATGGACCTGCGCGTCGCCCCGGCCGGGGACCAGGGCCGGCCCATCGTGGTCGAGGCCCCGGACAGTCCGCCGGCCCGGGCCCTGTTGGACATCGCGGCGCGGCTCGCGGCTCGCCAGAGCGTGCTCGCGCACTCGGGCGACCGGTAGGGATGTCCGGTTGCCCCTCCGGACCGAAATCTTGTAGAAAACGGGTGTCGTCAGGCTCTTCGAACGGAGGGAACGATGATCGCCCCGTCGCGCCCGCTGCCCCTTCTTGTGCTCGCAGGCCTCGCGCTCGTCGCGGCCGAGGCTTCGCCGGCCCTCGCTCGCAACCGGGCGTGGTCCGTGCGCCTGGGCGCCCAGTTCGACATCAAGCCCGGCAAGCAGGTCGCCTTCGCCCTGGGGACCGAGAACCACTACAAGATCGCCGGACCCGTCTGGTTCGGATTCGGCAGCCGGCTCCAGGTGAACGGCGACTACTTCGGCTGGACCATCGAACCCGGGGTCGTGGCGAAGGTGGCCCTGGACGGGGGATTCGCGCCGACCTTCCGGGCGATGTTCCTGATGGGAAGCAAGCACATCTACGATGACTGGGAGTATTTCAACTTCTACCTCGGATCGTCCTTCGGGCCCGGGTTCCTGTACGACTTCGAGAGCGCGGCGGTCGGATTCGACGTGTGCTTCGATGTGGCGAAGTTCATCCGGTTCCGCGACCCGCATTCGCAGGAGAAATCGAAGCCCGTCCTCTTTTCGATCTTGACCGCGGTCGTGCTGGAGTTCTGACGCCCGTCGCCCGGTCCCGGACGCGCACGCAGTCCCGGCACAGTCCCCAGATGTCCAGGCGATGGTGGTGCATCTCGAAGCCGTAGCGGCGCGTGACCCGCTCCTGGAGCGCCTCGATCGCCTCCTCGTCGAACTCGATGATCCGGCCGCACCCGGTGCAGATCAGGTGCTCGTGGTGCCCCTCCGGGGCGAGGGCCTCGTACCGGGCGAACCCCTCGCCGAACTCCCGCATCCCGACGAGCCCGGCGTCGCACAGGAGTTTCATCGTCCGATAGACGGTGGCCGGGCCGATCCGGGGGTGCCGCTTGCGGACCTCGGCCACGAGGTCCTCGACCCCGGGATGGCCGCCCATCGCGAAGAAGACCTCGGCCACACGCGCCCGCTGGGGTGTCATGCGACCCCCCTGCTCCCGGACGAAACGCTCAAGGCGTTCCCTCCAGCCTGGTGATGACCCGGTCTCTATCACGGCGTCTCCCTGGCCGCGGTCATCTCGAAGAACCCGCGAGCCAGTTGCTCGGCGCGCCGGGACCCGCGGCGAGCCGGCCAGTCCACCTGCGCGTGGGTGGACTCGATCACCTGGGCTCGCAGGGCCTCGCCCGTCTCCGGGTCGAGCAGGAAGACCCCCCGCCCCACGCCAATGCCCGTCACGCTCGGCGCCCCGCGCCCAGGTCCCGAGACGACGATGTCGTAATCCAGGCCCACGGCGGCGGCCTGGCCCCCGGTGGCGGCCGCGGCCTCGTCCTGGACCATCCCGAGGAAATGATAGCGACCGGTCAGGCTCTCGCGGGCCTCGCCCCCGCCCGGGAGGGGCCGGCTCGCGGTCTCGCGGAAGTCCCACCCGTTCCCGACCTGGACGGGGTGGTTCGGGAGGACCGGCCACAACCGTCGCAGCGTCCCCGCGAGGTCTCGTCCCGGCCCGTTCAGGGCCTCGCCGGCCCCGCCCCGGCGCGGGATGCGAGCGGCCTTCTCCAGGCGACCGTTTGCGGCCAGAGTGATGCGGAGTGTCGTGTCCAGGCGGGAGCGCCGCAGGTCGGCGGCGAGCGACTCCACGGGAGGGTCCACCGTGACCTCGGTCTCCTGGACCGTCACGCGGAGCGTGGTGGCCCGATCCGTGCGGGCGACGACGCGGTGAACGAGTGTGAGGTCCTCCTCGACGGAGAGGGGAGTCGCCGGGACCCCGGGCCCTCGTTGCCGGACCTCCCAGGCCACCCGGACTTCGAGAGTGCGCTCGGACCCCTCCCGCAGCGACATCCGCGGAGCCCAGAACAGGTCGGAAGGGGGCGCGGGGACCAGGTCTCGGGCCAGGGGAGGGGTCTCCTCGGTCACCACCCACGGGGTATCGGGGGGCCGCCCGCATCCGGCCCCCAGGACGACCGTGACGAGGGCTGCCCAACCCGCGGGCGCCGGTCGGAGGCGGCGTCCTCTTGGTCGGTGTTCCATGGAACCCCCGCGCTACGGTCACCACGCCGGCACGATGTCGGCCGGGATGGTGCGGAACCGGATCGCGACCGAGGCCGCGTCCGGGGTCCCGTCCAGGTCCGTGTCGAGGTCGTTCACGATCAACTGGTCCAGCAGGCTCAACACCTGCGCGAGATCCATGGGGTAGAACAGGTCGGGCGGCAGCTGCGCAACCGTCGCCAGGAGGTCCGCCTTGTCCACGCCGCCGCCCAGGAACCCGTCGAGGGTCCGGATGGTGTGAGCCTGAGACATCGTGACCGCGGCGTCGAACCGTGCGTTCACGATGGCCAGTTCCATGTGGCCGCCCCCGATCAGGCTGGCCTGGAGCGCGAAGGTGTACCCCGGTCCGCCGGCCGTGATGCGCGAGTCCGTGACCACGGCGTTGTCGAAGGACACGATGGGATGGCACGAGGCATCCAGGGCCTCCCAGAAGGGAACGTAGTCGCACTCCTCCTTCTGGAAGTCGCAGTCCGGGTTGGAATCCGCGAGCGCGCTCGCGAGGAAGTGCATCTGGAACGGGGTCCCGTCCGCCACGAAGCCCTCGAACTCGACCACGTACGTCAGAATCCCCTGCTGCACCGCGGCCCGGAGGCCCTCGTTCACGAAGGGGGCGAGCAGGCCCAGTTCGTTGTCCACGCCCCCGGAGCAGTCGGTGGAGGGGGCGCAGGTCGCCGGGTCGCCGTCCAGGTCGAGGCCGTCCCCGGGGTGGCCCGAGGCCCCGACCTCCAGGACCACTACCTTGTTCGCGTCCGGATTCTCGTGGTATTCGCAGAACGGGCAGGCCAGGGTCTTCTGGCCCGAGCAGACTCCGCCGAGGCACTGGTCGTTCTCGGTGCAGGCAACCCCGTCGTCGCAGGGTCCGGTCACGCGCGCGTGCAGGCACCCGATATCGGACCGGCACGAGTCCTCGGTGCACTCGTTGTCGTCATCGCAGTCGGGGGCCTCGGGACCCGCTTGACACTCGCCGCCCTGGCAGAAGTCCCCGAGCGTGCAGGCGTCATGGTCGTCGCAGGCCCCCACGACCGGCGTGAAGGTGCATCCCGTGCCCGGGTCGCACCCTTCCTGGGTGCAAGGATTGCCGTCGTCGCACGCCAGCGCCGCGTCCTCGTCGTGGAAGCAGGCCTCGGCGGGCCTGCACCCGTCCACGGTGCAGGGGTTGCCGTCGTCGCAATCGAGGGTTCCCCCCCCGGGGACGCACAGGCCGCCGGAGCACGCATCCCCGACCGTGCATGGATTGCCGTCATCGCAAGGCCCCTCGGTCGGCGAGTGGAGACACCCCGTGCCCGACTCGCAGACATCGGTGGTGCAGGGGTCCTGGTCGTCGCAGTCGGGTGGCGACCACCCGGTCTGGGACACGGAGGCGTCGCACACCTGGCAGGGGTCCTCCGGCTGGGCCTCGCCGTCGGACCGACACGCGTTCTCGATGAAGCAGAATCCGGGGAGGACGCTCGACACGGTGCAGCCGCCGGCCCCGTCGCAGGCCAGGGTCACGCACGGCGCGCCCTCGCACGAATAGGGCATTCCGCGGCATTCCCCCCCCTGGTACCTGTCGTCGCGCGTGCATGGGTCCCCGTCGTCGCACGGGGTCCCCTCCGGGGTCCCGGGTTCCCCGCCGCCGTCCTCCCCGGCGCCGAAGTCGCCCGGTGTGTCCGTCGCACCGAGGTCGGTGGGGCTGCCACCACTCCCTCCGCAGCCCACCACGGCCAGCGCCGTTGCGATGAGAAATGACGTCTTCATGGCCTCCTCCATCGAGACTCGACGACCAGGACCCATGCCAGCACAAGCAAACAGAAAACGGCGGTCGGCGTCCTGGAGCCCCACGCGGTCCGGCATCCTCCGCCGCGACCGGTCGTCGCCGGGACCGCCGGCGCCGGGGGCGGGACCACGCACTGGCCGTACGACCACACGGTCCCCTCCGGGCAAGCCCGGCCGGTCCCCTGCGGCGGTTCCCCTCCCTCGGGTGATGCCGGGGGAATCCCCGCGTCCGTCTCCGGGGCCTGGACCACGTGGGCGTCGGACAGAGACTCCGGGATCAGGGGTACGTCCTCGCCCGGCGCCACGCATTGAAAATAGACGGAGCATTCCTTGGGCGGGGGGCACACCCCGCAGGACCCCCCGCACAGGTCCGGGCCGCATTGCTTGTTCGCGCAGTCGGGAACGCAGGGGGGACCCACGCACTTCTGAGCGGCATTGCACACGAGGCTTCCACCGCAGTGGCCGCACGACCCGCCGCACCCGTCCGGGCCGCAGTCCTTGGCGGCACAGTCCGGCACGCACGCGCCGGGTACGCACTGGCCCCCGGCGTCGCAGGTCTGGCCTGCCGGGCAGGAGCCGCACGACCCGCCGCACCCGTCGGGACCGCACTGCTTCCCCGCGCAGGCCGGCGTGCATGCCGGGGCCCCGCAAGCGTAGGGATGGCCCGCGGGGCCTTCCACGGCCGCGAGGGTGCACGAGTAGGCCTGGACCACCGGGTCCCACCCGCAGTACCGGTAGCCCTCGCTGTTCGCCGCGCAGTTGATGAGGTTGAGGGAACCATTCTTGCAAAACTTGAGCAGGGTCTGTCCCTCGCAGCAGCCCTCGGGCGTGACGTCGCCGCACGGGATGTCGCAGAAGTACGGGTAGGTTCCGGAAGGGTCTTGCGTCTGCTGGGACGTACAATCGTAAAGGCCCGCGCCGGAGGATGGGTCCGTAACCCAGCCGCAGACGTAGGAATCGAAGGAAAACGGGTTGCAGATCAGACTGCACAGATAGCCGCCCTCGCACCATTGCAGGGTCGTGATGGTACCGAGCTGCGTTTCCTTGTAGGTGCAACAGCCCTCCCACCCGACCCCGAAACATCCCTTGTACAGGGGAGTCCCTCCGAAGGAACACTGGGCATCGAGGCGGGCGGGGGCGAGGAGGGCCACGGCCAGGAGCATGGGTGGGAGCGCGATCCGGACAGGGATCGTCCGACCCGGCGGCGCCGAGTCGTCGCGAGGTTGCACCCGTGATTTCGCGATTTCGCCCACGCCCACGCCCACGCCTACGCCCACGCGGCGCATGTCCTCGTCACTGGCACATCCCCCCGACGCACTGGAGCGGCGTCGTGCACTTCGGGCCGGAGCCACACAGGCAGGCCGGGGTGATCGTACACTGGTTCGCGACGTCCGCGGTGCACCGCTCGTCTGTCCCGCACAGGCACGAGTCCGGCAGGAACTCCGAGCCGCTGCCCAGGCACGTGTCCCCCACGACGCACTCCACGTCCCCCACGCACTGGAGCCCCGTCTTGTCCGGCTTGCACTGCCACAATCCGAGCGCGCACGCCGGCACGCCGGCCGGCGGGGTCGGGTTCGTGTCGCACTTGCGGCCCTTGGTCGCGGCCCACGGGTCGTCCGTGGTTCCGTTGCAGTCGTTGTCCTTGTTGTCGCAGACCTCGGACGACGGCGTCCCCGGCGTGGCGTTGCAGACGATGCCGGTCCCGTCCGCCCTGCAGACCCAAATGCCCGAGCGCTGGCATTCGCCCACGCCGACCACGCACCCCTTGCCCTTGTTGGGCCAGTCCTCGTCGGTCAGCCCGTCGCAGTCGTCGTCCTTGGCGTTGCAAGTCTCGGTGAGGTTGACCGTTTCGGCGATGCATTCGACCCCGGTGGCGTCCGCCTTGCACGTCCACGTCCCGTTCTGGCACTGGTCCGAATCGGGTCCGTCGCACGCCCCTCCCACGGGCCACTCCTCGTCCGTCTGGCCGTCGCAATCGTTGTCCCGTCCGTCGCAGGTCTCGGACACGTTGATGTCATTCACGCATTCGAGCCCGCCGCCGTCGGCCTTGCAGGTCCACGTCCCGTTCTGGCACTGGTCGGGGTCCGGCCCGTCGCAGGGCTTCCCTTTGTCGGGGAAGTCCTCGTCCGTTGCCCCGTCACAATCGTCGTCGCGCGCGTCGCACGCCTCCGGACGGCCCGGGTGTATGCCCGCGTCCGAATCGTCGCAGTCGTCCCCGACCGGCGCCGTGAACCCCGGGATCATGCCGGGCCGGCACAGGCACCGGCTGCTCCCGGGCGCGCCGTGGCCGTCGCCGTCCACGTCGAGGAACCAGGCCGCGCACCCGCTTGCCCCCTCCTCGTCCGTCGCGCCGTCGCAGTCGTCGTCTTGGCCGTTGCACTCCTCCGCGACGTTGATCGGTTTCTCGTTGACGCACTGGACCCCCTGGGCGTCCGGCGTGCAGGTCCAGGTCCCGTTCCCGCAGAGGTCCGAGTCCGGCCCGTCGCACGCCTCGCCCACGGGCCACCCCTCGTCCGTTGTGCCGTCGCAGTTATTGTCCTTGCCGTCGCACGACAACTCGACACCCGGCTCGTACCCCGGAACCCCGTCGTAGGAGCAGACCCACGCCCCCTCGACGCAGGATGCCTGCACGAGGTCCGGCTGGCAGACCCCGGCCAGGAGGCACGACGACTTGTCCGGGACGGGCACGTCGTCCGTGACCCCGTTGCAGTCGTTGTCCTGCCGGTCGCAGACCTCGGGCTGGTCCCTGGGCTCGGTCCCATTTGGTGCGCTCGAGCACGTCGCGGTGAAGTCCTTCGGGGAGCACACGACCACACCGGGACCGCATTCGCCCTTGGCTACGCACGGCTGACCCAGGGGGGAGCCCTCGTACATCAGGTCCTCGTCCGTCGCGCCGTCGCAGTCGTTGTCCTTCTGGTCGCAGACCTCGGGTTTCGCGTTTGGGGCGGTCCCGTCCGGATTGGTCGAGCAGGTCGCGTCCAGGCCGAGCGCGTTGCAGACCACGACCCCCGGGCCGCATTCCCCGACCCCCACGCACGGCTCCCCGACTGGCACCCCTTCGTAGAAGAACTCTTCGTCCGTCTGGCCGTCGCAGTCGTCATCCAGGCCGTTGCAGGCCTCCGGGATGTCCGTCACGGTCTCGTTCACGCACTCGACCCCGGTGCCGTCGGCCCGACAGGTCCAGGTCCCGTTCGCGCACAGGTCCGAGTCCTCCCCGTCGCACGCCTCGCCCACGGGGAAGTCCTCGTCCGTGGCGTCGTCACAGTCGTCGTCCTGGCCGTTGCAGGCCTCGGGGATGTCCGTCACGGTCTCGTTCACGCACTCGACCCCCGCGCCGTCGGCCCGACAGGTCCAGGTCCCGTTCGCGCACAGGTCCGAGTCCTCCCCG
>JBBIPO010000009.1:41201-41495 GCA_037442805.1 Deltaproteobacteria bacterium
CGTCCTGGCCGTTGCAGGCCTCGGGGATGTCCGTCACGGTCTCGTTCACGCACTCCCATCCCTTTTGGTCCGCGGAGCACGTCCAGGTCCCGTTCTTGCACTGGTCGGAGTCCGGCCCGTCGCACGGTAGCCCGATGGGGTAGCCCTCGTCCGTCTCGCCGTCGCAGTCGTTGTCCCTCCCGTCGCACGTTTCCGTCTCCGGCAACGGCACTGGACATGGGCCGAAGCCCGAGTCGGTGGTGCAGACCATCTCGCCCACGCAGCGACCGGCGGCGTTCTCGACCGCGCAGGAAA
>JBBIPO010000010.1:0-5078 GCA_037442805.1 Deltaproteobacteria bacterium
GGGGCTCGGCTCGATGACGGAGGTCCGGCGAGATGGAATATCCGGTGGTCAGCGTCCGGCGGCGCGACGTGACGGGGAAGGGCGCAGCGAGGAAACTGAGGGCCTTGGGGTACATTCCGGCCGTTCTGTATGGGCGGGGGATCGAGGCGACCCCCCTTGTCGCAAACCCGAAGGAGGTCGTGGGGGCCTTCCGGGGGGAGCGCGGAGTGAACACGGTCGTCCGCCTGAAGTTCGTGGGTGAGGACGCTGCGCAGGGATGCCTCGCGCTCGTGCGCGAGTACGCGACGCATCCGGTGCGGAGGACCTTGCGACACTGCGACTTTCTGAGGGTTGACGAGGACACGGAGTTGACCCTGGAGGTTCCGATTCGCCTCGTGGGGAAATCGGAAGGCGAGAAACTGGGCGCGAAGGTGTCCAATCCGCTTCCGCGGGTACGGGTGAAGTGCAAGGTCCGCGACATCCCGCCCGCGATTGACGTGGACGTGACGCCGCTCGGGGTCGGTGCGGCGATCCTGCTGTCGGAACTGACCCTGCCTCCGGGGGTCCGGACGGTTTACACGAAGGACGTGCCCGTGGTCCTGGTTCGCATGGGTCGGGCCGAGAAGGAGCCGGGGGTCGCGGCGGAGGGCGCGCCCGTCGAGGGTGCGCCGGCCGGGGGCGCGACCCCGGCCCCGGCGGGCAAGACCTCCTGACACGGGGGCCCGGGTGAAGGTGGTCTGTGGACTGGGCAATCCCGGCGCGCGATACGCCCTCACGCGCCACAACGTGGGATTCATGGTGGTGGAAACCTTCGCAGGACCCATGGGGCCCTCGTGGACCCTGCGGTGGTCCGCCCGGGTCGCGCGCGTGTCGTTTCGCGGGCAAGACCTGCTCGTCGTGGAGCCGCAGACCTTCATGAACCTGTCTGGGGAGGCCGTGGGTCAGGTGGTGCGTTTCTATCGGGTGCCGGTCACGGACCTGCTGGTGGTCCATGACGACGCGGACCTCCCGCTGGGCCGGGTCCTGGTGCGGGCCGGGGGAGGCGACGGGGGGCACAAGGGCGTGCGCTCCGTGATCGAGGGCATCGGGAGCGCGGACTTCGCGCGGGTCCGCGTGGGGATCGGTCGCCCGGTGGGCGCGGCGGGAGAGGACCTGACCGATTATGTCCTCTCCGGGTTTTCCGAGGACGAACGGGAATCGCTCGACGCGGCCGTGAAGAAGGCCGTGATCGGGATTCAGGAATGGGCCGTCGGGGGGGTCTCGAGGGCCCAGAACCGGGTGAACCGAAAGGATCGCCCGAACCACACTCCTTCTTGCCCGGAGCGCGCGGATTCGCCCGGGCCGTCAGACCGAAAGGAGGATGCATGAGTGCCGCGACGTTCCGGAAGTATGAGACGGTCGTGGTCACGCGCCACGACGCGGGCCACGAGGCCCAGAGGAAACTCCATCAGCGGATCACGGAGTTGATGGAGAAAGAGGGGGCCCGGCCCGTCCGGTTCGAGTTCTGGGGCAAGCGCCGGCTCGCCTATCCCATCGCCAAGGCCACCAAGGGAATCTACATGTATCACGTGTATCTGGCCGACGGCGATTTCGTCAAGAAACTGACCAGGACTTTGCAGTTGTCCCAGATCGTGTTGCGCTACCTGACGGTCCGGCTGAGCGATGGCGTGGATCCGTCCACGTATGATTTCGAGAAGGAGCAGCACTTCGACACGCTGCCCACCGAGGCGGACGAAGGCCGGGACCACGGCCCAACGACGGGCTGGAACGCCGAGGTCGCCGGGGAAGGGGCCGCGTTCGGCGACGAGGAAGCGGACGAGGACGAGGAATCCGACGAGGATTCCGACGAGGACGAGGAGTGAGCCATGACGACGCAGAAGAAGAAGCGGCGTGGGCCGCCGCGCCGGAAGGTGTGCCCGTTTTGCGCGGACAAGAACGCGCGGATCGACTACAAGAACCCGGCGATGATCAAGCGATACGTGACGGAGCGGGGCAAGATCGTCCCGAGGCGGATCTCGGGGATGTGCGCGAAGCACCAGAGGGCCGTGGCCCTGGCCATCCGGCGGGCCCGCCACATCGCGCTGATCCCGTATGCGGCCACGGGCGCGGCCGGCTAGAAGCCCACGGACTGGCGACGGAGGGAAGCGACATGAAGGTCATCCTGAAGCAGGACGTCGAGCAAGTCGGCCGGGCGGGCCAGGTCGTGGAGGTCTCGCCTGGATTCAGCCGGAACTTCCTGATCCCCCGGGGGCTCGCCGTCCGGGCGACCGCCGGGACTGTGGCCCAGATCGAACACCGCAAGCGGCTCGTGGCCGACTCGCTGGCGAGGGCCCGCCGCGCGGCGCTGGAACTGAAGGAACGGCTCGAGACCGTCTCCTGCCGGATTGCCCGGGAGGCCGGCGAGGAGGACCGCCTGTTCGGGTCGGTTACGGCCCGCGACATCGCCGCGGCCCTCGCGGACGAGGGCTTCGAGGTCGATCACCGCGCCATCCGGCTCGACAATCCGATCAAGCAGCTGGGCATCTATCGCGTCGAAGTGAAACTGGCGCCCGAGGTCATCGCCCAGGTCAAGGTCTGGGTCGTGGCCAAGGAGTGAGGGCCAGGCCCTTCCCGGGGGCGCGTGTCGTCCTGGTTCCGAGCCCGTCTGTGCGAGGGGACCCCGCGATGTCCCTGCCTCCCCGCGTGATCGTCCCGGACCGCTCCCTGGAGCCGGGGTCCTGCCTTCCGCTCGATGCGAGCCTTCGCCACCACCTGATGGACGTGCTCAGGTTGCGCGGGGGGGATTCGGTCGTGGTCGTGGACCGCGAGGGGAGGGCCTTCCGCGCGCGGATCGAGGGCGGGCGCGGGGACTGGACCCTGCGGGTGGTCGGCCCCGAACCCTCGGGGAGGGTGGTCCAGGACGCGCTGCGGGTTCGGCTCCTGATGGGGCTCCTGAAGGCGGACCGGACCGAGTGGGCCGTGCAGAAGGCGACGGAGCTCGGCGTGCGCGAGGTCCGCGTCGTGGTCTGCGAACGGAGCGTGCCGCGTCCTGGAGGGGGCATTCGCCGGCTGGCCCGGATGCGCCGGGTCGCGGCCGAGGCGGCCCGGCAGTGTGGCCGCGCCACGGTTCCGGACGTCTCGTTGCACGAAGGCCTGACATCGGCCCTCGCGGACCTCCCCCGGGGCGGGCGCCGCTTCGTCCTGGACGAGGCTCCCGCGACGCGACCCCTAGCCCTTGCCCTGGCGGGGGCGGGCCAGGACGACGTCGTCCTGGCCGTGGGTCCGGAGGGCTCCTTCTCGCCATCGGAGCGCGAGGTTCTGGCCGAGGCGGGTTTCGAGCCTGCGGGTTTGGGGCCCAGGGTCCTGCGGGCCGAGACCGCGGCCGTCGTGGCCGTGACCGTGGTCCAGACCGTGGTCGGAGACCTGGGGGGACGGGCCGGGTGGGAGGGGGAGCAGGGATGAGGACGCTCGCGATGGAGTCGGGCTTCCGCGCGGCCCCCACGACCCTGCGATTCGTCGCGGGCCTTCTGGACCTGGGGGTCGAGGCGGCCCTGGGAGTGGCCCTTGGGTGGTGGGCGCTGCCTGCCGAGGAATGGCCCCCGAGGTACTGGAACCTCCTGGACTACGCAGTGGACATCGCGTGTCATCGGCCGGACCTGGCGGCGCGCGCGGTGGGGCCGTTCGTTGGAGTCTTTCTGGTCTGGGAGATTCTGTGGGGCCGGGTCGTCGGGAACGCGCCGTTCGCGCGTCTCTTCGGGATGCGGGTCATCACGTCGCGGGGCCGGAGGCCGGGGGTCCTGCGATGCGCGGTCCGGGCGGCGTTGGCACTTGCCGGGGCCGCGCTCGCGTTTGCGGGTCCGCTCGTGGCCGTCGTCCACCCGCGCCGCCGGATGCTGCATGATATGATAACAGGCTGCCACGTCCTGCGCGGCGCGGCGCCGCCGGACGCCGATGTGCGTTCGGACGACGCGGAGGCGCTGGTCCTGCGGGACAAACCGTACCGGGACGGCCCCTTCCGATGAGTTGCCATGGGGGCGCGCACCCGGATGGATGAAACGGCGGAGTGGAGGGCGTTCTGAGGCGTTTGCGGGGTTGCCCACGCCCACGCCTACGCCCACGGTTTCTTGAGAGGGCGTGGTGACGACGGGGGTCGAGATGAGACACAACCGGGATGGGAGTTCCCCACGGGCCGCGGGCGCACCCGGAGGGATGACATGGAGGATCGGAGGTTGTTCCAAGGCGTTGGCGGGATCGCCCACGCCCACGCCTACGCCCACGCCCACGTTTCTTGAGAGACGGGTCGGTTGGGCGGTGGCGCTGGCCCTGGCGGTGACCCTGACGGGCCTTCCGTCTCGCGCGGGTGGACCGGCCCGGTTGGACCCTCCGGGCGCCGGGGCTCCCCCCACGAGGGTCTGGTACAAGGGCCGGGTGGTGGACGATGCGGGCAAGCCGATCAGCGGGATCTTCCCGATGACCTTCCGGCTCCACGCGGGGGTGAAGGCGAAGAAGGCCGTGTGGACCGAGTCCTGGTGGGTGGCGGTGGACAATGGCGTGTACCGGGTGCCGCTGGGCGAGAAGAAACCGCTGCCCGCGCGGCCCGACCTGTCGAAGATGGTCCTGGCCGTCGAGATCCGGGGGGTCGGGGAAGTGGTCCGCGAGCCCTTCGACGCGCAGGCGGGACTCGATCGGACCGGGGGACCGGCCCCGGCGCCGCACCCCCCCGCGAAGGGCGGCGTCAAGTACGCGGACAACGCCGGTTACGCGGTCGAAGCCGAGCACGCGAAGAATGCGGATCGCCTCCAGAACCTGACGGTCGAGGAACTGACCCGCAAGGTGCTGGAGGAGGGCGGAGGGGCTCGGGGCGGGGTCCGGGTCGGGAAGACCCGCCGGTACGGGACCCGGGTCGGGGGACCCGGGGGGACCGCGGAATACAACGAGGTCTGTCCGCCGGGGATGGTGATGGTGGGCCTTCGGGGCGGCGCCGGGATCTACATTGATTCGATCCAGATCGTCTGCGCGCCGCTCGAGTGAACCGGGTCGACTCGAAAACCACGTGGGGGTTCGCACCCGCAGCATGACAAGGCGGCGTTGACACGCGGCAGTCCGAAGGCGCGCTTCGC
>JBBIPO010000010.1:5178-40153 GCA_037442805.1 Deltaproteobacteria bacterium
CGCTTCGCGCGCGCGACAAGGCTGGGTTTGCACCCAGCACTCCCAAGGCGCGCTTCGCGCGCGATTCAATGACCGCGCCCTACCTGTTCGGGGACCGGAACGCGGCCCGCAGGCGCCGCGCGGCCTCCTCGACGTCCTCGATGGCCGGGACCAGGGCGAAGCGGACATGGGACTCGCCCGGGTGGGTCCCGTCCGCGAGGGGCTCCCCGAGGGCGGCCCCGGGCGTGCAGGCCACGGCCACCTCCGGTTCCAGGAGCCGCCGCGCGAACTCCACCCCCGTCATCCCCTCCGGGACTCGGGGCCAGACGTAGAGGGTCGCCTCCGGCGGCTCGACCCCGCACCCGATGTCGCGCAGAGCCGCCACGAGGATATCCCGCTTGCGGCGGTAGGCCTTGCGCATCGTGGCGACGTGCCCCTCGTCGGACAGGGCCGCGACGGCCGCGGCCTGGACGAACGTTGGGGTCCCCGAGTCCACGTTGGTCTTCAGTTTGCGGAACAGGGCGACCAGCCGGGCGTCCCCGGCCACGAACCCGACCCGGTACCCGGTCATGGCCGACCGCTTGGACAGGGACTGGAAGACCAGGACCCCCTCGCGGCCGAACTCGAGCGCCGACCGCGGCGGGCGGTCGAACCAGACCTCCGAATACGCCTCGTCCGAAGCCACGATCAGGTTCCACCGGCGCGCGAACCGGAACAGGTCCGGCCAGAAGTCATCCGGGGCGACCCGTCCCGTGGGCGAGTTGGGGTAGTTCAGCCACAGGATGCGGGCGCGGCGTAGGACGTCCTCGGGGATGGCGTCCAGGCGCGGCAAGAAGCCGTTGTCTGGCGCCAACCCGTAATAGTACGGATGTCCCCCGGCGAACAGGGTTCCCCGGTTGTACGGCGGATAGCCAGGGCTCGGGCACAGGACCACGTCCCCGGGGTCCACCACGGTCAGCGGGAAGTGAAAGACCGCCTCCTTGGCCCCGATGGTCGCGCAGACCTCGGTCGCGGGGTCGAGCGCGACCCCGAAGCGCCGCGAGAACCACGCGGCCACGGCCTCTCGGAAGAACTCCGCGCCCTCGTACGCGGGATACCCCGACGTGGCGAACCGGTCCGATGCCGCCTTCAGTTCCTCGCGCACGAGGACCGGCGTGGGGTCGGTCGGGTCGCCCACCCCGAAGTCAAGGACCCGGACCCCGCGCCTCCGGAGAGTCCGGACGGCCTCGTCCATCTCCGCGAAGGGGTATCCCGGGAGCGAGGCGATGGCGCGTGAGGGTCGGATCTCCATCCCGTTCTCCAACCGATCGCGCAGCGGGGGCCGGCTGGACGGTCACTGGTTCATGGAATTCAGGAACTGCTGATTCGTGTCGTAGCGGGACATCTTGTCCAGCAGGAACTCCATCGCGTCCAGCACGTTGAGGGGATGCAGCAACTGGCGCAGGATCCAGACGCGGTTCAGCGTCATCGGGTCGAGCAGCAACTCCTCCTTCCGGGTGCCGCTCTTGTTGATGTCGAGCGTCGGGAAGATGCGCTTCTCCATCAGTTTGCGGTCGAGGTGGAGCTCGCAGTTGCCCGTGCCCTTGAACTCTTCGAAGATGACCTCGTCCATGCGCGACCCGGTGTCGATCAGGGCGGTCCCGATGATGGTCAGGGACCCGCCCTCCTCGATGTTGCGGGCGGCCCCGAAGAAGCGCTTGGGCTTGTGCAGGGCGTTCGAGTCCACGCCGCCGGACAGGATCTTGCCGGACGGGGGCACGACCGTGTTGTAGGCGCGCGCGAGGCGCGTGATCGAGTCAATCAGGATCACGACGTCGCGCTTGTGCTCGACCAGGCGCTTCGCCTTCTCGATGACCATCTCGGCCACTTGGACGTGGCGGGCCGCGGGCTCGTCAAAGGTCGAGGAGATGACCTCGCCCTTGACGGACCGCTCCATGTCGGTCACCTCCTCGGGCCGCTCGTCAATGAGCAGCACAATCAGATAGACCTCCTTGTGGTTGCGCGCGATGGCGTGCGCGATGTCTTGCAGCAGCACGGTCTTGCCCGTGCGCGGGGCCGCCACGATCAGGGTCCGCTGGCCCTTGCCCTGCGGGCACAAGAGGTCAATCACGCGCGTCGAGTAGTTCTTCGGTTCGAACTCCAGGTTGAACTTGTGATTCGGGTACAGCGGGGTCAGGTTGTCGAAGAGCGTCTTGGTCTTCGCGACCTCGATGTCCTCGTAGTTGATCGCCTCGACCTTCAGAAGGGCGAAGTAGCGCTCGCCGTCCTTGGGCGGCCGGATCTGGCCCGACACCGTGTCGCCCGTCTTCAGATTGAACCTGCGGATCTGGGATGGCGAAACGTAAATGTCATCGGACCCGGGCAGGTACGACGTATCGGGGGCGCGCAGGAAGCCGAATCCCTCGGGCAGGACCTGGAGGACTCCCTCGCCGTAGATCAATCCGTTCTGCTCGGTCTGTGCCTGAAGGATCGCGAAGATGAGCTCCTGCTTGCGCAGGCCGCGGGCGCTTTCGATATTGAGTTCCTTCGCCAGATTCAACAGGTCCGAGATCTTCATGTCCTTCAGTTCTTTGAGGTTCATGGCCCTTTCTTTTCCTCCTGTTCTTGAGTTCTGTCCGTCCGGTCGGCTGGCGACCGATCACTTCGACTCGTTGAAAAATTCCCCTCGCTGAAGGTCGAGGGACCCTGCATGGGCTCGGGGCGACCTGCCCGCGTCACCCCGACGTACCGCGCGAATCAGAACGTAAGGAACAACCTGATGGAGCCACGCCGGGGAAGTTCCCGTCGAAGAACAGCAGGGACTAAATAGTCCTTCCGGACCGCGAAGTCAAGAAATTTTTCGTCAACCTCCCGCCACGCCCGTTTCCCGCGCCGCGTCAGACCGCGCCAAACTCCGCGACCAGCGTCACGGCCCGATGGAACCGGTCCAGGCGAGCCCGGCGTTCCGCGTCGGCCATCCTGGGGTCGAACCGGCGGGCGATGCGCGCCATCCGTCCCAGGGACTCCCGATCCCAGAGCCCCACGCCGATCCCGGCGAGCGAGGCGGCCCCCATCGCGGTGGTGTCCAGATTCTGGGGGCGGACCACCGGCACCCCCAGGACATCAGCCTGAAACTGCATCATCAGGTCGTTCGCGCTGGCCCCGCCGTCCACGCGCAACTCGACGAGCGGGCGGCCCAGGTCGGCCGCCATGGCCCAGGCAAGGTCCGCGACCTGCATCGCCACCCCCTCCAGGACCGCGCGGGCCACTTGCCCCGCGCCGCAGCCCCGCGTGAGCCCCAGCAAGGCCCCTCGCGCCTCTGGCCTCCAGTGCGGGGCCCCGAGGCCAGCCAGGGCCGGCACGAAGACCGCCCCCCCGCTGTCGGGAACCGACGCCGCGAGGGCCTCCACGTCCGCGGACGCGCGGATCAGGCCGAGCCCGTCCCGTAACCACTGGACTGCGGCCCCCGCGATGAAGGACGATCCCTCCAGGGCGTAGCGCGTCCCTCCGGCCGTGGTCCAGGCCACGGTGGTCAGCAGCCCGTGCGAGGACGGGACCGGCCGCTCGCCGGTGTTCAACAACAGGAACGCCCCAGTCCCGTACGTGCACTTGGACTGTCCCTCGTCGAAGCACGTCTGACCGAACAGGGCCGCCTGCTGGTCCCCGGCCACGCCGGCCACGGGCACCCCGTCCGGCAGGAAGTCGAGCCCCCGGGTCGTGCCGAAGACCCCGGAGGACGGCCTCACCTCGGGGAGGATCGCGGCCGGGACGTCCAGCACACGCAGCAGGTCCGGGTCCCACGACAGGGTGCGCAGGTTCAGGAACAGGGTCCGCGAGGCGTTCGACACGTCCGTGGCGTGGACCGCCCCGCCCGTCAAGCGGAACAGCAGGAACGAATCCACGGTCCCGAAGCAGATCCGCCCGGCCTCGGCGTCCGCACGCAGGCCCGGGACGTGGTCGAGCAGCCACCGCACCTTGGTCCCCGAAAAGTAGGGGTCCAGGACCAGGCCCGTGCGCTCCCGGAACAGGGGCTCCAGGCCCTCCTCCTTCAGCCGGCGGCACGCCTCGGCGGTCCGGCGGCACTGCCAGACCACCGCGTTGTGCCGCGGTCTGCCCGAATCGCGGTCCCAGAGGATCGTGGTCTCGCGCTGATTCGTGATCCCGACGGCCGCGCAGTTCCGGCCCGAGACGCCCGCGGCCTCCAGGGCCTGCCTCGCGGAGCGCGTGGTCGCGTCCCAGATCGCCTCCGGGTCGTGCTCGACGTATCCCGGTTGAGGATAAATCTGAGGGATCTCATGGGACGCGCGACCCAGCACCGACAGGTCGGGGCCGATTACCATCGCGGTGGTCGCGGTCGTGCCCTGGTCGAGGGCGAGGATGTAGTTCTTCATGGGATCATTCCTTCGAGGTTCCCTGGAAGGCCCATCGCCGGTCTTGCTGGATCGCCCACGCCCACGCCCACGCCCACGGGAGGACCCTGGGCGGGTCCGAAAAACCGGCCCCGATTTCCACGGGCCGGCGGGACGGGTTATAGTCCACCTTGATGGACCGATGCAACCATCGGGATGATCCACCTCCGCCCCCCCCCGATCACGGAAAATCGCCACGCACCCGTCCCGAACTGCGCGTCCTGCGGCAGTGGGCCGCCACGCTCGACGCCATCCCCGAGATGATCGTGATCGCGGACCTGGACGGGGTCGTCACGCGGGTCAATCGCGCGGTGGCGGACCGCCTGGGGATGAGTTTCCAGGAGATCATCGGCCGGCCCATGCAGGCGCTGTTCGGGGACCTGCCTGTCCCGGCGCCCATGGCCGGCGGCCTGACCAAGAGCCTCGACGTGACCCTGCCGTTCGCGGAAGGGCTGTTCCAGTTGTCGTGCTTCCCCAACTTCGACCCGGACGGCCAGCGGATCGGGGTGATCCACGTCTTTCGCGACATCACCGAAGAGAAACGAGTCCAGGAGCGGCTCCTGGAGGCCGAGAAACTGGCCACCGTGTCCGCGGTCCTGAGCGGGGTGGCCCACGAGATGAACAACCCCCTGGCCGGGGTGCTGGGATTCGCCCAACTGGCGCAGGAACTCTGCTCGGACCCCGCGGTCAACGAGTGCCTGACGACCGTGCAGGCCGAGGCGGACCGCGTGTCCCGCATCGTGAGGAACCTGCTTGCCTTCGTCCGGCGCTCGCAGTCGACCCACCGGCCGGTGCCCTGGTCGGACGTGGTCGAACGGAGTCGGGACCTCCTCGCGTACGAGATGAGGCTCGCGCGCGTGACGCTTCAGACCGAGGTCCCGGACGACCTCCCGCCCGTGATGGGCGACCTCCAGCAACTGGAGCAGGTCCTGGTGTCCATCCTGCTCATCGCGATCCGGGACTCGATGCGGCGCAAGGAGGGCCAGCGGATTGACGTTCGCGCCCGGAAAGGCACCGGGGGGCGCGTGCGGGTCGAGATCGAGACCGAGGGTCCGAGCCTCACGCCGGACCAGGCGTCCCACCTCCTGGACCTGCCAGGCCTCGCCGGGAGCGAGGAGCCGCCGGGAGGGGTGGGGCTCGCGCTCGCCCACGGCTTCGTCAGCCAGCACGGCGGTCGGATCGGGGTGTCGCCGCGACCCGACAGAGGGCTCGCCTTCACGCTGGAACTCCCCGCGGCGGAGGTCGCCGACGGCGGCGAGGAGGCGTTCCGGGAAGAGGTCGCCCTGGACGCCTCCGGGCTGCGGGCGCTGGTCGCGGACGATGACGAAGTCGCCGCGAGGCTCATCGCGAAGGTCCTGCGGATGGCCGGGGCCCAGGTGGACGTGGTGGACGACGGGAAGGCCGCGTGGGCCCGCCTCTGCGAGAGGAAATACGACCTCCTCGTGACCGACTTCCGGATGCCCGGGATGGATGCGCGGGACCTCCTGGCGCGCCTGGCCGCCGAGGGCCGGCGCGAGGCGCGTTGCGTGGTCCTCGTCAGCGGAGACACCCTCAACCGCGAGACCGAGGCCTACGTCGAGGCGTCCGGGCTCCCCTTCGTGGCCAAGCCCTTCACGTTGACGGCAGTCCGGCGCGCGATCCGCACGGCCCTGGCCGCCCTGCCTACCGGTCGAGACCCAGCCGCTTGACCTTCCGCCACAAGGAGGTCCGGTGCATCCCCAGTTCCCGGGCCGCCCGCGGGATGTTCCAGTGATGGCGCTGGAGGCACTCCACGAGGCGGGACCGTTCGTCCGCGGGCGGGGTGCCGTTTCGCGGAAGAGGCCAGCCGTTGGCCCGCCGGCGGATCGGCTCCGGGAGGTCCTCCAGGGTGATGAGGTTGGACCGCGCCATGATGTAGGCCCGCTCGATGGCGTTCTCCAGCTCGCGGACGTTGCCGGGGAAGTCGTAGGACATCAGGGCCCGCATGGCCTCGTCGGTCAGGCCCGCCACCCGGCGCCCCATCCGGTGGTTCAGGCGCTCCAGGAAGCGATCGACCAGCAGGGGGACGTCCTCCAGGCGCTCGCGCAGGTCCGGCAGGCGAATCAACACGACATTCAGGCGGTAGTACAGGTCCTCGCGGAACCGGCCCGCGGCCACCATGGCCTCGAGGTCCTGGTTGGTCGCGGCGATGATCCGGACGTCCGCGTGGACCGTGCGGCTGCTCCCGAGCGGCTCGAACTCGCGCGTCTCGAGGACCCGCAGCAGTTTCACCTGGATGGACAGGGGCGTATCCCCGATCTCGTCCAGGAACAGGCTCCCGCCGCGGGCCGCCTCGAAGCGCCCGACCCGGCGGGCCTTGGCGTCGGTGAACGCCCCCTGGACGTGGCCGAACAACTCGGCCTCGAGCAGGGTCTCGGGCAGGGCCCCGCAGTTCACCTTGACGAACGGGCCTTCGCGGCGCGGGCTCAGGTTGTGGATGGCCGTCGCGACCAGTTCCTTGCCGGTCCCGGACCGGCCCGCGATCAGGACCGTGGCGTCGGTCTGGGCCACGTTGGGGAGGATGTCGAAGACCTGGCGCATGACGGCGTTCTTGCTGACGATGTCCTGAAACGTGTACTTGCGGTGCAATTCCTTGGTCAGTTCCCGCACGCGGGAAAGGTCCCTGAAGGTCTCGACCCCCCCGAGGAATCGCCCCCGCCGGTCCATCAACGGGGCCGTGCTCACGCTGATCGCCACGGACCGCCCGGCCTTCGTGGTGATGTCAATCTCGAAGTTCGTGACGCGGCGGCCCGTGGTCAGGGACTGGCGCAGGGGGCACTCCTGGCCGCACAGGCCCGTCCGGAAGACCTCGGCGCACGGGCGGCCCAGGACCTCCTGGCGGGCGTGGCCCGTGATCCGTTCCGCCGCCTCGTTGAAGTAGGTGATCCGGAAGTCCCGGTCCACGGTGAAGACCCCGTCGGCTACGTTGGACAGGATCAACTCGACGAGGGAGGGCTCCACCGTGCCGTCGGCCGGCTTGTGACGTTTGTCAACCATCGCGCATGTTTCGTCCCGCGATCCCCCGCTTCCGGGTCGCCCCGTGGTCGGGCCGCGGTTGCGCCCGGTTGCGCGGTTGCAGCGGCGTGCAACCGGATTCCGCTGGCCCTTCGCGATCATGGTGATTCGCGCGTCGCGGTGCAACATCGGTTGCGCGCCCATTGGGGGGGAGAACGCGCGGAAGACTGCGAAAGGTCAACGTCCTGGCGAGGTCCCGCGCTTGGAACGGTTCTTGTAGGTGGCCTGGGGACGCGAGCGCCGCTCGCGGATGGTGAGTGACGAAGGCGACCACGATGGGACATCGCTCGGGAGAGGCCACGCGAACGGCGACGCCGGCCGCGGAAGTCGGTCCGGCCTACCGTCGGGTCCTCTTGTGGGTCCACTCCGCGGACCGCGCGGACCCGGCCCTCCCGATCGCGCTCCTTTTCGCCCGGCGCGGGAGCGGCATCCTGCACGTCGTCATGGGGCTCGATTCCCCGCACCGGTACCGGCCGGAGTCGCCGGGTCGTCCAGAACCATTGACGCCGCAGGTCATCGAGCGCGTTTGCACGGCGCTCGCGGACCTGTACGGGGACGCGGGCGGCGAGACCGTCGAGGTCCACACCATGGTCCTCCCCGGCCACCCGGTCGAGGAGGTCCGCCGGTACGCGCAACGGCATCAGGTTGATGTCATCGTGATGGGCGAGCAGGCCCTCGACGCCGAGGAGGCCTTCGGGGACCACCTCCTGCGGGACGCGCCCTGTCCCGTGGTCCTGGTCGCGCACGGTCCAAGGCTGTTGACCCACTTGCAGGCCGCGGGGGGCGAACCGCCAGAGGTCCGGCCGCCCCGCTCACGAAAGGAGTAGCGCATGATGTCGGTCCTCGTCCTCCTGTTCTGGGTCGCCGCGGCGGTCTTCGTCGCGGCCTGCGCGGCGCGCGTGCGGATGTATGCGCGCACGCCCGTCCACCTCCGGTGGGAACTCTACCCGGTGCCTCACGAGGACCCCGACAAGGTCGCCCACGGGGGTTCCTATTTCGAGGACGTGAACTGGTGGGAGCGCCCCAGGCGGAAGAACCTGCTGGGCGAGGTCGCGGCCATGGTCCCGGAGATCGTGTTCCTGAAGGGGCTGTGGGAGTTCAACCGCGGCCTCTGGGTGCGGTCGTTCCCGTTCCACTTCGGGCTGTACCTCCTGTGCGCGTCCGGGGGGCTGCTGCTGCTCACGGCGGTGGTCGCGCTGTTGTGGCCCGGGTTCCAGGGCGGGGCCGTGGGCCGCGTCTTCCACTGGCTGTACACGGTCGGGGGGGTGGCGGGGCTTGTCCTCGGCCTGATCGGGGCCGTGGGGCTCCTCGCGAGGCGCCTGACGGACGGCGCCCTGCGCGTCTACACGTCGGGGTGGGACATCTTCAATCTGGTTTTCTTCATCGTGACATTCGCTTTGATTGGAATCGCCCACGTCGTGGGCGGGTCTGGGTATCAAGGGCCGCTCGCGTTCCTGATGGGCGTGCTCGCGTTCCGCACGGACATGGCGGTGCCGCTGCTGTTCGGCGTGGCCGCGGCGCTCCTGGCGATCCTGATCGCCTACGTCCCCCTGACCCACATGTCCCACTTCATCGGCAAGTACTTCACGTATCACTCGGTGCGCTGGAACGACGAGCCCAATCACCCGGGCGGGGCCATCGAGAGGCGGGTGGCCGAGGCCCTGACCTACCGGCCGACCTGGGCCGCCGCGCACCTGAAGGCGGATGGGCGGCGTACCTGGGCCGAGGTCGCGATGATCAACCCCACGCGAGAGGAAAGGTGACCCATGAAGAACGGACGGCGTGAAGACAAGAGGACAGCGGAGAAGACGCGGCCGCGCAGGAAGCAGACCCTGCATCTTCGAGACATCGCCCGCGAGGACGACCAGCCGTTGATTCGGATCGAGCTGGAGGACCTGATGCCTCTGCCCGAGCCCTTCGAGGACCGGCCGATCCCGCCCTTGAAGGAGGAGGCGCGCCAGAAGTACGAGGCGGCGCTGGACGACACGCTGGCCCTCAGCATCCCGAAACCGGCGACGCCGGAGGAGGAGCGCGTCCTGGTCGAGAAGTTCCTGAGCGGCCTCGAGAAACTCTTCCAGGCGCACAACAACTGGACCTTCCTGCAGCCGCTACTCCTTTCCATGGAACACTGCGCCCGGTGCCAGACGTGCAGCGAGGCGTGCCACATCTTCGAGGCGAGCGGCGGCAACGAGATCTACCGGCCCACCTACCGGTCGGAAATCTTGCGGCGTTTCTACAACCGGTACGTGCGCAAGGGCGGGCTGCTCGGGGCGTTTCGAGCCGGGGACATCCGCCTGAACTGGAAGGCGGTCGCGCGCCTCGCGGAGTTGTCCTATCGCTGCAACCTGTGCCGGCGGTGCGCGCAGACGTGCCCGATCGGGGTGGACAACGGGCTCATCGCGCACGAATTGAGGAAACTCTTCAGCCAGGAGATGGGGATCGCGGCCAAGGAAATCCACGACACGGGCTCCATGCTGCAACTGAAGGTCGGGTCCTCGACCGGCATGAACGCCGAGGTCGTGAAGGACAACATCCAGTTCATTGACGAGGACACGACCGAGAAGACGGGGATCCCTGTCGAGACGCCGTGGGACAAGGAGGGGGCCGAGGTCCTGCTGATCCACAATGCGGGCGAGATCCTCGCGTGGCCCGAAAACCCGGGCGCGTTCGCTGTCATCCTGACAGCGGCGGGGGTGTCGTGGACGTTGTCGTCCGAACTGGCGGCATACGACGGGATCAACTACGGCCTGTGGTACGACGACGCGCAGTTGGCCCGCGTGGCCCTCCTGCATGCCCAGGCCGCGAAGAAACTCGGGGTCAAGAAGATCGTGATCGGGGAATGCGGGCACGCGAACAAGGCCCTCGCCGTGATCGCGGACCGGGTCCTGGCGGGCGAGGTCAACATCCGGCGCGAGAGCGCGATGACCCTGCTCGAGGACATCGTGATGAGCGGGCGATTGAAACTGGACCCCTCGCGCAACGACTTCCCCGTGACCCTGCACGACCCCTGCAACCTGGTGCGGCTGATGGGGGTCGTCGAGCCGCAGCGCCGCATCCTGCGCAAGATCGCCCCGAAGTTCCGCGAGATGCACCCGCACGGGGTGGACAACTACTGCTGCGGGGGCGGAAGCGGCTTCGCCATCATGAGCCCCCACAACTTCGCGGACTGGCGGCACCACGTGTCCGGACGCAAGAAGTTGCAGCAGATCCTGAACGCCTTCGCGGACTGCCGCGGGCCGCACACGCCGAAGTACGTCTGCGCCCCGTGCTCGAACTGCAAGGGGCAGATCCGGGACATCCTCGCGTACTACAATCTGTGGGAGAAGGAGCGCATCCTGTACGGCGGCCTGGTCGAGTTGATTGTAAACGCCATGGAGGACGCGAAGCCTGGCTTCATCGAGTGGGAATGGCATTGAGCGTGATCGTGGGGTTTCCTGGCCGATCGGCCGCGTGAACCCTCCGACCCCGATTTGAGAGGAGGCTCCTCATGCCCAAAAAGATCCTGGTGGTGGACGACGAGCCGGACGTGGTGACCTACTTCACGACCCTGCTCGAGGAGAACGGCTACGAATGCGAGGGCGCGTCCAACGGCGCCGAGGCGATCGAGAAGGTACGGGCCTCGCGGCCGGACCTGATCACGCTCGACATCACGATGCCGGAGCAGTCCGGGGTGCGTGCGTACCGGACGCTCAAGGAGGACGCGGCCCTCGCGGGCATCCCGGTCGTGATCGTGACCGGGGTGGCGCACGACTTCCGGCGTTTCATCTCGACCCGCTCGCAGGTTCCGCCGCCTGAGGGCTACCTCGAGAAGCCCATCTCCCCGGACGTGCTGCTCGCCGAGGTGCGGCGGCTGATCGGGTGAGGACCTCTTCCCGCGCCGGTTCACGAATCCGGACCGCGCGCTGCATTCCCGTCTGGCCGGGACAGGTCGTACAGAAGTCGTTCGAGGAATTCACGGTCGGCGGCGTCCTTCGGCCGAAGGGTCTGCTTGGTCCTCAGCAAGGCATGCACCGAGGGGAATCTCGCCATGGCGGTCCCGACCGCCGCCTCCACGATGTCCCCCGTGATGTCACGAAACGTGACGCCGCACGCGCTGCCCAGGAGGTCCACGACCACCTCGTCCGCGACGCGCACCACGGCATAGGCAGCCACGTCCGTGGGTTCGACCTCGAGGACCGCGCGGTCCTGCAAGACGCACAGCGCCTTGCGGATCCTCTCGACGTTTTCGGGCGACGGGTCCACCAGCAGGTCAATGTCCGCGGTGGCCCGTTGCAAGCCAAAGAACTGGACCGCGATTCCGCCGATGATGACGTACTCGACGCCGTGCTCGTTCAGCGCGCGGACGATCCGTTCGATGTCGGCTCCGGTCGGGGGCCGCGGCTGCGACTCGCTGCCTGTCGGATCATCCATTCGTGGGCCTCCTCGAAGGAGCGGAACCGGTAAACGCCGCGACGACAGACGGGTTTCTGCCCGAAGAGCGCCGCGGCCTGCGTCTGCCACGCCAGGGCCTGCGCGAAGGTAACCCGCGGCGGGATGATCCGTCGGCCGACTGTCTTGGTTCTGAACGAGGTCACACGACTTCCCTACATGTGGAACTTCAGCGTGTACCCCGACCCGCAGTCGTCGCCGATCACGGGCAGAATGTGAATGTACACCGTCCCGGACCCGTCCTGGCCGCCGCCCTCGCAGGTCAGCATCTTCAGGTCCATCGTCTCGTCCTGGCCCCACAGGTTGATCGAGGCGAAGCACATCGCGCCGGGCATCGGCGATTCCGTCGCGATCACCGATTCCTCGGGAGTGGCCGCGAGCCCCACCGTCGCGCCGCTCTTGCACTGGTAGCAAACCTCGAGGTCCAGGTCCTTGTCCTCGGCGAGGCCGGTCAGCTCGAAGTGGGGGTCCAGCGTGGACCCGAAGACATCGTCCACCTCGATCTTGTACCAGTCATGATCGAAATCCACGTCAATCGTCCCCTGGATCTCCCGGGCCGACGCCTGGTCGCTGTCCGTGGTCTGGCCGAGGTCTGTCGCGGTTTCCCAGGTGTCATTGTATGGATAGACATCGTACTGATCGATTTCGGCACCGGGGCCGCACTGGTGGTTCTTGCAGGCGTCGCATCCTTCGCACCAGCCACAAATGCAGTCCTGGGCCCAGCCGCACTCGATCCCCTGGCAGAGGGTGTCGCACCCGGCCAGGCACTTGTAACCCACGCACTCCTGGCCCGCGGGGCAGCCTCCGTTCAGGGGGCCGCACGCGCAGCCGTCCACCTCGCCGCACTGCTTCTGCCAGCAGACGCAGTCGCACTTCGGAATGCACTGGTTCTGGGCGTTGCACTTGTAGCAAACCGCGCACGACCCGCAGTCGCACCCCTCGTAGAAGCCGCATTCCCGCCCGGCCTGCTGGCAGATCGGGCCGCATTCCTGGCACTGGCCCTCGACGCACTTCTTGCCCTTCTCGCAGCCGCAGTCGGTCTCGCAGGTCGTGCAGTTCTCGCCAGGCTCGCACACGTGGTTTCCGCAGATGGTCGCCCCGTAGCAGTGGTAGAACCCGTCGCACGCCTGGCCCGGCGGGCAGGTCCCGCAGTCGCAGGGCGTCCCGGTGGGCTTTCCGCACTCCTTGCCCGTGTTCTTGCAGTAGTCCGCGCAGGTCAGGCAGGTCTTCTCGTGGCAGGTCTGGTCCACCTTGCACCCGCAGTCCGGGATGCACGAGGCGCAGTCCTCGATGGGCGCTTCGCACTGGCCGTTTCCGCACACGGCGGTCACGCACTGGTTGGTCTTGCAGTACTGCTTGTCGCCACAGGGGCAATCCTGCAAGCAGTTCCCGCAGTGCTCGGTCGCCTCGCACTGCCCGTTTCCGCAGGACACCGGGGTTCCCACGCAAGCCCCCTGGCCGTCGCAGGCGTCGGCGACCGTGTCGGCCTTCCCGTCGTCGCACGGCGTCCCGGCTGTCTTGTTCCGAGCCTCGCACGCGCAGGCATTGCAGACGGCCTCCTTGCAGGGTCCGGGCTTGATCTCGTCCGCGCAATCCGCCGCGGTCTGACACTGGCACGTGTCCTCGAAGGTCAGGTCCGGACTTGGCCCCGGTTCGTTCGCGTCCCGGGGCGGCGGCTCCGACCCGCCTCCGCCGCAGGCGCAGCACGCGACCAGCCCCAAGGCGATCTCGATGGTCCATCGTGGTGTACGCATGGTTCCTCCCGTTTTCAGTCGCCGGACGGAGGGATTATAGCGCGGTTGACGGGGGAGGGAGGCCGGCGTCCGGGGTCGGGGGTCCGGGGTCCTGCAGGTACTTTGAGGCGGGCACGGACCCGGTCGCGGTTACCGATTCCGACCCGGTCACGGTCACGGACAGGAAATGGGAACCGGGAATTGAACAATGGGGAAGCCGGCGGGGGGCCACGCGGGCGTGTCGGAGTAGAAAGGGGCGGCCAGGTCAGAACGGCGTCGGGGGTGTCGGGCGGACCACCTCGCTGGACCGCGCGCTTCGCTCCCTCGGCAGGTCCACGAGGAAGGTCGTCCCGAAGCCGGGTTCCGAGTGCAAGTGGATGTGGCCGCCGTGGGCCTGAACGATGTTGTGGGCGATGAAGAGCCCGAGCCCCGTGCCCTCGGTCCCCTTGGAGGAAAAGAACAGGGTGAAGGCCTTGTCGCGGGTCTCCGCGTCCATGCCGATCCCGTTGTCAGAGACCTCGAATCGCACCGTGTCCGCGCGACAGTCCGCGATGGGGATGCTCCAGTCGCCCGATCCCCGTCCACCGGCCCGGACGCGGACCCGGTGCGCGGGCTTGCGAGGGTCAATGCGGCACGCGTCGAGCGCGTTCTCGACCAGGTTGACGAGCATGGCGCGCATGGCGCGGGGGTCCGCCTCGAACACCCCGGCCTCCGGCGCGGTCTCGACCAGCAGGTCCACGCCCAGCTCCCGGGCGCGGCCCTCCACGAGCCCCGCGACCTCGCGGACCAGGACCGCCGCGTCCACCGCCTCCCACTGGGGCACCCGCTCCTTCGCGTAGTACAGGATGTTCAGGACCATTCCCCGGATCCGGTCCACGTTGCGCTCGACCATCTCCCAGCCCTTGCGCAGGCGGTCCGGGTCGTTCTTCTTCAGGGCCGAGTTCACGAGGTAGCGCCCGCCGTCGAGTCCAGTCAACAGGCCCTTGATCCCGTGCGAGATCGAACTGATCAACAGCCCCACGGACTCGAGCTGCGATTGCAGTTGTCGGACCGGCGTGATGTTCGTGCTCATCTCCATCACGTACCGGATCTCGCCCCGGTCATCGCGGAGCGGTGCGGCGTACACGAGCACGTTCAGCCGCTCCCCGCCGAGCGACGTCACGACCTCCTCGCTGCGGTGCACCTGCCCGTCCTCGAAGGTCCGCTGGACCGGGCAGTCCAGGCAGGGGTCGGCGCGGTGCTTGTACACCTCGTGGCACAGGCCGCCGATCCGGTCGCCGAAGTCCTCCCGGAACCGGCGGTTGGCCTCTACGATGCGCAGGTCGCGGTCCTGGATGGAGATGTAGCAGGGGACTTCCTCGAAGAGGAGGCGGTAGCGGGCGTCGCGCTCGTCCAACACCGTGGTTCCCCCGCTCAAGCAACGTGGGCGTGGGCGTAGGCGTGGGCGTGGGCGTGGGCGACCCCACAGGCACCGCGGAACGCCCTCCACTGCTCCGTTTCAACGTTCCCGGCGCGCCTGCCCATGGCCCCTCTCATGCCTCGGGCGTCCGGCCTCCGTCAAGCGGGCCGACCTCGAGGACCTTGCGGACATTGACCAGCAGCGTTTCCTCGGGGACCGGCTTGTCCAGGTACCCCTCGGGCGGGGGCACGGGCCGCTCGTAGATCAGTTTGCGCAACTCGGGTTTGCCGGTGATGATGACCACGGGGACGCCCTTGAGGGCCGGGTCCCGGCGCATCTCCGCATAGACCTGGCCCCCGTCGCGGCCGGGCATGTTCAGATCCAGGGTCACGAGGTCCCATCGCTGCGAGCGGGCCATCGCGAGCCCCTGGTCACCGTCCTGGGCAATCCCGACCTTGGCTCCATTGTCCTCAAGCACCGCGGACAGGAAGGTGCACACGTCCGGCTCGTCGTCAATGACCAGGATGCGGCGCCCCGCGAGCGGCTTCTTCAGGGCCTCGACCTCGGCCGGGACCTCTGTCACGGCCTTGCGCTCGATGACGAGGGCGTTCGCCACCAGGTTCACGAGTTGCGTGACCTTCATGTCCAGTTTGTAATGACGGATGAGGTCCGTCAGCCCGTCCACGCAGTTGTGGCAGGACGTGGCCACGACCTTGGCGCCCGTGGCCTTCAGTTGCTCGGCCTTGATGCGGGCCGAATGCAGGCGACGGGGCGTGTATTCCGACATGGACATCGCCCCGCCCCCGCCCGTGCAGCAGTAGTTCTCGGCACGGTTCGGATACATCTCGCGGAATTCCGTGCAGACCAGCGAGAGCAGTTCGCGCGGCTCCTCGAACAGCCCGCACGACCGTGCGTTGTTGCACGAATCGTGAAAGGTTACGGGTTCGGTGTTGCGCGTGGGGTCCACCTTGATCCGACCTTCCTTGATGTAGCGCAACATCGTGATGACGGACGATTCCATCTCGAACGGGATGTCCACGCCCGCCCAGTTCGGTCCCTCGCAGCGCGTCGAACGGTAGCCGTGGCCGCACTCGGACATGACGAGTTTCCGGCCCCGCAACTCGACCACCTTTTCGTACACGCGCCGGGCCACGGCCCCGCCCAGCTCGTCATCGCCGGAAAAGAGGCCGAAGTTGGTCATGTCCCAGCCCTCGGAGGGCATGGTCCAGTTCTCGCGCGCGATGTGAAAGATCTTGGCCGCATCCGCGATGGTCCGCGGGTCGTACTTCACCTCGCGCGGATTGATCGTATAGACGATTTCGCAGTCCATCTTGTCAATCGGGATGCGCACGGTCGGGTCGTCCAGCTCCGATTGAAGTTCTTCCTCCATCCAGTGGAGCGTCTCGATGTAGTCCTCGGGCAGGACCCCCATCTGGTTTCCGATCTCCCACTGGTCCTGGCTGACCACGGCCACGCCCTCGGGCATGATCCCGACCGACACCAGCAGCCCGCGGACCATCCGGTTGACCACGGCGAAGTCCACGCCCATCGGGCAGTTGAAGGTGCAGCGACGGCAGTTCGTGCACTTGCCGAACGCGATGTCCTTCAGTTCTTCGAGCTCCTCGTCCGTGAAGAGGGACTTCGCGCCGACCCACCACGGGAGCACGCGTCCCGTCCAGTCCATGTGGCGTTTGAAGATCTTGCGGATGCGGTCCGCCTTCCAGGCCGGGGCATAGGTCACGTCCCCCGGGTTCGTGAGCACGTAGTGGCACGATTGCGTGCACATCCCGCAGTGGACGCAGGCGATCAGGGACCCCGCGATCTGGCGGTTCACCTTCTGCGCCATGCGCTCGAGGATTTTCCGGGCCTTGTAGGACCGTACCTGCTCGTGGTTCATGTTCGCGCCCTCGTCGCTGCGTCATCCCTGCCCGTGGGTCTGAGCCCAGCCCGGCTTGCTGCGGACCATGGGGTACACGCCGCGATGGCCGAGCGTTCGTCCGAGGTAGAAGCGTGTGATCGGATAATACAGGTAATGAGAGATCTTGCTGAATGGGACATAGACGAGGAAGAACGCGGTCATCCAGAAGTAGGTCAACAGGACCCATTCGGGAACGCCGCGGTTTGGGCTCGCAAAGAAGGCGAACGCAAACCACACGGTCAACACGACTAGTGAGAAGTAGTCGTCTGGCGTGCTGATCGCGCGCAGGTAGGGGTCGGCCACGCGGCGGATGATCCGCATCACGCCCACGACGAATCCCGCGCCGATGAGCATCTGGGACAGCGTCACGAGCCAGGGGTTCCGGTCGAGCAGGGTCGGGCCGTACGGGATGACGAAGGACGTCGCAATGGCCGCGGTGACCCCCAGATGGAAGACGACGAACTGGGCGTACAGAAACGGCTTGGTTCGCGTGCTTTCCATGGCCCAGGGCATCGCGATGTTGGCCCAGGAATATAGGATGCCCTTGGTGGGCGTGGTGCCGGGGCGGCCGGTCGGAGGCTGCCGGTCCCGCCCCGCCTTGAACCGCCGGAAGAGCCACAGAAGCCGCGTCGCATAGACGAGAGCCATGAAGGCCAAAGACGCCTCCTGGAGCGTGTGTTCCGCGAAGTGCAACGATTCGCTCATGCGTCCCCCTCCGTCGGGTCAGTGCCTCGCCTGCATTGCCTGCCGGAACGAGGCGAACTCGCGCGCGTCTTTCAGGCACACGATCACCTCGCGCACGCCGGTTTCCCCCTTCAGATATTCGTGGATCGCGTCCAGCGTGACCCGGGCGCTCACGGGGAGCGGCACGCCGTAGAACCCCGCTCCCATCGCGGGAAACGCGAGCGTCGCGATGCCCTTCTCGTCGGCCCTACGCAGGGCGCTGATCACCGTCTTGCGGAGGCGGGCCTCCAGGTCCTCTTCCTGGAAGCGGGGGCCCACCGCGTGCACGATATAGCGGGCCTTCAGGTTCCCGGCCTCGGTGACCACGGCCTCACCCACCGGCACGGGGCCGTGGCCATTCAAGGCCTGCTGGACCTTGGGGCCGCCCCGCACCGCGATGGCGTTTCCACGACCCGCCCCGAGTTTCAGGTCCGGCCGCGCGTAGTGCACGATGGCCTCCACGTCGAGGGCGGTGAGATCGCCCTTGATCAGGCGGAGCGTCTTGCCATTGACCGTCTTCTCGACCGGGCTGGTGTCCACGAGCAGCGGGTTCATCGAGGTCCTCCACGGGTCGCGAACCGGCGTGGTTGCAGGTCACGCAACCATCACACAAGAACCTTGCGCCTTGCGTTGCAGCGGTTGCAACCTAGAAGTGATTCCGGATTGACAAAGGTCACCCGGGCCGCCAACCAGGGGTGGGCGGACAACGGGCCGAGGGACAGGGCGTCGAGTCTGAAGGGCCGGCGTCAGGGTCGGACAGGAGGTGGGGGGGCGGGGGCCACGGTTCGCCGCAAGCGCAGCTCGCCACCCGGGGGCGTCGCAACTCGGGGCTCGTCGGAGGGCCCCATCGCTAGTCCCGTGCGTTTTTCGACGTCTAGCCACCAGAACCGTGAAAAACGCACGACGAAACCGCCACAACCGTACGATTTCGGGGGTTGTGACGAGCGTCGTTCGGAAAACCGCACGGATTCGGCTTCGGCGAACGGCCAGGCCGTGCGTCTCGGGGTTTTGTCGTCAAGGGTGGCGAAAACGCACGGGGGCGTGTTCCGGTTCGGGCGTCCGCATGGCGCGATGGTCACTGTCCGGGTCTTCGGCGGAACGCTTTCGCGTTTCCCCCGATAGATCGCGTGGCAGGCCGGAGTGTCCGGGTGCCGGGTGCTAGCACCGGTCCGGACGCCCCCGTTGGGTGGGGGAGGGCGCGTCAACCAGGTGGTTCGGGCGCGGCGGGAGTGGTCTGCCGGTTGGCCGGAAACGGTTGGAGGCCCCGCGGGGGGCCGGGGGGGGAGGGTTGCCGGAAGTCTGCCCTGCGGATGAAGGTATCAGTAATAGTTATAACGCGACAAACAGTCGCACTAAAGACTGCACTTACTCAATGGACTTCCCTCCCAAAGCATCCCGTACCTGCGCATCCGTCACCTCGCCTTGCAGGAAGGCCACGAGCCGGCCGTCGCGATCCAGAAAATAGAGGGCCGGCGCGACCATGACCGGCTTGAGGGCCTGGTAGGGCGCGGCCCGTTGCGACTGCGAATCCATGTGGACCCGCTCGACTGGCGGGGCGCCAGGGTCCCCGGATAGCGCCGCCTGGAGGGCGTTCCAGGACTGCTCGATTCGATTGCGCGTGCATTCGCAGCAGTCCTCCAGGTCGAGGAAGACGACCCTGGACACCGCGGAGGATGCCGCCGCATTCGAGACCTGGCTGGCTGGTGTCGCTGGAGTCGCGGCAGGCTCACCCGAACCCCGCGCGCACCCCCACGCCACGACCGTGGTCATGACAAGGCCCACCATCCATCGTGGATTCTGCATTCGTTCCTCCTCATTCAAACTCGCGGAACGCGAAGAACACACCGACCCCGACGACCACGAGCCCGGCCGCTCTGCGCACCACCTCGCACGCGCGGGTCGCACGCCGGTTCTCGATGAGCGCGCGTGCGGCCCCCATCGAGGTGCCGGCCGCGATGATCAGCGCGCTGTGGCCCAGGGCGTACACCAGCAGCAGCAGACCACCGTATGCGACCGACGCGCCCGAGCCCGCCAGGTACGTCAGCAGCACGACCAGGATCGGGGCGGCGCAGGGCGCGGACACGAGACCGAACAACAGGCCCATCAGTAGCGCGCCGACCGTGCCGCGCCCCTTCGGCCGGAACCGAGAACCCAGCGAGGGGATCGGCACGTTCACGAGCCCGGCCAGGTGCAGCCCCATGACCACGCAGACCGCGGCAACCACCCAGTTCCATCCTTTGCCAACGTCGCCGTACAGGGTACCGGCGAGCGCCGCCACCATGCCCATCGCCGTGAACGTGATCGCCAGGCCCAGGACGAACACCAGCGAAAACGCGAACGCCCGCCCGACCCCGGCCCCTTCCTCGCGCCGGCCCGCCACGAACGCCATCACGAGGGGGATCATGGCCAGGACGCACGGGTTGGACGCCGTGAGCGCCCCGCCCACGAACACCGCCCCGATGGCCAGCCACGGGCTCGCCTCAATGTAGTGGCCCGTGTTGGCCACGAACTCGCCGAGCATCCCCACTACTTCTCCGCCTGAGCCTCGACGATCCAGGTCGCGATTTGGCGCGCGTCCGGGACCTGGCCCTGGGCCTTGACGACGCCGTCAATGACCAGGGCCGGTGTCATCATCACCCCGTGCGCGGCGATCTCCCCGATGCGCTCCACCTTGGAGACGCTCACGTCCGCGACGCCGCTCGCGGACACGGCCTTCGTGGCTTCCTCGTAGAGTTTCTTGCACTTCGGACATCCGGGACCCAGGACCTTGATTTCCATGCCTCCACCTCCGTCATCCAACGAACGATCCGAACACCAGGCCGACCGCCGTGGACATGACCACGGTCAGCAGGCAAAACACCGCGGTCTTGCGCGCCCCGATCACCTTGTAGATGACCAGGATGCTAGGCAGGGACAAGGCAGGGCCCGCGAGGAGCAGGGCCAGGGCCGGACCCTGCCCCATCCCGAGCCGCGTGAGCATCTCGACGATGGGGATCTCGGTCAGGGTCGCAAAGTACCAGATCATCCCCACGAACGACGCGATGAAGTTCGACGCCAATGAATTGCCGCCAACCAGGGCGGCCACGGCCTGCTCGGGCAAGAGCCCGCCCACGAAGCCGGTCACGAACACCCCTCCGAACAGAAGGGGCACGATCAGGAGCCCGAAGTCCCACGTCGCGTGCATCCAGGCACGAACCTCGTCCCTCGTGAACCATCGCCACACCATCAGTAGAACGAGAAGCCCCATCGCGCCGGCCAGGTACCACTTCACCTCGTGGACCGACTGCGTGAAACTCGGGACCGGCGCGACCTCGGCAACGCGATTCTTGGGGATCCGTTCGACCTCGGTCGCAAGGCGGCCCGTGTCCTCGTACCGCTGGATGTCGAGGGCATCCCGCGTGTCGTAGCGGATGTTGGCGCGAATCTCCGTACCGTCCGCCAGTTTCACGGTCACGTCGTTCGTGTTGTACCAGTCCGAGAACACCAGAAACAGAACCATGGCCGCGAAGAACAGGGCCGTCTTCCACAGAGGTCGAGTGGCGGCGGGAGGCGTCGGGGCTGGGGCCGCCTCGATGCGCTTGCGCTCCCCGCTCCGGAACAGGAAGGACATGATGAGCCCGAGAACGATGGCGAAGACCACGGCGCCCACGGTGCGGGCCACGCCGATCTCGATGCCCAGGACTCGCGCGGACAGGAAGATCGCCATCACGTTGATGGCGGGTCCCGAGTACAGGAAGGCGGTGGCCGGCCCGAGCCCGGCCCCCATCGTGTAGATGCCCGCGAACATGGGCAAGACGCTGCACGAGCAGACGGCCAGGATGATCCCGGCCACGGAGGCGACGCCGTACGCCAGGAAGCGCGGGGCGTCGGGGCCCAGGTACCTCATGACCGATGCCTGGTTCAGAAAGGTCGCGATGGCGCCGGCGATGAACATGGCCGGGACCACGCAGGCGAGGGTGTGGTGGATGGCGTACCACTGGAGCAGCCGGAACGCCTCGAAGATCGCGCCCGTGACCTTGGGGTCTCCGAGGGGGAGAAAGTAGGCCACAAGAAAGATGCCCGCGAGCCACGCGAACTTCTTGACTTCGTCGCGGTTCATGGCGTGCCTCGTGCGCCGCCCGGCGCTCGCGCGAACAAGACGGAAAGCCTCTTGCGAAGTTCGTCGCGGACCTCACGAAACGCTTCGATGCGTTCGGGGCCGTGTCGGGCCGCGGGGTCGGACAAGCCCCAGTGCACACGGGGAATCTGGCCTCCCTGCGCCCACACCGGGCAGACCTTCTCGGCGCACAGGGTCACCACCGCGTCCACCAGGTCCGCGGGGACCTCGGACAGGTGCTTCGAGCGATGTCCCGACAGGTCCACCCCGATCTCGGCGCACACCTGGACGGCCTCTGGACGGACCGACGAGGGGCTGGAACCGGCCGAAAACACGTGGACTCCGTCGGGCGCGAACGACCGGGCGATCCCCTCGGCCATCTGGCTCCGGGCCGAGTTCTGGACGCACAGGAACAGGATGCCCCTGGGTCGCAGGGCTCGAAGGACAGCGGCCTCCACGAGCCAGCGCGTAGGGACGCCTCGTCCGCCCTCGTAGATCCGGCAGGTGAGGCCCGCGGATGGGCCTTCCCGGTCCTCGAGGTCGCGACCGTTCACGCGGATGGTCGGAGACCCCAAGAACCCGAGGCGCCTTGCCTCCTCGTCCGAGGCGACGTGGATGCGAATCGCCTCGAAGTGCGGGGCGAGGGACGACACGACGTTACGCACCAGTTGCCACGCCGCGTCCGCGTGGGGACAGCCCTCGAAATCCAAGACCTCGATGACGGGATTCATGAGCGCGCTCCCAGGAAGAACCGGCGCTCGAACCCGAGCGAGACCTTGACCAGGGCCAGCATGACCGGCACCTCGACCAGCGGCCCGATCACCGTGGCGAACGCCTGCCCGGACTGGACTCCGAAGACCGCGACCGCCACGGCGATGGCGAGCTCGAAGTCGTTGCTCGCCGCGGTCAAGGCGACCGTCGTCGTGGGCGGGTACGACGCGCCCAGCCATCGGGACAGGAAGAAGGTGATCAGGAACATCGCCAGGAAATACAGGCTCAAGGGGATCGCGACCCGCACCACGTCGAGCGGGAGTTTCACGATCACGTCTCCCTTGTATGAGAACATCACCACGATGGTGAAGAGGAGCGCGACCAGCGTCACGGGGCTGATCCGTGGCACGAAGACGCGCTCGAACCAGTCGCGGCCCTTCCAGGCGAGGAGGCCGAAGCGCGTGGCGACCCCGCCGAGGAACGGAATCCCCAGGTAGATGAAGACACTTTCCGCGATCTCGCCCATCCCCACGTCCACCACGGCCCCGGACATCCCGAACAGAGGCGGGAGCAGGGTTACGAAGACAAAGGCGTACACGGCGTAGAACAGGACCTGAAACACTGCGTTGAAGGCCACGAGTCCCGCCACGAGTTCCCGGTCCCCCTTCGCGAGGTCGTTCCAGACCAGGACCATCGCGATGCAGCGCGCGAGCCCCACCAGGATCAGGCCCACCGCGTAGTCCGGGTGGTCCGGCAACAACAGCACCGCGAGCAAGAACATCACGATCGGCCCCACGACCCAGTTCTGGAACAGGGACAACGCGAGGACCCGGCCGTGGCGGAAGACCGTGCCGAACGCCTCGTAGCGGACCTTGGTCAGGACCGGATACATCATCAGGATGAGCCCGACCGCGATCGGGATGTTGGTCGTGCCGACCTGGAAGTGCGCTTCCAGGGCGCGGGCGGTCCCGGGGAAGAAGTGCCCGATCCCCACGCCCACGGCCATGGCCGCGAAGATCCAGAGCGTCAGGTAGCGGTCCAGGAACGACAGGCCCCGGGCCAGGCCTTCCGGGGTTCCGCTCCCGTTCGATGGGCGATTCATGCTGGACTCCTGATAGAGGGGGCTGATTCCGTGTTCACGCGGCACGGCTCGGCCGCAGCCGCCTTGCCCGCAAGCCATCGTTCGAGGTCGCGCTCGCAAGCGCCGAGGTCCAGGCGATCCAGGAGGGGTTTTACCGCCTCAAGCATGGCGCGGCCCTCGGGACCCGGCGATTCATGGACCCGATAGTGCACCCACACACCGTCCCTCCGGTCCTGCACGAGGCCGGCGTGCAGGAGGTAGCGCAGATGCCGCGATGCCTTGGACTGCGTGACCCCGAGGACCCGTACAAAGTCACAGACGCACAGCTCCCCGTGGCGCAACAGGAGGGCCATCATCACGAGCCGCGTCTCGTCCGACAGGGCCTTGAACAGGACCGCGAGGCGTTTCATCGTCTCCTCCCCGCAGGGCCGATGTGGCTTATAACCGTTTGAACGGTTACATGCAAGAACAAACTCGCAAGGGGAAAAAATTGCAAGGGAAGCAGGCGTATCCGGCTTTCCGCCGCGGATGGCGCCAGAGGGGGACCAGTCCCCGCGCGCGGTGCGGCCAGGCGGGCCGGCCCGGCTGCACCCGCTCCCGTCATTGAAGATCAGCGCGGTCCCGTTCTAGACTCCGGCCCATCCTGGTCGGGAGGGTGTCACGATGGCCGCGCCACGATGGAAGGTCTTTCGGACGGAAGATTACTGGGCGATCTGGGTCGGGCTGGGCATCGTGGGACTGGCCCTGGGATGCTTCTGGGCTGGTTCGAGCCTGGCGCCGTACGCGGTCACGCCCGGAACGTGGTCGTCCGCGGGTGAGGCCGTCGCGGACCTTGCGAAGCACTGGGGCGGATACCTCGCGGTCTTCGTCGGCTTCGCGGTCGTGTTGACGGCGAGCATGAGCGTGATGGGGACCCCGGTTTGGGCCTTTCTGCCCGGCTTCGCGGGGCTGTTCGCGGGGGCGCTCGCGGTCTTTTACCTGGCCGGGTGGACCGGGATGCAGCGCTACGACCTCGGCGCGCCGCTCCTCGCGCTCGTGGTGGGCCTGGTCCTCGGCAACTTGCGGCCCGCGCCCGCCTGGCTGCGCCCGGCCCTGCGCACGGAGTACTACATCAAGACGGGGATCGTGCTGCTCGGCGCCACGCTCCCCTTGACGCTGATCGCCCAGGCGGGTCCCATCGCCTTTGTGCAGGCGACTCTGGTGTCGGTCACGACGTGGCTGACCATCTACCTGGCGGCGACGCGGCTCTTCGGCCTGGACCCGCGATTCGGGGCCGTGCTCGGCACGGGCGGGGCCGTGTGCGGCGTGTCCGGGTCCATCGCGATCGGGGGCGCGGTCAAGGCGGACAAGGAACACATCTCCATCGGGATCGCGGTGGTGTCGGTGTGGGCCATCGTGATGATCTTTGTCCTGACGTTTCTGGTCAAGGTCATGATCCCCGCCGGCGACGTGACCGCCTGGTGGCACCTGTCGCCCGGCGAGGCCGGGGCCTGGGTGGGGACCTCGGAGTACGCGGACGCGGCGGGGTTCGCGGTCGTGGCGGAACTCGCCAGGACTCACGGAGAGGCCCCGATCTACGCCTTCACCCTGATGAAGGTGATCGGCCGGGACATCTGGATCGGGATCTGGGCGCTCGTGCTGTCCGTGGTGTCCGTCGTGTTCTGGGAACGAAAGAGCGCCGTGGGCGGGCCGACGGGCCGCGTGGGCGTGTCGGTGATCTGGGAGCGATTCCCGAAGTTCGTGCTGGGGTTCTTCGCGGCGTCGGTGATCATGAGCGTGGTGGCGTCCATGCCCCCGGAAGGCGGGGGAACGGTGCCATCCAGCGCCGTGGGAGAGGCGTCGTCCGGGCCGGCGTCGCCTCCGTCCGACTGGTTCGAGAAGGAACTGAAGCCGCGCGTCATCGGCCCCATCAAGAAACTGCGCGAGTGGGCGTTCGTCCTGTGCTTCCTGTGCATCGGGCTCTCGACCCGCTTCCGGGAACTGGCGACGTTCGGGTTGAAACCGTTCTGGGCCTTCACCATCGGAGTGGCGGTGAACGTGCCTCTCGGGTACTTCTTGACCACGCGATTGTTCTCGTCCTATTGGAGGGCGTTGCAATGAAACACGCAGGCGCGCCGTCGTGCGCCTCGTGCCGCCATTTCGAGGACGACCCGGAGGCGTTCGAGCAGGCCTTTCCGGGTTTGCTGGCCTTGGGGTCGGGTCGCGGGGACGCGCGCGGAGACCAGGGGTTGTGCCGGGTTCACGGGCGCATGGTCCCGCCCGGCTGCACCTGCGAACTGCACATTTCCAGAAAATCCATCATGGTTCAGGTGAACGGGACGCGCCAGGATCAGTCCGCGCACCCGCGAGGGGGTCCGACTTCTTCCCCTGTCCGGAGGACGGAACCATGAAGTTGTCCACGCGAGGACGATACGCGGCGCGGGCCCTGCTGGACCTGGCCCTGCACGGAACGGGGGCGCCGGTCAGCCTGCGCGAGATCGCGCAACGGCAGAAGATCTCGGCCAAGTACCTCGATCAGATCCTAAGCCAGTTGCGGCACGCGGGTTACATCCGCGCGAGCCGCGGGTCCCGGGGCGGGTTCCAGGTGACCGCGGACCCCGCGTCCCTGACGCTCCTCGACATCGTGACCGCGGTCGAGGGCCGCACGGCCATCGTGGACTGCGTGCTGGACCCCACCCGCTGCGACCGCGCAGCCGACTGCGTGACACGCGAGGTCTGGCGGGAAGTCACCGAGGCAATGGAGCGCGTCTTGCGAGGCATCACCCTCGCGGACCTGATGCGGAGGACACGCGAACGACAAGCCGTCGCGTAGGGAGCCGTCACCTCTTGGCGTCGGGCCTCCGGCCAGGGACCACGCGGGCCCTCTTGCGCCAGGGGGCACGCGACCTCATGGTGTGGCTCGGCATCCGTGACAAGGAGGACCCCGTGGAACGGCCATTCCCGATCCCCGCCCCGGTGATGGAGCGGCTCCGGCGCAAGGGCTCCGGGACGCGCATCGCGGTTGTCGGGGCGAGCAACAACCCCGAGAAGTACGGCCACATCATCGTCCGCAACCTGCACGGCAAGGGCTACACCGTCCTTCCCATCCACCCCAAGGAGCCCGAGATCGCGGGCCTGCGGGCGTACCCGACCGTGGCGGAGGCCCCGCCCCCCATCCACGTGGTGAACTTCGTCACACCCCCGGCCGTGACGCGCCAGGTCCTGGAATCCCTGGACCCCGCGGTCGTGGACACCGTGTGGTTCCAGGACGGCTCTTGGGACGACGGGGTCATCGAGGCGGCCCGGACCCGCTTCCCGCACGTGGTCCACCGGGCCTGCATCATGATGGTGACGAACTACTGACGTCGTGGAAACCGCCGACCTGTCGCCGGTCCGACGCAATGCCACGTTTCCCTGAGGCGACGGTGGCGGACGCGCACTCGTCGTGGCACCTGGGGTATCATGACGATCATGAAGGCCCTGTTCGCCAGGAATGCGCGCCGGGGCCAGGACTGCGAGGACCTCCGGCGGCGGGTGCGCGAGGCCCTCCCGGAGATGGTGCGAATCCTGGTCGAGGAATTCGGGGCCCGGAAGGTGGTCCTGTCCGGCTCGATGCTCCGCGGTTTCGATGACGACCACCCGGACGTGGGCCTCCTGGTCGAGGGTCTCTCTCCGGAGCGCCGCGCCGAGGTCGTGGGACGATTCTGGCTTCGTGCACCCGTGCCGGTGGACCTCGTTCGCGCGGAATCCGCGCGGGTCGCGGTCGTGCGCCGCGCCCTGGAAGAAGGGGAGGTGCTGCATGGCGCCTGACCGTCTGAGCGCGCTCGAGTTGAGGCATCCCGTGCGCGACAACGAGGCGGACTTGAAGGGGCTTGCCGCCGCGGTTCGGCAATGGATCGCGGACCTCGAACGCAGCGGGTGACCTTGCCGGCGCGGGGGAGGCAGGCTCATGGCGATACGACCTTCAAGCACAGGCCGTGCGGGAGCCACGCGTCCCCGGCCGGGGGCGAGCACTCGTGGACGACGGCGACGCGGCCGTCGGGCATGGTCGTGACCGCCGGCCAGCCGGAGGAGGCCATCGCGGTTTCCGGCCAGGACGCGAGCGGCGGGTAGAGGCTACCGCCTCCCACCGGGTTCCCCTCCGCATCGAACCGCAAGGACGTCGGGGCCCGCGCCACCCCTTCCAGGTACACGAGGAAGAATCCCCCCGGAATCCGGGCGAGCGCCGGGGACCAGGCCCCGACCTGGTCCATGGAGTTCGGGGGGTCTGGGCTCACGACGGCCTCGGCAGGGGCGCCCGGTTCATCGAGTCGGATGAACTTCACGTGAATCCACCATCGCGTGCCCCCGAGTTTCCAGGACCGTCTCTCCACATAGGCCACGGCGACGACCTCTTCCGAGGCGGCCAGGGCGACCTCAGTGCCGGTCTCCTCTGCGGACACCACCGTCTCTGGCACCCGGACCTGATGGTCGGAATCGAACACGGTCAGCACGACGGACAGGTCGGCCGGACCCTGGTTGCGCGACACCCACGCCACCGCGAACGCGCCGCCCGGCAGGCCCTCGACCACCGGGAGGAACTGGTCCGAAGCCAGGGACTCGTTCACGCGGAACTCGGGGCCGATCGGCGTGGCGTCCACGTCGAGGAACCGGGCATAGACCTCGTACCCGTCGCCGTTCTGATCGTGGGTCTGCCACGCGAGGAGCGCCACGTCCCCGGACACGGCCAGGGTCGGGGCGAGTTGCCGGGCCTGCCAGTGCTCGTTCACCGTGACCTCGGGACCCACCGGCACCCCCGTGGGATGGAACGCCCTCGCGTGGACCGAGAACTCGTCCCCGTCCACGCCCCAGGCGTCCCAGGCCGCGAGGAACCCCCCGTCCGCGCGGGCCGCGAGCGCGGGGCTCCCGCGAACCGCGTCGGATTCGTCGTGGAGCATCCGCGTATCGCCGCGAAACGTCAGGTCCGGGGCGACGAGGCGCGCGTAGATATTCTGGGACCGCTTCGCTCCCGGAGGCGGCCCGGACCAGGCGACCACGAGCCCGGAGGGAGTGACAGCCACCGCCGGGTCCCAGGAGCGGCGCATGTCGGGGGAATTCACGTAGTTGCGCTCCCCGTTGCAGGCGTCGCACCCATCGAACGGGGCCGTGTTGCCGTCATCGCAGACCTCGGGGGACTCCGGGACCCCGTCTGGGCAGCCGCCCACGCACCCCGTGGCCTCGGACGGAACCGAGGGATCGTCATCGTCGCAGTCGTCCCCCGTGCCTGCGGTGTGGACACCGAACGCGGCGCACAGACACCGGGCGTCGTGGGGGTCTCCATGCCCGTCCTGGTCCCGGTCCGCGTAGAACACCAGGCATTCCGGGAGATTGGACGGGTCCCCACCGACCGAGTCCGTCTCCCCGTCGCAGTCGTTGTCCGTCCCGTCGCAGACCTCGATGGCGCCGGGGTGAACGCTCGCGTCATCGTCATCACAGTCCGTCGGATGCGAGGAACACGGGTTCTCCGGGCTGAATCCATCCCCGTCGGAATCCGGCGGCTCGGGCCAGGGACCGTCCTCCACGCACATCCCGTCCTGGCACCGATAGAAGGCGACGCAGGTGTCATCGGTGCAGGTCTCGACCCATTCCCATTGCAGGCAGCCGTTGTGGTCCCTCTGGCACTTCTCCACGTCGTCGTATCCGGAACAACGTCGCTCTCCCTCCTCGCACGGTGCCGGTGGGCAGCCGTCCGGCGGGGGAGCCTCGTCGCCATCCCCACGCGGCCCCGGTCCGTCCGCCAGGACATCGCCAGCCTCGCCGGGGTCGTTGGCGGGCGCTCCAGATGTCCCTCCCCCGCACGCCCCGGCCCACAGGAAGACCAGCACCACGCACACAAGCGTCTGTTTTCCGTCCATGGCCCCCTCCGTCATCGCGCGCCCCCGTCGCAGTCCAGGTCGTCCTCGACCCACTCCTCGCACGGCCACGACAGCAACCGGACCTCGCCGCCACCCGCCGTGCGCGCGACCACCTCGCCGGCCCCGGTTCCGCCCGCCACGACCTCCGCGCGCTCGAAGGCCGCGTCCCCGGGGACCTCGAGGCGCTCGAGTGCGCTGCCGTGCAATCTCGCGACCCGCAGGACCGGCTGTGTCTCGAGAGCGGGGGCGAACTCGAGGCGGTTGCACACCGGCAGGTCGTACCAGGGGCTCCTCCCCCAGTTCATGCAGGGGTCCGTGACCCAGGCCAGAAACGGTGACCCCGTGGCGGCCGCGCCCACGGACACGTCCAGGGTCGGGTCCAGGGACCAGGTGGGCCGGCCCGAGGGGTCCGGGAAATCCGCCGGGAGGAACCAGACCCGCGCGCCCGCTCCCGCGGCCCGCACAAGATAGGGGATGCCATCTCTCGTCAAGACGATGACCGGCTCGCCCGCGCGGCCCCACGTCGCGCCCCGGAGCGACCAGAAGGTCACGGTGGACGCTACATTCACTTCAAAATATTGCGGCATAAATGGCAACCGGTCATGGTGGCTGGTCGCCACCGCCTCGTCGTGGAGGTCCCAGGCCACCGGTGTGGCCGTGCCGTTCCCCGCCGCGTCGAAGGACCAGACCTCCAGAGGGGCGACCCCCATCTGGACCACGGCCGTGCCGGCTCTTGTCGCGCCCATCGCGGAGACCGCGTCCAGACCCTGGGCGGGCCACCCGGGATACTTCGCGAGGGGTTGCTCGGTCCAGGCGCCGTGGTCCCGCCGCCACAACCGGAGTTCCATGTTTCCGTAGAAGCCATACGCGACCAGGATCAACGGGGAATCCTCGGCGGGCACGGTGAGCGCGGCGTGGGCCTCGAGGTCCGCGCGGATGGGGAGGGGCTCCACGGCCAGGGAGTCGCCTTGCAGGTAGGTCAGGACGAATCGCGGGTCCGCTCCCGGCTCATCGAGGAGCACCCACGGCGTTCCTTGGGGGTCGAACGCGACCTGGGAGGTCGCCGCCCCGCACGAGGGCACGCCCGGGTCCAGGGCGCGGGCCACGGGCTCGGTCCCCCCCAGCGTGACCCACTCGAAGACATGGGACGACGCGACGCAGTGCACCACGTGCAGAGCACCGTCCGCCGTGCGAAACGCGCTCAAGGCAGACCCGACCCCAGCCCCGACGGCGACGACCGTCTCGTTCGGGAAACCGGCCCGTGCGCATTCGGGTCCCTCGGGGTCGGGTGCGCCCGGGTGGACGAAGGGGTCCTGGTCGTCGCAATCGTCCCCGCCGTCCGCGATCGCCGGGAATCCGTCCCCGTCGAGGTCGTCCTCGACCAGGGTCCAGGTCTCCGAGGCCCCGAGCCGCACCCCGACCTCCTGGAAGTCCGCCGTGGCCGAGACGAGCGCGCTTTGGATTCCCGCGGCCTCGAAATCGAGGACCCAGGCGCAGCGTCGGTCCTCGCACTGCGCGACCACCGCATCGGCGGCCCGGATGGTGATGACAGGAGGCGGGGCCTCCAGATCGTACCAGGGGACCTCGGCGAGAACGCCCACCGGTCCCGACACCCGCCCGGTGCGCACGGGACCGCACGAAGAAAAGTCCGGGTCGCACTCGGACAACTGCAACTCCTCTCCGGTCATCGCCGAGTTCTGGACGGTGACCTGCGCGCGGACCTCGAAGGGGACGCCGTCCATGACCCCCAGGAGGAGGACCTCGTGCGGTCCGTCGGGGACCGTCGTCGTGTCCCACCGGCCCGGCAGCAGGAACGACCAGCCGAGGTCGCGGATGTCCTCGACCCCGCCGAGGACCAGGCCCGCCGCGGCCGCGGGCGCCCCGTCCACGAAGGCCGCGAGGTCCAGGCTCTCGGGCGGCGCGCAGTCTTCCCACGCGAGCCCGACGAGCGACGTCCCCCAGGCGCGGTCCGGAAACACCGCGCGGACCTCCCAGGGGGGGCGGGCATCGTGGGGGATCTCGACGGACAGAGGCGAGGCGTGACCCACCTGGTCCCGGGCCGTCACGGTCCAGGCCGTGTCCGGGTCGGCCCAGACCGGAATGCCGAGGGTGCCGGACTCGTCGGCGGTCGGGGGCGCGTCAGGCGTGCGCGCGGGGTCAAGCTCGACTCGGGTGGTGTCCTGGACGCGGAGGGTCACCCGGGGGAAGCAGCGAGACGGGTCGGAAACGATGGGGCCGACGGACAGGACCGGCGGCGTCGCGTCCTTGGTGAACCCGACGCGGTCCTCGCACTCGCCCCCGGCCGGGGGTTTCGCGACCACCTTCAGGACATGACGCCCGTCGCCGAGGTCCGGCAAGGGCGCGACGTGCGGCGCCACCGAGTCCGTCCAGACCAGCGTCCCGTCCACGTGGAACTCGACCCGGGTGCCCTCGGAGTCCGGGTCCACCTCCGCGAACACGATCCCGGGAACGGTCTCGACGACCTCGCCCTGATCCAGTCCGGCGACGCGCACGGAGCAAGGGGGCGGCTCGCAGGACTTGCCGCTTGTCACGTCGAGGCCGACCTCCCGGGCGAGGGACCACGAGGTCTCCGTCCCGTCGAGGGCGTTGACCGCGTGCAGGCCCACCCAGACGAGCAGGGGCTGCGGCCCGCCCCCCACGGACGACAGGTCCACGACCTGGTCCAGTTCCTCGCCATCCGAGGTCGCCACCGCCTGGCCGTCGAGGAGGACGGTCCAGGTCACTGCGTCGAGGAACTCGAACGGATTCCCCGGCTCCTCGTGGACGAGTCGGGCCCTCACCCGGACCTGCCCGCAGGAGGGAGTCCATGAGTCCGGGCCGTCCACCACGAGGCGCCAGTCGGTCCGGACGACCTGGCTGGACGAGTACGTGGCCGGGAGCAGCAACAGGTCTTCCGTGTCTTCCGTCTCCTGTCCCGAGTCGTCGCGCGCAACGACCCGCAAGGAGACGACCGTCGGGTAGGGCGGGGCCTCCTCGACAGCAAAGGTGACCATGCTCGTGGACGGGGTGACCTCCGCGGCCTTCCTGGGCCCGACCCAGAACTCGACGGCCTGGACCGCCGAGTCGTCCAGGACGCGGGCGAAGACGGTCGGCGGAGGGTGCCAGGGCAAGAACTCGACGCTCGCGCCGGGATACACGGGCGTGGCCCCCGTGTCCCACGCGACCGCGAGGAGCCTTGCCTCGGGCGGCGAGTCCGGCGGTACGGAGGGCCCCAGGACGGTGGCCGGTTCCGGTGACCCGGGGCCGGCCACACATGCGAACAGCCCGGCAGACACGATCAGGACGCACGAGTAGGCCGTCTTCATGACTCCCCCTCCCCGGGACCGAGGCCCCGGCCGGCTCGCTTCTCCCCTCCCAGGCGACCGGCGATGGTTTCCAGAATGATGGTACAAGTTGGGGGACGGGTGGTCAACCAGGGTCCAGAGCAACGCTCGCGTTTCGCCGGGGTCCGGCGTCCGGGTTCCGGGATCCGGCAGTGACTCCGCGGCAGACACGGACACCGACACGGACACGGTCACGGACACCGACGCGGTCACGGACAGCAAATGGAAAACGGAAAATGGCGACGGCGGAGCATGGCGAATCGGCGGGCGATGCGTCTGGCGTTCGCCGTCACTCCCCCCACCTCGCCGGGTCGCGCACGACCTCGCAGTCCACGGGGGCGACGCCCGCGGGGTTGCGGAAGGGCGAGAAGCAATACTCCAGGAAGAGGGCCACGCTCTCGATGTCCACCCCGTCTGGGGCGCGCGAGGGCCGGAAGCCTCCGTTGGGCGGATACTCGCCGTCCGGGACCTCCGGGTCCCACAGGTCCCAGCGGGGGAACTGCTCGTACGCCTCGACGGCCTTGAGCCAGTGCGTGTGCACGAGGCGGGCCTCGAGCGAGGTCAGGGGCAGGCCCAGAGATGCGGACTGAACCAGGAACTCGGCCACGTCGCTGGACCAGTTCGGGTGCGAGACGCCGGGCTCGTCGGGGCTCGGGTGCGTGTAGGAATCGGCACGCTGCGCGAGTCCCTCGAGCAGGGCCAGGGCATCGGCATCGTCCCGGCTCACGAGGGCGTTGCCGAGCGCCGCCATGTGGTAGTTCCGGATGATGGCGTAGTTGTAGTAGTGCGTGATGACGGCCACGGTGTCATAGATGGACCCGGTCCCCGTCCCGCAGTCGTTGGTGAGACGACGACCGTACGCGATGAGGTCGGACGCCAGCCGCGCGGTGCACTCGTTGCGCTCATCGATCCCGACGTACCACACGTAGGACCCGAGGTCCTGGTCCGGGATGATGTAGGCGTGACCCTCCGGGTCCTTGGTCCGGATGTAATAGCCCTGGTCCACGATATCCTTGTTAAAACCTTTCATGTACTCATAGGTTTCTGCGCAGGCCTCGCGCACGAAATCGTCGGGGGCGTCGGCCGCCACGTAAGGCAACCAGGTGGTCGTCCGCACGATGTGGCAGACGTCGTCCTTGGAACGCATGTTGGTGACCCAGACGTCGCCCCAGAAGGGGTTGTTCTTGTATTCGAATCGCTGAGTGTTCCACTCGACGTAGGGATAGTACTGACTCGAATATTCCACGGCCTTCTTGCGCCCATCGTCGCGCCACGTCACGTCATCGAGCGTGAACGCGTGGTCCATGGCCATCGTGTTGCGAGACATCAGGTAGGGAAGCGGGTCGTTCTCGTCGTACACCATCCCCTTCATGGTGGCGGTCAGGCCCTTGCAGTACTGCTCCACGACCTTGCCCATGACCCAGTCCCCCGTCAGCAGGTATCCCCCGATGGCCTGGGCCAGGACCTTGGACGAGGCGATCCACATGTTGTGGTCCCCCCCGACCTGGCGAAACGTCACGAGGTCGCCCGACTTGATGGCGAGGACGTCGTTCCACCAGTTCAGAAAGTCGGGCTTCCCCGTGGAGGGGTCCACCCCGTGGCTCGTGCGCAGGAGCCACCGGAAGTAGTCGCTCCTCTTCCACAGCCCGGTCACGCGGCGCGTGAACTCCGAGACCTCGTCCGGGGCCAGAGGTTCGCCCTCGTCGGACCGGGTGAAGGCAAAGGGCAAGGCCCTCGGGGGCCATTCCACCTCGCCTGCGTCCGCGTCGCCCGCGTCGGGGTCTCGTTCGCCGGGGTCCTGGGCAACGGCGTCCCCGCCGGGCCCCTCGTCGTCGCCAGGCGCGACATCCCCGGGGTCCGTCAGATCCGGCAAAACCTCCGGGAGATCGGACACCGGGTCCCCGGCCTCCTCCACATCGCTTCCCGGAACCTCGTCCGAGATGTCCGCGACCGTGTCGCCTGGATCGGGAGCCGCGTCATCCGGCGCGGCCGGGATCACCCCACCCGAGTCGCAGGCCGCGCCAAGAACGACCAGTAGCAAACAGAAGCGTCTCATGGCCGCCCCTCCCTTCCAACGGGGGCGATCCTACCAGGTACGGAAACGCATGGTCGAGAATCGGTTGAGCAGATGGACGATACGTGAACAGGGCTCGCGCCCCCACGTAAACCAGTGGTGGAAGGTGTCTGTCGCGCCTGTCAATCGTGGCAGCAAGTCGAGCAATCCGCGCTGTAAGCGCGGATTGCGACCCGGCCGCAGCAGGGGCCCCGG
>JBBIPO010000011.1:0-39916 GCA_037442805.1 Deltaproteobacteria bacterium
CGAGCAGGCGCTCGCGCGGCCGTACGCGAGCAGGCGCTCGCGTCCCCACGGGAACTGGAGGCGGACACGAACGCTGACACGGACACGGTCACGGTGACGGACACGTTGCAAACGCAAACTCGGTCATCGTCGCAGGGCATCGTAGCATTCTCGTCCACGTTCACGTGGATGTCCGTCAGCACTGGTCTTGGACGTCCGCAGGGTTTCTTTGACACGACCGGGCGTTGCCCGTACATTGCGGCTGGGGCGCGGGAGAGAGGGGTACACCAATGATCCGGCGGGACGTGGCGTGGTGGATCGGGCTGGCGGTAGGGGTGGTGGTGGGGTGCAGGTCGGGCGAGTCGAGGTGCCCGAGCGACCTCGGCCTGAGCGACGTGGTGAGGCCGGACATCAGCCTGGACGCGACGGGCGCGGACCCGGCACCCGATCTGGCCCCGGGCGAGCCCCTGCCGCCGTCGGACCCCGGGCCGTACTCGGTCATCCCGGGTGGTACACCCGCGAGGGCGAGTGCGGCGGCGGGATGTGCATCGTGGACGGCTTCAACATGCCGTCCTCGCCGTTCGATGTGACCGGTCCATGACCCAGACGGGTTGGGGCTGATGGAGGAGAACCCCATCCGACTCGCGATCGAGGGCGCGCTGGACCGGCAGTCCGTCCCGGGTCATCACGCGCGGGCATGGGGGCGACTGCGCGACTTGCCCGCCGGGGTCGAGGTCCACCTGGACCTGTCCAGCGTGACCTCGCTCGACAGTGCCGGGGCCGCGTGGTGCCGGGTCCTGGCCGAGACGGTCGCGCGCCGCGGCGGGCGCCTGGTCCTCGTCGCGGCGAGCCCGAAGGCCCGCGAGGCCCTGTCCGTCTTCCGGGTGCGCCTTCAGCCCGCGCCCCCCCCCGCGCGTAGGCCCGGCCGCCTGGAACGCCTGGGAGGGGGTGCCTACGGGGCGTTCCTCGCGGTGGTCGAGTTCTGCGTCCTCGCGGCGGACACGCTCTTCTTCGCGGTCGAGGGGCTCTTCCGGCGAGACCGCCGCCGCGTCCGCGGGCAGGCCGTGATCGAGCAGATGGTCCGCATCGGGCTCGAGTCCCTGGGCATCGTCGCGCTGATCTCGCTGCTGGTCGGCCTGACGGTCGCCTTGCAGTCCGCTTACCAGTTGCGGCAATTCGGTGCCAACATCTACATCGCGAACCTGGTGGGAGTGGCCATGACGCGCGAGATGGGACCCCTGATGACCGCCATCCTGCTCGCGGGCCGCAGCGGGGCCTCCATCGCCGCCGAGATGTCCACGATGGTCATCACCGAGGAAGTGGACGCCCTCAAGACCATGGGCGTCCACCCCGTGCGCTTCCTGGTGGTGCCCCGGTTCTGGGGCATCACGCTGACCCAGCCCCTCCTGACCGTGATGTCGGACGCGCTCGGCATCCTGGGCGGCTTTCTGATCGCCGTGACCTACCTGCAACTCGGGGTCTCGTCGTTTCTGGACCAGTTGATCGGGGCGCTCCAGGTCAAGGACGTGCTGACGGGCCTCGTCAAGAGTGTATCCTTCGCCTGGATCATCGTGTTCGTTGCGGCCCATCGGGGGTTCCGGGTGCGCGGGGGCGCCGAGGGGGTGGGGCTCGCGACCACGGCCTCGGTGGTGCAATCCATCTTCCTGGTCATCGCGGCGGACGCATTCTTCTCGCTGTTGTTCTATTTTGGGGACTGATGGACTCGGACGCGATCATCGAGGTCCGTGACCTGACCGCAGGCTACGGGGAGGTCCCCATCTTGCGGGACCTGTCGCTCGACATCGCGCGGGGGCGGGTCACCACGATCGTGGGCGGGAGCGGGTGCGGCAAGAGTACGCTGCTCAAGTGCGTGGTGGGCCTGCTGCGGCCCTGGTCCGGGAGGGTGCGGGTCGCCGGCCAGGACCTGTTCGCGATGGACGAGGACGAGCGCGACCACGCCCTGTCGCGGGTGGGGCTTCTGTTCCAGCAGGGGGCGATGCTGAATTCGGTGAGCGTGGCCGACAACGTGGCCCTGCCCCTGCGCGAGCACACGTCCCTGCCGCCCGCCGTGGTCCGCGAGGTGGTGCGCCTGAAACTGGAACTGGTCGGCCTGGCCCACGCCGCCGACCTCCTGCCGTCGGAGCTGTCTGGGGGGATGCGCAAGCGCGCGGCCCTGGCCCGGGCCATGGCTTTGGACCCGGACCTTCTCCTGTGCGACGAGCCCTCGGCCGGGCTCGACCCCCAGACCGCCGCGGACCTGGACCGCCTGATCCTGCGCCTGAAGGACACCTTCCGCATGACCGTGGTCGTGGTCACACACGAGATCGCGAGCATCGAGACCATCGCGGACGACGTGGTCATGCTGGCGCCGGGTGGGCGACTGGTCTTCCGGGGAACCCTGGCCGAGGCACGGGCGAGCACCGTGCCCGAGGTCGTGGATTTCTTTGCCCGCCGCACGCCGGACGCCCCGGCCGCGACGAGGCCCCTCCTCGATTTCCTGGAGACCCCTGCATGATCACGGCCGCCCAGAAGGTCCGGCTCGGGGCATTCCTCGCAGTGTCGCTCGCGCTGCTGGTGGGGACCCTCGCGATCCTGCTCGGGGTTCAGGTCGCGTCTCCCCGCGATGTCTACATGATCCGGTACACCATCTCGCTGAGCGGACTGGAACCCGGGGCACCGGTCAAGTTCAACGGGGTGCGAGTCGGCCGCGTGGACTCCATCCGGATAGACCGCGAGGACGTGGGCGCGGTCCTGGTCACGGTGAGCCTGGACCGGGGCACGCCGGTCAAGAAGGACACGCGGGCCGTCGTGAACCTGACCGGCATCACGGGCCTGAAGTACATCGAACTGACGGGCGGCACGGCGGAAAGCGAATTCCTCAAGCCCGGTGACCGCATCGAGGCGGGCGAGTCGCTCGTGGACCGCCTGACCGGGAAGGCCGAGGACATCGCGGTGAAGGCCGAGGCGGTCCTGGGCCGCGTGCACGAGTTCTTGAGCGACGCGAACCGCGCGCGGGTCGAGCGCCTCGTGGAGGACGCGGACGACCTGCTGGTCAGCGCCCGCACCCTCATCGAGGAAAACCGCGCGAATGTGGCCGAGGTCACGGCCCGTCTGGGCGAGGCGGGGGCGTCGCTCGCGTCGCTCCTGCGCACGGTGGACGAGGAGGCGACCCGGACCCTGCGGGCGGTCCGCGCCTTCGCGGAAGGCGTCGAGGCCGGGGTTTCGCGCGAGCGCATTGCGCGGATCGCGGGCGACGTGGAGGCCATGACGTCCCGCCTGCGCGCCGCGGTGGAACGCACGGACGTGGCGGGCATCCTCGCGGACCTGAAGACCCTGACCGGCGAGGGGTCGCGCCTGTTGCAGGACGTGAACCTGACGGTCCTGCGCAGCCGCGAGAACCTGTTCGCGAGCCTCGCGTACCTGCGCGAGGCGCTCGAGAACTTCAGCGAGTTTGCGCGCAGCGTGCGCGAGGACCCGAGCCTGTTGTTGCGCGGCACCAAGGAGCAGGAGCGAGAATTGCCATGAGGGCGCGCGTTTCCGCGGTCGTGTCCGGCCTGGTGTTCGTCGTGGGGTGCGGTTCCGTGCCCCAGCGCCAGTATTTCACGCTCAGTTATCCCCTGACCGAGGACCGCGCGACCGAGTCCCGCCCTCCCCTGCACCCGCTGCGACTGCGCTTGAAACCCTTCACCTCGACCCTGCCCTACGACCGCCCGCAGATCGTGTACCGCCAGTCGCCGTACCTGTTCCAGTATTACGCCTTCCGCCTGTGGGCCTCGAAGCCCCAGCACATGCTGCGCGAGATCGTCGGCCGGCACCTGCTCGCGTCCAGGCTGGTCGCGGACGTGGAGCGCGAGTACGGGGAACACCTGCCCGATTACGAACTGGGGGCCGAGGTGGAGGCCATCGAGGAATTCGATTCCGGGGACGTCTGGTATGGCCACCTGGCCATGCGGTTTGAGCTGATACGTTTCAGAGACAAAGCAGTTGTGTGGCGGGGCCACTTCGACCGGAGGCGGGTCGTGCATAAGAAGGAGCCCGTCCATGTGGTCCGCGCCCTGTCCGCGATCCTCGAAGACGAGATGCGCCGGGCGGTCGCCGAACTGGACCACGTCCTGTCCGCGGAGCGCGGGGTGGCGCCGACCCTCCCCCTGCCCGCCCCGGCGGAAGACGACCTCGCGCCCGCGATTCCTCGCGAGGAAGCCGCTCCTCCCCGGACGCCCTCCCCGCCGCCCGGCGCGGCTCCGCCGGCCGGCTTCGGTGAAGAAGACCTGATCGTCCCCGAGGAGGGGGGGCCATGAGGCGTGCGGCAGCCGCCTGGGCCTGGGTTTTGGTCGCGTGGCCGGCCCTCGTGTCCGCGGCCCCTCCCTCGATCGAGCGCCCGGAAACCTGGGACCTCCCGGCCTCGCGCGAGCAGGCCGAACGGGACCCGACCCTGATCCCGGTGGGCAAGGGGGCCGTGTTCGTGCCGGCCATGACCGATCCACGCCGTGAGCCGCCATACCTGGTGCAGCGCGACGGGTCGCTGATCGCAACCCAGGCCATGGGTCACAAGACCGTGCTCGACCCGGGGGTCTACGAGGTCCTGATCGGGTCCGGGGCGCTCCAGGACCGCCTGCGCCGCCGGGTCCTCGTCCGCGAGGGGCGCACCACTGTGGTCCCCGCCACGTGGAGCGGACTCGTGGTGCAGGTCGTGGACGAACGGTCCGAGCCGTTTCGCGGGACCTACGAACTCGTGCGCCTGCCGGACCGGCACGACGTGGGCCTCGGGCTCGGCGCGGACGTGGAGCGCGGCGAGGAGGTCCGCACCTGGATCCTGCGGCCCGGGACGTACCTGATCATCAAGACCGGCGAGAGCTACCAGGCCCGGCGCGACTTCTTCACCGTGCGTCTGACGCCGGGCGAACTGCACCGCCTGTCCCTCGTGATGGACCGCGAGACCGGGGCCCTGCTCGGGGCGGGCGAGGTGGCGCTCGCCGAGCCGCAGACCGCGCTGCGGGACTGGCACTTGAGCCTCCTGGTCGGCGTGGACGGCGAGTTCAACCGCCGTTCGGACCTCGTGGGGTTCTCGTCCGGCTACGGGTTCACGCTGGGTGGCTTCCTGGACTTCCTGGCGTGGTACCGGCCCGCGAAACACTACCTGTACGGGCGGTTCAAGGTCGAGGAGAAGCAGGTCAAGGTCCCGGGCCAGCCCCTCCAGAAGGACCAGGACGAGGCCAAACTCGACCTCCTGTACGTCTATCGCGTGTGGCCGTGGCTCGGGCCGTATCTGCGCGGAGGCGTGCGCACGGCGTTCCTGCCATCGTACCTGTACCTGTCCGACCCCACCGAGGTCGTCGAGGTCGCCGAGGACGGGGTCCCCACGGGGACGTTCGGGACGCGCGAGGACCGCTTCCGCCTGTCCAATCCGTTCGCGCCGGTCGAGGTCAAGGGCGGCGTGGGCCTGAGCGTCCTGGCCCTCTGGTCGTACGTCCTCGACGCAAACCTGCGCGTGGGATTCGGCGGGCGCGCCCTGTTCAACCGGGGGCTCCTGACCCCCGTGGGCCTGGACGCGAGCGGTCGCTACCAGGTGTTTCGACGCGCCAACGCCTATCAGTACGGGCTCGAGACCACGCTCGTCGCGGCCGTGACCCTGTGGAAACTCCTCCTCGCGACCACGGAATTCGACCTCCTGGAGCCGATCCAGGACCCACGACACCCGTCCATGATCTGGGAGAACAACGTCTCGCTGCGCCTGATTTCATTCGTTTCCATGAATTATGTCTTCAGAATGATCTACGACATCGAACGCCTGGACCGCCTCCAGACCGAGCACCGCGTCCTGCTGCGCTTCACGTGGAAGATCCTGTAAGGGGCGGGGGGTCAATCGCCGAACACGACCGGCAGGACGAAACGACCGGCGCCGAACAGGAGGAAGACCCCGAGGCCCAGGAAGGCCGCGGCCGCGACCAGGAGCCACGCGCGGCGGCGGCGGTGCAAGTAGCGGAGGAAGCCCTCGCGGGGACGGTCGCTCATGGTCCCCCTCCCGGGCGACCCAGGCAGTCGCGCTCGAAGGACCCGGCCATCGGCCCGCGCCCGGGCACGCCCCGCCACGCATCGCCCTCGGCCAGGACGCGGGCCACGAGCGGGGCGAGGTCCCGGGCCATCCGGTCCACACCGGCCGGCGTGGGGTGGAAGTCGTTCGGGAACGTGAGGCCGGGGTGCTCCTGGAGGGTCGGGAGGCTCGCGAACAGAAACAGGCGTTCTGTCGGGGGTGGGTCCCGGTGATACGCCGGCGGGCACCGGTTGGACAGGTAGGTGAACAGGACATCGAAGCCTTGCCGGTCCGCGAGACGGGCCAGGCGGGTGAGTTCCTGCTGGTACCAATCCAGTCGCCCCGGAACCTCGGACAGGGGGTGCCGCTGGATCCACCAGTCGAGGGCGTAGATCCACTCTAGCATCGCGGGCATGAAGACCAGCGCAAGCCCAGGATGCTCGTAGTACGGCAAAACGGGCATTAGGTCGTTCTGGGGATTGTGGACCACGACGACGAGGTCGGGCCGTATCGTCGGGACGTGTCGCTCGAGAAGATCCACCTCCTGGCGAATGTTGAGCCCGTTCAACGACAGATTGAATACCTGGGTTCCCGTACCTTCCAGGGCCGCCTGCAATCGGGGCCCGAGGGTGTCTTCCTGCCTCGTAATCCCCGACCCGAACACAATCGAGTCCCCGAGCAGGAGGACTCGCGGTCCATCCGCGGCGGACCTCGGGGTCCACTCGCGGTCCCGGAAGCCCTGCGCGTTGGTCCGCACGTGGATCGTGGGACGGGAGGACAGCACATCGAACAAGAACTCCGACGACGGGCGCATCGAGGGCAACCCGTCTTCCATGCGAGTGGGCGTCTCGCGCACGACGTACGTCCCGAGCACCACCAGGCCGCCCAGGGTCGCGAGCGCGAACCCGTACAGCGAGCCCCGGCACCACCGGTCCAGGGCCCGGCGGAGGTTCGCCTCGGCCAGGCGGGAACATGCCCAGTCCCGGACCAGCCCCAGGACCGCGGCGGCGCACCCGAGGCCCGCGGCCAAAAACAGGTGCGCGCTCAGCAGGTGAATCCGGATGCGGTAGGCAAGCGGGAAGACGCTCTCGTCGTACGCGAACATCGAGAGCCAGCCAAGCACCAGGTACAAGGCCAGGACGAGGAAGACGCCCCGACACGCCCCGATCGCGCCCCCCACGACTCCGGCCGTCACGCGGTTCATGTCGTCCTGCTCATCCTCGGCGGGCCGGACCGCCCGGCACCCGATAGTACCCGAGGTCCGCCCGTCCAACGGCAAGGGCCTGGCCCGAGGCATCGAGGACTGCCGCTGTGATGTCTTGTACCCTCAACGTGATACGCACGATTTCCCCCCCCGCGGGTCCCTCGAGGCTGGACCCTCCCGCCAGGACGACCACCCCATCGTCCAGCAGGGAGTTCAGCCAGGCGCGGTCCATGGACCGCCCGTCCAGAGGCATCGGGACCACGGCCACCGCCTGGGCACCTCGCGGCCACGGTCCCTCCAGGGTGACGCCTCGGTGATCCGGGACGACCCGGACCTCGTGGACCCGTCCGATCGCGACGACCCGGTCGCGTTCGACCACGCCCATCGCGCCGGAAAATCGCGTCCCGTGGCTCTGGCGGCCTCGTCGAGTCCCCGGGCGCAGGGTGACCGGAACGAGGCCGAACGCAAGCCCTGGCAGGGTCGGGACGTGATGGCGTCGCCAGTTCCCCATCATCGTCTGGAAAAACGGCGACAGGTCACCGCCCGGGTCTGGCAGGAGGTCCGGGTCCTCGGCCAGGGCGTCGAGAAACTGAAACGGCCGCAAGAGGCGCGCGAGCGAGGGCGACAAGAGCCTGGCAGCGAAGAAGGTCCACACGGGCCCCATCGCGTCGCGCACCTCGGCCAGGGTCGTCGTTTCCTTTCCCGCGACGGGACGGGTCACGTGCCACACGGCCCCGAGGCTCACCGTGACCCGCCGCGCCCGGTCCACGCCAACCTCCCCTCGCAGGCGTTGGAACACGCCCGAGTCCGTGGCCCACAGGTCCAGGTGGATCCGGCGCGAGGACTCCGCGAACCGGGCAACCCGAGCCCAGGCCGCACTCTCCACCGCCAGGGCCTCGCCCGACAGCCGGGGGACATGCTCCTCCGGGGGGACCGCGGACAGGTCCACCTGGCAGTCGAAGGCCGCGTCCAGGGCTGCGAGGTCCCCGTCGGACGGGGCCGTGCACAGGTACAGTCCAACGCTGCCGGCGAAGCGGTAGGGGCCGCCCGACGCCAGGGCCCGCACCATGGCGGACAGGGCCCTGCCCCCCGGCTTCCCCACGATCAGGCGCAGGTGGCGCACGCCGAGCCCCACCGCCTGACGGACTCGCTCCACCACGGATTCCGGGGAACGCAGGAGATATCCTTTGCCATAAATATTGGCATACGAACCATAGCAGGCAGGACACCGGAACGGGCACCCCCGGGCCACGGGGATCGTGCGGCCCTGCGAGAACGCAGCCGCTTCCCAGTCCGTGACCCGCGCATACGTGGGAAACCACTCCACGGTCAGCGGGTCGGTCCGATCGAACTCGGCGCGGGTCATCCGCCGCAACGGCGGGTCAGGCCGATCCCGTCCGTACACGTTGGCGATCCCTTCCGGGGATCGGCCCGCCAGGACGGCATCCACCAGGGCCGCGAACGCGACCTCAGAGTCCCCCCGGACCACGTAATCCACGGGGTAGCGTTCCAGCAGGACCCGCGGATAGTGCCCCGCGGTGATCCCCCCGACCACGAGGACCGCTCGGGGATTGATCGACCGGACGTGCCGCACGAGGCGCTCGAACCCCGGCAGGCCCACGGACCAGTGCAGGTCCATGGCGACGACGCGCGCGGCCCGTACCTCGTCGTCCGTGACCTCGAAGGCGTATCGCCCGACCTTGGGGGCGCGGATCGCGTTTAGGCACGACACGGCCCCGGTGGGGACCACGAGGTCGTTCAGGTGTCCGCTCGGGTGGATGTAGAGGACCTCGGGAACCGGCACGGCGGCACTACCTCTTGCCCAGGACCGCGCGGGCCATCACGCTGCCTCGAAGGGCACCGGCCAGGCCGCGGCGGCCTCGGGGTCCGCGTCGTGATAATACCGCGGGAGCCCGGGGCAGCGGTCCCTCGCCGCACATCGCCCGCACGCCTCCTCGTGGTGAACGTCCCCCTCGAACTGGAGGCGCACGACCGCGTCCGTGCCCGCGTCCACCTGGACGGTCTCCACATGAAGACATGCGGCCAGGGCCGGGGCCTCGGGCAGCAGGCATCCGGGCGCGTGGAACAGCAGGACCTCGATCCCCAGGTCGGCGGCCACGGCCACGGCCTCCCGCACCACGGGACGGACCCTCTCCAGGGGGGGGAAAAGCGAGGGATTCTCGAACATCCGCCCGCGCCGGCTCGGAAGCCCCAGGTGCACGCGCACGGGGCGGCCGGTCTGGTTGTGGGCCGCGAGCCAGCGCAGGTGGTCCGCGAGCGCCTCCAGGTTGTTGGCCAGCAGGATCCGGTAAAAGTAGGGCACCACGTCGGTCCGGGTCAGCAGGGTCCGCGCGGTCTCCAGATACGCTTCCCCCGCCTCCGGGCGGCCGGCCAGGTCCCCGGCCCGATCCGCGCGGTGGTCGTGCATCGAGAACCTGACCCCGTTCAACCCGGCGGCGACCAGCCGCTCCAGATAGCCCTTCTGCGCCAGCCTCCGGCCGTTCGTGCACACGGTGATCCACGAAAACCCGAGAGCCCGGGCGCGCTCGACCAGGGCCGGGAGGTCCGGGTGCAGCGTGGGCTCGCCCCCGATGAAGTCCAGGGCCGCGTGCCCGGTGGGTGAGGGCCGCAGAAACGTGCGTGCCGCGTGTTCGAGCAGGGCCTCGACGTAAGCGCGCCCGTGCAGGCCCGGGTCCTCGCCGCCCCGCACGTTGCAGTAAAGGCAACGGTTGTTGCACTGGGTCCCGACCGGGATGTGGACCATCGGGAGGAGCGGCGGGCCGAAGAAACCCTCCGGCCTGGTCAGGACCATCGCGTCGTACCGCCAGCCGCCCGGATGGTCGGCCGGGACCGGCGAGAAGGCCTGTCCGACGTGCATCGGACGGATCACGGCCCCGTGCGGACCGCCCGGCAGAACCACGGGACCGGTGTTGGTCAGGCGGTACGCGAGGTCCAGGCAAGGGTGAGTCCCGTCCGGGGCGGGGTGGACGGGCTCTTGCAGCATGGGGAAGGCGAGGGCGACGCGCTGGCCCGCCGCCCGCAAGCGCCGGACCCCGTCCACGGCCTGCCGGAACGAGCCCGGGACCCGCGTATGGGCATCGTGCTCCGCGTCCGTCGCGCCGAACAGGGTGACCACCACGAGCCCCACGCCCGACGAGACGATGCGGGCCACCACCTCCTCATACACGCAGAGGCGCCCGTTGGTGACAAGCGCAACCACCCGACCCCCGCGGGCACGCACGGCGCGCATCCACGCCCACACACCTCGTTCCAGGAGCGGCTCGTATCCCACGAGGATCACGTCCCGCCCCGTGGGGACCCGGTCCAGGGGGACCGCGCCGAGGACATCCGGGTCGGTCAGGCAGTCCACACAGGCGTTGTTGCAGGGTCGGACCTTTCGGTCGCCTCCGGGGAGACTGGCCAGGACCGGAACCGGTCCCGTGCCCTCGTGGCGAGCCGGCGGCGCGATCGAGACGGCATCCCGATTCATGGAGCCATGCTAGCAAACCCCTGGCCCGTCTTTCAACGAACCGACAGGTGACTTCTGTTGAGGCGTGCGTTTTTTGGGGTCCTGCCCGCAGAACCCGCGAAAACGCACGACCTCCGCCACCATGCGCCCCGGTGTCACTCCCGGACGCCGGCTCGGGTCGAAGGCAACGTCCATTTGACACGCCCGATTCCCGCGGCTACGGTGTGCCCCATGAAACCCGGCGTCGCACACGACATCGCGGGACGCCTCGACCGGATCCGCGCGCTCGGACTGCCCGGCGAGGTCTTCGTCGGGGACCTGACGCGTTGGCTCGAGGAACCCGTCAGTCTGCAACAGGTCCTGTCGTGGTGGCAGACCCTCCTGCGCGAGCGGGAGGCCGGACAGGCCCCGGACCTTCTTCAGTTCTATCTGCACGTCCCGTTCTGCGCGCACAAGTGCCGATTCTGCCAGTTCGATTCGCTCGCGACCCGGGACCCGGCGGCCCTGGAACGCTACGTGTCCGACCTCGCGGCCGAGGCGGCCCGCTTCCGCGAGGCCCTGGGGCGCGTGCGAGTGACGTGCGCGTCGGTCGGCGGCGGCACTCCGAGCCTCCTCGACGAGGCGCAGTGGGGCCGGGTCGTGCAGTCATTGTTCCAGGACTTCCTCGTGCTCCCGGACGGTGCGTTCTTTTCGGTCGAGATGAACCCGGAGACCACGACCCGCTCGTCGGTCGAGGTCCTGGTCGCCGCCGGGGCGAACCGGTTCTCGCTCGGGGTCCAGTCGCTGTCTCGCGAGGTCCTGCGCAAGGCGGGGCGAGCCCGCGCAGGGCCGGACCGCATCGCGGAGGCCGTTCGCGCGGTCCGGGAAGGCGCGCCCGAAGCGTGGCTCAACCTGGACCTGCTCGCCCCCCTCCAGGGGGAAACGTCCCGTTCCTTCTGCGAGGGGGCGCGCTTCCTTTGCGAGCAGTCCCCGGACTCGATCACGCTCTACCGCTACCAGCCGGTCGTGCGCGGCGGGCGGGAGGTGGCGACCGGCACCCTCCCCTTCGACGAGGCGTCGAGCATCCTGGCCGACCTCGCGGCGCGCGCCGGGTACCCCGAGGTCCTGCGGACCCGGACGGCCACCCTCGTCCTACGCCGCATCCCGGCATGGGTCCGGGACCGCTACGAGCACCACCCGGATCGCCCCGGTTCCTTGATGGCCTTCGGTCCGTACGGGGAGTCCCATGTCTTCGGGCATGGGTTCTACCGAACCGACTTCGGGGACGCGCACGAGGACGTCCATGCCGGACCGGGTAACCGCGGGTGGGTGTACCGGGGGACTGCCATCGAACCAGGGCACGAGGCACGCTACGAACTCGCGAGGGCCCTGGCGCGCAACCGCCCGGTGGAACGCAAGGAGTTTGCGTCCAGGCTCGGCGTGGACCCCGTGGCGATCGCGCCGGACGTCCTCGCCTACCTGGCGAGCCGCGCGGCCGTGCAAATCACGCCGACCCGCGTCGTGCCGCGCCTGACCGACCCCGGCGAGGCCGCGATGATCGCGGGCCTGGTCTTCGACGACGCGATGATCGAGAGGCTCGCGGCCCTGGCCAGGACACGCCCGTCCAGATGATGTCAGGGCTGGACCGGGGAGGGCGCGTCGTCCTCGCGGTGGGCCACGCGGTCCGCGGGGACGTAAGACAGGGCGCCCGTGGGGCAGAAGGGGACACAGCGCGGCTCCCCCCCGCACAGGTCGCACTTCTGGACGCAGTGATAGGTGTCGTCCCACAGCATGTTGCCGAAGGGACAGGCCTGGACGCAGTGGCGGCAGCGGATACAGCGGTCGCGCAGCATCTCGATCGCCCCGGTCGCCTCGTTGCGGGCGAGGGCCCCGACCGGGCAGGCGGCCACGCACGCGGCCTCGTGGCACTGGAGGCAAACCACGGGGACGCCCGCCTCCGGTCCCCGCCGCACGATGTGGATGCGCGAACGCGCCGGCCGCGACTGCGAGCCGTGCGCGAAGGCGCAGGCGAGTTCGCACTTGCCGCACGCGATGCACCGCTCGACCTCGACCACGAAGATGCGCGTCATCGCGGCCTCCCGAGTCCCGCGGCCACCTCCGCGGTCCGACGTTGCTTGCAGGAATCGCACAGGGGCTCGACGGGCATCCCCCGCCTCGCCATCCAATCGGCCTGGGCGCGCGTCAGGTGCGCCCGCCCGCACGAGTGACATTTCAGCATCTCGAATGTCTTTCCCCAGATTGTTCTTGTAAAAGTATCTTCCTGGTACTTGATGTGGCCCGTGGGACAGATCTCGGCGCACGCGAGGCACCCGATGCAGTCCGGGGGCTCCTCGAAGAAGGGCGGTGCGACCTCGCGCAGGACCCCGCGGTTCTCCGCCGAGATCGCCGCCGGCCCCACCTTGTCGCAGATGCGGTAGCACAGGCCGCACAGGATGCAGTCGTCGGGGTTCTCGCGCTTGCGATAGGTCGTTTCCTCGATCCCGTATTCGCGCGCCAGGTCCCGAATCAGCGGGGTCTGCGGGCACCGCGCCAGCAGGAGGTCCAGCACCACCCTGCGCGTCTCGACCACGCGGGGGGTCGTGGTGTGCACCACGAGCCCGTCCTCCACGGGGTACAGACACGCGACCACCAGTTTGAACCAGTCCGCGTCCCATCCCCGTTTCCAGATGTCCACCACGCACAGGCGGCACCCCCCGAACGGCTCCACCGCCTCGTGGTGGCAGAGGGTCGGGATCCGCACCCCCGCCAGGCGCGCCGCCTCGAGCACGTAGGCCCCCTCTCGCACCGTGACCCTGCGCCCGTCAATCGTCACCGTGGGCATGTCCACTCCTCACCCGGTCGCCCCCACCGCGCGCTCCGCCGGGCCCCGCGGCTTCGCACGGTGGCGAATCGCGTCAATCGGGCACACGTTGTAGCACTCCCCGCACGCGATGCACTTCCCCTGATCGATCACGTGTCGTTGCTTCGGCTTCCCGGCAATGGCGTCGGTCGGGCAGGCCTTGACGCACAGGTGGCAGCCGTCGCACGTCTCCGTCACGATCTCGTATTCCGTCAAGGCACGGCAAACCCCCGCGGGGCAGGCCCCGTCGCGCACGTGGGCCTCGTATTCCTCGCGGAAGTGGCGCAGCGTGGACAGCACCGGATTGGGCGCCGACCTCCCGAGGTCGCACAGGCTCCCCCACGCCATGCCGCGGGCCAGGCGCTCGATCCGCTCGATGTCGCCTGGCCGGCCGCGACCCTCGCACAGCCCGTCCAGCAAGTGCAGCATCTGCAAGAGCCCCTCCCGGCACGGGACGCACTTGCCGCAAGACTCCTCATTCAGGAAGCGGATGAAGTAGCGGGCCACGTCCACCATGCAGGTCCGGTCGTCCATCACGATCATCCCGCCGGACCCCATCATCGAGCCGTGCTCCGTCAACTGCTCGTAGTCCACGGGCAGGTCCAGGAGGGCCTCCGGGATGACCCCGCCGGACGGCCCGCCCGTCTGCACGGCCTTGAAACGCCGTCCCCCACGGATCCCCCCCCCGATGTCCTCGATGATGCGGCGCAGCGGCGTGCCCATCGGCAACTCGATCAACCCGGTGTTCCGTACCTTCCCGACGAGCGAGAACGCCTTGGTCCCCCTGGACTTCGGCGTCCCCATCGCCGCGAACCACTCCGCCCCGTGCGCGAGGATCGCGCCCACGTGCGCCCAGGTCTCGACGTTGTTCAGGACCGTCGGGCAATCGTGGAGCCCGCGCTCAGTGCCGTGGATGTACTTGGCGCGCGGCTCCCCCACCTTGCCCTCGATGGAGCGCATCAAAGCCGACGACTCGCCGCACACGAACGCCCCGCCCCCGCGCGAGATGCGGATGTCGAACATCATCCCGGTCCCGAGGATGTCCTGGCCCAGCAGCCCCGCCTCCCGCGCGGCCTCGATGGCGGCCTGAAGGCTCAGGACGGCCAGCGGGTACTCGTCGCGCACATAGATGTAGCCCTCGCGCGCCCCGACCGCGTAGGCCCCGATGATCATCCCCTCGAGGACCGAGTGCGGGTCGCCCTCCATGATCGCGCGGTCCTTGAACGCGCCCGGGTCGCCCTCGTCGCCGTTGCAGATCACGTACTTCACGTCCCCGCGCGCCTTGCGACACGCCGCCCACTTGCGCCCCGTGTGGAATCCCGCTCCGCCGCGCCCGCGCAGCCCGGAACGGGACACCTCGTCCACCACCTGTTCCGGGGTCATCTCGAAGAGGGCGCGGACCGCCCCGGCGTAGGCCCCGTGCGCGACGGCGTCCTGGAGGTCGTACGGGTCCACGCGGCCCACGTTGCGCATGGAGATGCGCGTCTGATTCTTATAAAAAGGAATGTCGCGATAATGTGGCACCCGCCCCCCGGTGGCGGGATTCTTGTAGATGAGTCTCTCGACCACCTCGCCGCCGAGCACGGTCCGTTCCAGGATGTCCGCGACGTTCCGGGGCTTGACGCGCACGTACAGGATCCCGGCCGGCTCGATGGCCACGAGCGGACCCGCCTCGCACAGCCCGTGGCACCCCGTGCACTTGCCCTCCACGCCCTGCCGCCCGTCCAGCAGCCCCCGCTCGCGCAGCCCCTCCTCGACCGCCTGTGCGACCTCGCGCGCGCCGTTCGCCAGACACCCCGGCCCCGTGCACACCATGACCCGGCAGCGCAGCCCCGCCAGCCGCTCGGTCGCTTTCAGACGGAACTCCTCGTATCGCTCTCGCGATGCCAGCCTCACGAGCCCGCCCCTCCTTTCTCGATCCCCAGGATCTTCGTCACCTTCGTCGCCTGCACTCCTCCGTGGTAGCGGCCGTCCACGATCACCACCGGGGCCATGGCACATGCCCCCACGCAGTTCACCGTCTTGATGGTGAACCGCAAATCCGGGGTGTTGCCGTTTGCGTCGGGCCGGAGCCGCCGCCCCATCTCGTCGAGGATCTGCGGGGCGCCCCGGATATGGCAGGCGGTGCCGGTGCACACGTGCACCAGGTGCTCGCCCTGCGGGACCAGCGAGAATGCCTTGTAGAACGTCGCGACCGAGCAGACGCGGGCCAGCGGCACGCCCAGGGCCTTCGAGACCTCCTGGAGCGCCGGGCGTGGCAGGTAGCGATACTGCCTCTGCACGTCCTGGAGCACCTGGATCAGGGACGGCTCCTCCGCTGCGTAGCGCGCGAGGATGTCGCGTAGCGGAGCGAGGTCAACCGCGACCGGGTCCATGCGTGCCTCCCGTTCAAGTCCCGGCGGCCGCGGGGGACGCGGTCGCCCCTGTCGCGACCGCCTCGGCCCCGCGCCTCAGGGCCGCGAGGTTCTTCTCGACCAGGCCGGCCTTGCGCGCGAACGTCTCGCGCACGACCTCCTCGATGCGGTCCCACGAGGGGACCCCGGCGACCGCCACGTACGCCCCGAGCGCGACCATGTTGGCCCCCCTGGGATTCCCGACCTCGTTGGCCAGGTCGTTCGCCGGGACGTACAGGACGCGCACGTCGTCGCGGCGGACCCGCCTCGGGATCAGGGACGAGTTCACGAGCACGAGCCCCCCGGGTTTCACCTTGGGCTCGAACTTGTCGAGCGAGGGCAGGTTCATGGCCAGGAGCGCGCGGGGGAACTCGACGACCGGCGACCCCACGGGCCGGTCCGACAGGACCACGGTGCAGTTCGCGGTTCCGCCCCGCATTTCCGGGCCATACGATGGCAACCACGACACTTCGAGCCCCTGCCGCATCCCCGCGTAGGCCAGGATGCGACCCATCAGCATGACCCCCTGGCCCCCAAAGCCCGCGATGATCACGTCGTGCTGCATCGTCATCGCCTCCCGACCGACCGTCCCGTCAGTCCCCCGTCTCGCCGTTGGCCCGCCCCGGCGCGCCCGCGGTCGGCATCGGCGACGCGACCGATCCGCCCCGGGACAGCGGCTCGACGGGCCCCGGCGCCCGGTCCGGTCCCTCCGGCGTCTTGAAGACCCCGAGCGGGTAATAGGGAATCATGTTGGCCTCCAGCCACCGGCACGCCTCCGGAGGGGTCTGGCCCCAGTTCGTCGGACACGTGGACAGGAACTCGACCAGGGAAAAGCAGCGACCCGCGACCTGGTGCTCGAAGGCACGACGCAGGATGGCCCTGGCCTGAATCGCCCGCGCGGGCGAGTGCACGGACACGCGCGCGAGGAACGCCGGGGTGCGCAGGGCCGACAACAACTCCACCATCCGGACGGGATAACCCGCGTGTTCCACGTCCCGTCCGAAGGGACACGTCGTCGCGACCTGCCCGGGCAGGGTGGTCGGGGCCATCTGTCCGCCCGTCATCCCGTAGATGGCGTTGTTGACGAAGACGACGGTCACCTTTTCGCCCCGGTTCGCGCAATGGATGATCTCGCCCATCCCGATGGACGCCAGGTCCCCGTCGCCCTGATAGGTGAAGACAATGAGTTCCGGGTGGGCCCGCTTGACGCCCGTGGCCACCGCCGGGGCGCGCCCGTGCGAGGCCTCGTACATGTCCACGTTGAAGTAGGCGTAGGCGACGACCGCGCAACCCACCGGCGCCACGCCGACCGCGCGCCCCTGGAGGCCCAGTTCGTCCAGGACCTCGGCGATCAGGCGATGAACGACCCCGTGCGTGCACCCCGGACAGTAGTGCGTCGGTACGCGGGTCAGGGATCGGGGGCGACCGAAGACGAGTTCCATCATGACGCACCTCCCCGTCGAGCGGCGCGCCGCGAGGTCGCGGATGCGGCCTCGCTCAGGATCGCCCGGACCTGGTCGGCCACGGCCTCCGGGCTCGCGAGCATCCCGCCCTGCCGCCCATAGAAGTGCACGGGGCGCCTTCCCATCACCGCCATCTTCACGTCTTCGACCATCTGCCCGGTCGAGAGCTCGACCACCAGGACCGCGCGCGCCCGGTCCGCGGCCTGGCGCACCGCCTCGTACGGGAAGGGGAACAGCGTGATGGGCCGCAAGAGCCCCACCCGCACGCCCGCCTCCGCCAGGTCCTCCTGGGCGGTCTTGCACACGCGCGCCACGGTCCCGTAGGCCACGATCAGCACGTCGTGGTCCTGGTCCGTCCCGTAGGCGGCGAACCGCACCTCGTCGCGCACCATCGCGTCGTACTTGGCCTTCAGTTTCTGGTTATGGCGTTCGAGGACCTCCGGGTCCAGGTAGAGCGAGCTGATGATCGCCCGCGGCCGGTCGCCCTTCCAGCCGCGAGCGGCCCATTCCCGCTTGTCCAGCAGGGGCCGGCACGGGGCGCGGTCCTCGCGGAACTCGACGGGCTCCATCATCTGGCCGATCAGCCCGTCCCCGAGGACCAGAACTGGGTTGCGATAGTAGTCCGCAAGGTCGAAGGCGTCCTGAACAAGGTCCGCGGCCTCCTGCACCGACCAGGGCGCGAGCACGAGGCAGCGGTAGTCCCCGTGCCCCCCGCCCTTGGTCGCCTGGAAGTAGTCGCCCTGGCTCGGGAGGATCCCACCGAGCCCGGGCCCGGCGCGCATGATGTTCACGATCACGCACGGAAGTTCCGAGGCCGCGATGTACGACAACCCCTCCATCATCAGCGAGATGCCGGGCGACGACGACGAGGTCAGGACCCGCTCGCCGGTCCCGGCCGCGCCGTACAGCATGTTGGACGCCGCGACCTCGCTCTCGGCCTGCACGAAGGTCCCCCCGACCTCGGGGAGGCGTCGCGACATGTATTCCGGGATCTCGTTCTGCGGGGTGATGGGATACCCGAAGAAGAGCCGGCAGCCCGCCCGGATGGCGGCCTCTCCGATCGCCTCGCACCCCTTCATCAGTTTCCGGGCCATTCCACCGCCTCGAAAGCGCTAGTATTGAAAATACCGATAAAATGTTCCATGAACGCGCATCCGGATCGCCACGTCCGGACACGCGATGCAGCACAGGCGGCATCCGATGCACCGCATCTGCGCCTTCACCTGCGCGTAGAAATACCCCTTCGAGTTCATGTCCCGGCCCATCGTCAGCACCCCCTGGGGGCACGCGTGGACGCACAACTCGCAGCCCTTGCACGCTTCCGGGTCAATGACGATTTGAGGCATGGTGATCGCCGCTCCCTTCAGTTCAACACAAAGAGTGGGCCGCTCTTGCGCACGGAGGGTCCCCCCTCGAACGGCAGCCTCAGGAGCCCGCGAAGCCACAGGACCGGGCACGCGAACTCGCCCGGGTCCAGGCGGTCGGCCAGGGTCTGGTCCGCGCCGACCGCCACCACCGGAATCCCGAGGTCCGACGCGGCCCGAACCGCGAGCGCGTATCCGTCGCGGATCACCTCCGGCGTTGTCTCGTGCTTCAGGTGCGTGTTGGACACGACACCGGTCAGCCGTCGCCGCGAGGTCGCCTCGATGGCCCGGGCCATCGCCACGGCCTGTTCCACCGTCTCCGCGAACGGCCGCCGGAAGTTCAGGACCAACAGGAAGTCGGACTCGGTTTCCGGGAATGCGTCCGCCAGCGACCCGAGGACCCGGGAGCCGACCTCGTCCCCCCCCACGTCCGCCACGACCCGCACCGAGGGGTCGCGCAACAGGACCCGGACCCGCGGCAACAGGATCGGCAGGTCCGCGTAGGCGTTGTCCCCGGTCGGGGCCACGACCTCGACCCCCTGGGCCTCCAGCCACTCGCGCCCGGCGCGGGCTCGCAGGAAGGGCTTGACCAGGTCCAGGTCCAGCAGGGCCACGCGCGCACCCTCCAGGCGAGGAACCGCGAGCGCCCCGTTCAGGGCGACCTCGGACTTGCCGCTCCCGTACGGCCCCACCATCACCGTGACCCGCCTGTCGAACACCGCCTCCCCCCGGCGAGACGGCTCATTCTAGCCACCCCGACCACCGGATCAAGGAAAACGATCAGCCAACCCCTGCGGTTTCGGGACTTCCCTTGTTCCACCCTGATTCTCCGAGCAGGCTCCCCGTGGGGACGCGAGCGCCTGCTCGCGCGTGGAGGCGCGGGCGCTGCCCGGGCAGGACCGTGACCGTGTCCGTGACCGTGCCCGTGTCGAAGTCCGTGACCGCCACGGAGTCACTGCCGGACCCCGGAACCCGGAGGCCGGATGGCGCGGCCCGGAGGCCGCGCAGCCGCCGCGAACTGGAGTTTGCGGCTCCAGGCGCGCTGCGTGCAACCGTGTGGACAGCCCGCGCGGGTCTCGCGTAGAATGCGCGCCAGGAGGTGCGGGCGTGTCCGCCATGTTCCGGGTCTTCCTGATGGCGCTGTGGCTCGGCTTGGTGGCCTGCGGGTCCAAGTCCGGGCCGTGCAAGGACGACTACGACTGTGATGGGAGCGAGGTGTGTCGGAAGGCGACCGGGAAGTGCGAGCCGTTCGTGTGCCGCAAGGACGCGGACTGCCTGGACCCTCGCTACCGCTGCGACGACAACGCCTGCGTCCTGAAGTGAACGGGACGGTCCGTCAGGGGCTCCTCGATTCCGCCAGCAGGCGCGCCGTGGCCTGGAGCAGGGGCCAGGTCCGCCGCCGCACCGGGGTCTGCCCGAAGACCTCGAGGAAGCGGGCCTCGTCCATGTCCAGGATGTCCCGCAGCCTCGGCATGTAAACCCCGGGCAGGGGCGAGAACTCCGGGCGGACGGGACGCTCGGCGCGTCGGTTCCAGGGGCACACGTCCTGGCAGAGGTCGCACCCATAGAGGTTTCCCGCCAGGCGAGGCGCGAGGGCGGGGTCGGGCGGGGACCGGTCGCTGACCGTGAGGTGGGCGAGGCACTGCCCGGCATCGAGGACGCGAGAACGGTCCAGGGCGCCGGTCGGACACGCGCTCACGCAGGCCTGGCACCGCCCACATCCATCCCCGATCGGCCGCGCGCTGGACGCGACCTCGAGCTCCGTCAGGACGGACCCGAGGAAGATGAAACTCCCATATCGGGGATGGATGAGCAGGGAGTTCCGGCCCACGAAGCCCAGCCCCGCGGCCACGGCGTATGCCTTCTCGAACACGGGCCCCGTGTCCACGTACCATCTCGCCCGAGCGCCCCAACGCACCGAGATCGCGCCCGCGAAACGCTCCATCCGCTCGCCCACCACGCGGTGATAGTCCCGGCCCCACGCGAAGCGCGAGACGAAGCCGCGGCCCGAAGGCATCTCGCGGACCCCCGGGAGGGTCCCCGCGTAGGACACGAACGCGACGACCACAGACCGCACACCGGGCAGCAGGAGGCCCGGGTCCAGACGCTCCCGAAGTCGGGCCGCGACGTATCCCAGGTCCCGGGGCAACCGCTGTACCAGTCGGGTCACCTGTTCGGGATCCACCGGGACCGGGTCAGCGGGGGCAGCTCCGGCCCCGTCGAGCCCGCACTCGCGGGCCAGGACGTCCAGTTCCGCGGCGGTCGGTCGAGGACCGTGGTCCACGTTGCGGCTCCGCAGGTCGCCGATTATACTCATCCGGCCCGCGCGCAGGGGCCACGGCGCAGGCTGGTCGAGGGCACGGTGGACGAGGGAATCGAGGGCATCCGGGTCCGGGCGCGGTCGTTGGGCGGCATCGGCACGACCCTGTCCTTCCCCGAGATGGACCTGTCCGTGGACCTCGGGGTCTGCACGCCGGCGGCCCTACGGACCGGGACCGTGGCCTTGACCCACACCCATGCCGACCACCTGTCAGGACTGCCGATGTACCTGGGGGTTCGGCGTCTGCTCGGGATGAACCCGCCGCGCCTGATTGCGCCCGAGCCGATGGTCGAGGCGCTGCGGGACTTCGTGGCCACGCTCGGAATCCTTCAGGGCCGCCCGTTCGAGGTCCAGGTGGACGGGGCCCGGCTCGGCGAGGACCTGGCGCTCGGCGGCACCCTGTTTCTGCATCCGTTCGCGGTCGGGCACACGGTGCCGTCCCTCGGCTACGTCGTGGTGCGCCGGGTTCGCAAACTCAAGGACGAATACGCGGGGCTGCCATCCGCCGAGATCGTCCGATTGCGCTGCGAGCGGGACCACGAGATGTTCCGCGTCGTGGACGAGCCGCTCGTCGCGGTGACCGGGGACTCGCTGGCCGATGGCATGGACCTGGACGACCCGCTGGTCCGGACCGCGCGAGTCTTGTTCATCGAGGCCACGTTCCTGGACGACCGGCGCGACCTGTTCCACGCGCACGCGGGGGGACACTCGCGGCTCGACGAGGTCCTCCCGCGCCTCGAGCGGGTCGAGTGTCCGGCCATCGTGCTGTATCATTTCAGCCAGATCTACAAGAACGACGAGGTCCTCGCGGCCGTGAGGGAGCGTCTGCCCGCGTCCCTGGATGGCCGCGTGAGGCTCTTGCTCCCGGAGGAAGGAGAGCGCCTGTGACCCTTTCCGAGCGGGCCCTCTCCTTCTTGCGGTCCCACATGACCAAGGACCAGCGGCGATTCGTGAAGTTCCTGGTGGTCGGTGCCTCCGGCGTGCCCGTCAACCTGGGGACCGTCGCGGTCGTCACCCACGCCCTCGCCGGGACGCTGTCGCCGGGACACCGGGACACCGTCGCGTACCTCGCCGGGATCGTCGTGTCGATCTTCACCAACTTCCTGTTGAACAACGCCTGGACCTGGGGGGACCGGACCGCCCGCGACCCTGGGGGATTCCTTCGTCGCCTGTTCCAGTTCTACGTGGTGTCGTCCGTAGCCGCCGCGGTTCAGTTCTTCACCGCGGTGGGGCTTTCCGCGCTCATGCGTCGGACCGACACGTTCACCGTGGCCCTGCGCGGGGAGTTCCGGCTCTACCACGCGATCGCGCCGCTTGTCGGGATCCTCCTGGGCCTCGGGATCAACTTCACCGCGAACCACCTGTGGACGTTCCGGCGCCGGCCCTAGGCTAGGGACTCGTTTGGCGTCACCCCCAGGGACTCGATCCTTCGGCGCCACTCGTCTGGAACCTCACGCGAAACCTTGGCCTCGTAGTCGTACATCACCTGGGTCGTTTCGGCCTCGCAGACGACCTCGCCAGTTGCGTGATTCTTGATGACATACTCGAACTTGAAAGATTTCCGTCCCACCTGGGAGACCCGAATTCCGAGGTCCAGGAGGTCCTTCAAGTGGGCCGGTCGCAAGTACCGGACTCGGACCTCCGCCAGAATGTAAGGGAACCTCCGGAACCCGTCCTGCCCGAACACCCGCTCATAGAACTCCATGCGCGCGGTCTCGAGGTAACTCACGTACACGGCGTTGTTGACGTGCCCCATCGAGTCCACGTCCCGAAACTGGACCTTGATCGTCGTCACGTACCAGAAGTCCATCGTCGCGATCTCCCGCGTTCTCGCGCGCGCGGACTCTAGCATGGCGGCCCAGCCGCGGTCCATGCCGTCCGTGTGCGCCACCGAAAAAGCGTCGTGAGTCCGTGCAGATCGCCCCGGACTTGTCGTTCCTCGTCCCCCGGGGGTATCCTTGTCGTGGGCTTGGTCCCTATTTCGACGAGGAGAGCGAACGTGGAAAGAAAGACTCAGACCCGTACCCGGACGGTGACACTGACGAAGGCGGACGTGAGGAGGGCCATCGCGCAAGGCCGACTGACCGAGGAAGAAGAACGCTACGTCCGCATCCGGTTCGGCCTGTCCGAGCCGCCGTCCGCGCCGCTGCCGCGACGGGGACAGGCCTTCGCGGAAACGCGGGCGAAGATTGCGTTGATGGAAGCGGAGATCCTGGGCGATAATCTCCCGCCGGTCCGCGACCCGCTCAAGGCCTGCATCATCAAGCGGTTGCGCGAGACCTGACGCCGCACTCCTCCCTCGTTCGAACCCGTCCGTCAGCGACGGCCTGCGGGTGACCTCGCGCGTCCCGCAGGGCCAAGGCCCGCCCGGGTGCGGACCTCCAGTAGTTGCGCCTGGAGGGGCTCCGGGATGGGGCACGGCCTGCCCAGTCGCTCCGCCAGGGCCAGGACCTGGGCGGCCTCCTCGCAGTGCTCGACCCGCAGGAGGGCCGTGGTCAGGTCGGGCCCCCACGCGAGCACCCCGTGGTTCGCGAGCAGGACCGCGTCGTACTCGTCGAGGAACGGCGCGAGCGCCTGGTTCAGGGCCTCGGACCCAGGCAGCGCGAAGGGGACGAGCGGGACGCGGCCCCCGATGCTGACCACGAACTCGGGCAGAAACGGGGCCTCGATGGGGCGGCCCACCACGGCGAAGGCCGTCGCGTGCGGCGGGTGGGCGTGGACCACGGCGCGGGCATCCGGCCTGGCTCGATACACGGCAAGGTGCATGGAGACCTCGCTGAACGGCTTGCGATGGCCCTGGATCCGCCGCCCGTACCGGTCCAGCAGCAGGAGGTCCGCCTCGCGGACGTCGTTCTTGCTCATGGCCGTGGGCGTGGCCAGGATGCGGCCGTCCGAGGTCAGGGCCGTGACGTTGCCTTCGTGGTTCGCCACGAACCCGCGCGCGTACAGGGCTCGACAGATGCGGACCACCTCGCGCTCGAGTTCCGGCAGCGTGGTCTGGCGGACCGTCATGCGGCCTCCCGCGGTTTGGCGGCCTCCCCGGGAACGTGGACCTCGTCCACGACCCCGACGATCACGGACCGGATGGGCAGGATGGGTTTCGCGAAGATCTGGCGCGCCCCGTTGCCCTCGCTAATCACGAGCACGAGGTCCCCCACCCCGGCCTGGACCACGTCCACGGCGAGGAACGACGGATCGGTTTCCCGTCCGTCCTCATCCACCGGCTGAACGACGAACAGTTTCAACCCCCGATAATCCGGGTGCTTGACGGTCGAGACCACGGTCCCGATGACCCGAGCAAGCGTCATCCCGGTCCACCCCGGGGCGGTGGGACGCGCCCGGTCCGGCCCCGTGCCTGGTCTTCGACCACGTCCACGCTGTCCACGATCCCGACGATGGCCGCGTCCACGGGGACGAACGGCTCCGGCAGGGCCTGGGACGCCTCGCGGCTGGACACCAGATAGACGACCTCGCCCGGCCCGGCCTGGACCGCGTCCACGGCCACGACCGCGGTCCCGCGGGGGGTCAGGTCGTGGCGCAAGGGCTGCACCACGAGGAAGCGATACCCGTCGAGGTCCCGATATCGCCTCGTCGCCACGACCGTCCCGATAACCCGCCCGAGGTACATCCGCGCCTCCGCCCCACGGCTTGTATCGCGGTCCGGCTCGCGGTGTCAACCGTGTCCTTCTTCCTCGTCGCGCCCCGCCGCGTTGGACCCGATCCCGAGGAGCACCGCGGCCTCTCCTTCCGGCAGGGTCTCCACCTCCTTCAACTTTCTTTCCATCGCGCGCTTGCGCGTCTGGGAGGACTCGAGCGTGTTCTGGGCCTCGGCCAGTTTCTTGCCGACCTTGTCGAGCGCCTCGCCGAACTTCGCGAATTCCGTCTTGATCGCGCCGAGCACGCGCCAGATCTCCTGCGAGCGGCGCTGGATGGCCATCGTCCGGAACCCCATCTGGAACGTGGTCAGGAGCGCCGCGAGGGTGGTCGGCCCCGCGACCAGGACCTGGTAGTCCCGCTGGAGCCCGCTGACCAGCCCCAGGCTCTGCACCACCTCGGCATACAGGCCCTCGATGGGCAGGTACAGGATCGCCACGCTCGTCGTGTGGGGCGGGTCGAGGTACTTGTCGTGAATGTCCCTGGCGCACGCGCGGATGCGGGTCTGGAGGGCCTTGCGGGCCTCCTCGACGCCGGCCGGGTCGTTCGCCTCGGAGGCGTGGACCAGCCGCTCGTAGTCTTCGAGCGGGAATTTCGCGTCGATCGGTAGCCAGGCCGTCGTGTCCGGGTCCGGTCCCGGCAGGCGAATGGCGAACTCGACGCGTTCGCTCGACCCGGGGCGCGTGGGGACGTTTTCCTCGTACTGGCCTGGGGCGAGGACCTCGTCCAGGAGGACCTTGAGGTTCGCCTCGCCCCACACGCCGCGGACCTTGACCCCGGACAGGACCCGCTTCAGGTCCCCGACGCCCGCGGCCAGGGCCTGCATCTCCCCCAGTCCCTGATGCACGACCTTGAGTTGTTCGCTCACGGTCCGGAAGGATTCGCCCAGGCGGGTCTCGAGCGTCTGTTGCAGGCGCTGGTCCACCATCTGGCGGATCTCGTCGAGTTTCTGGCGCGTCTCGTCGCGGACCTGGGCCAGGCTCGCGTCCAGGCTCGCCCGGAACTGCTCGATGTGGCGTTGCTGCTCCGCGGCCACGAGCCGGTGCGACTCCCCGAACTGGGTCGCGAACGACTTCAGGGCCTCGCCCAGTTGCGCCGCGGTCGCGTTCCCCTGGGCCGCGAGCCCATCGCGCAGGCGCGAGGCGGCTTGGTCCTGGCCTTCCCGCAGGCGGGCCATCTCGTCGCGCAGGCGGGCCTCGAACCGGTCCAGGAGGGGGGCCAGGGTCTCCGCCTCCCGCCCTGCGAGGGACCGCAAGCGTGCGAACACCCCGAGCAGCAAGCCCACCGCAACGGCGGCCAGAAGCAGGTTCACGATGATGATGGGGTCCAGCACGGGACACCTCCTCTCCGCAGGAGTGCCGGTGGCGATCACGGCCGATTCTACCCCGCGCGGTGGCACGGCTCGTGCCGGATGCGCGGCTTTGCAAGGGGCGGCCCCGTGTGTTTTCCCGGGTCTTGCGACCAGGACCACGGAAAACACACGGGCCAGGTCCCCGGGCGAGCGGAATTCGTGCGTTGTCAGGGGGAGATGACGGCCAGGTCCCCCGATCCCGCACGGTCGCGCGGTGGGTCACGTGCGATTTCTCGGGTCTTGCCGGCAACCCCCGGAAAAACGCACGTTCTGGACCGCCTGGATTTTGCTAGAATGCCATCAAGGCGCGGGGAGGAAGCCGCCATGTCGCAGGTCAAGAAACGGCGACACCGCCGGAAACTGTACGCGGGGGGCGCGATGATGGTCCTCGCACCGCTCGGAATGGCGGGGTGCGACGTCGAGAAGGCGGTCCCGCTCGACCAGGTTCCGGCGGGTCAGGACGTGGTCGGGGAGGCCCCGGACGGGTACGTCCAGCCCGATGCGATCGTCATCGCGCCCTTCGATCCGGGACCGCTGGACGTAGATGTCCGGGAGTTCGTCGCCATCGCGCCGATTGACGATGGGTTTCCGCACGAGGTCGCGATCGTGGGCGAGCCCTTCGATGGGCCGGATATGGGCAAGCCGGAGGCCATGGTGATTGCCCCGTTCGATCCCGGCCCGTCCGACCCTGGCCCCGAGGACGTGACGGCCATCGCCATCGCCCCTGTGGACGTGGGCCGGCCGGAGACCGTTGACCCCGGGACACCCTGCGAGAAGGAGGGAACCTGGTGCAGCGAGGACCTGATGTGCCAGGCCCAGGCCATCTGCATCGTCCCGACACCGTGCTGCGGCGGGTGCGCGTGCGAGCCCGTGCCGTGCAATCCCGCAGACCCGGTCTGTCCCCCGGGCTCTGAATGCCTGGCGGAGGGGAACCAGGGTCACTGCGTGCAGCAGCCTGTCCCGAAGCCGGGCGGCTTTATGGCCCCGTGCAAGACGGATGACGACTGTCTCCAGGAGTACTTTTGCCAGCAGACGATCTTCTGCATCGCGCCGGCCCCCGGGGACGGCCAGGCCCCTTCGGATTTCTGCAACCAGAAGAACTGCGTGCCGGTTCCGTGCACGTTCGAGGACACGCAATGTCCGGAAGGGTCCAAGTGCGTCGGGTATGGGACGAATGTGTTTCCAGGCATCGTGACCTGCGTGCGAGACGTGGGGAAGGTACCAGGGGGCTTCGGGGATGCCTGCTCGAACAGCAAGGACTGTCTGTCTGACCAGTATCTCTGTCATTCCGGGCAGGTGATGTGCGTCGTGCCCTGCGACGTCTGTCAACCGCTCGCCTGCGACGAGGGCCAGGAGGAATGCCCGCCCGGCTCCGAGTGCCAGGACGTAGGCATCACCACGGTGTGCGTGAAGAAGACGTGACGCGATGACGGGCCGAGGCGAGGACGACGCGCCCGCGTGGAGCGGGGACCACCCCTCCATGGCCTCGGGCGTCCGGGAGGTCGGCGGACCGGTCGTCGTGGGTCCCTCCGCCGGGGCCCCGCGTGATGACCGAGCACCCGCCGAGGCCGGGGCCTCCTGCTCCCCGTCCCCCGACTTCGCCTGCCGCCTGCCCGCGATCCTGCGCGGCCGCACGAGGCTGAAGTCGTACCGGCGCAGCCTGCTCGAGTGGCGCAACGGCTTCGCCCGCGCCATGGAACGCCCGGACCTGCGCTTCGTCATCTGGATGGCGACCCGGCGGTGCAATCTGCGCTGTACCTACTGCGTGCTGCCCCACGAAGAGAGCCCCGGCGCGGACCTGACGACCGCCGAGGTGAAGCGCATTTTCCGCGAGATCGCGGAGGATTTCAACCCCGCCCGCATCATGGTCGGAATCACCGGGGGCGAGGCCACGCTCCGGCCCGACCTCGTCGAGGTCGTCCGCTTCCTGGTGGGCCTGGGCTTCCGCACCGTGGCCGTGGATTCCAACGGCGTGCGGTACGGGCGCGAGCCGACCCTCCTGGACCGGCTCGTGGAAGCCGGGATGCGCTGCCCCACCATCTCGGTGGACGGCATCGGGGAGGGCCAGAGGCGCTTGCGGCGGGATCGGTCCGGGGGCGCGTGGACCTGGAAGGCCATCGAGTATGTCCAGCGACGCTATCCGGACCTCGGGACCACCACGATCTGCGCGGCCTCGCCGGCGAATCTGGCGGAGGTCCCGGCCGTGTTTCAGCGCTTCGAGGACCTCGGGGTCGCGTTCGCCCGACTGTCCGCGATCTTCCCGGTGGGCCGCGCGGCGCATGACCCGGCCTTGGTCCTGTCCGCCGCGGACCTGCGTCGGGTCCTCGCCTGGGTCGCGGAACAGCGCGTGCGGTTCCTGGACGGCCGGCGAGACCTGGAGGTCGAGTTCGTGGACGACGGGTGGTGCGGGCTCGAATGGGAGGGCGGGTTGCTCCGCGGGAACTTCCTGTATTGCCGGGCGGGGGTGACGGTGCTCGGCATCGAGCACGACGGCCGCGTCGTGGGCTGCCCGGTGATCCACGCGGGGTTCAACGTACAGGGGGACGCCCGGCGCGAGCGAGTTTCGCGCATCTGGCGGGAACGATTTCGGGCGTTCCGGGACCGGGAGTGGCTGCGCCAGGGGGCGTGCCGGACGTGCCGGGACTGGACCGCGTGTCTCGGGGGGTCGCTCCACAACCGCGACGACAGCGGACGCCTCGTCCGTTGCACCGCGCGGATGCTCCGCGGCCAGGGCGCGGAAGAGGCGCGGGCGCTTGCAGAGGTGGGACGGTTTCCGTAGGCTGATTCTGTCGTCACTTGCTCCTTTAGGAGGAAGAGAAAATGGAACGGTCAAGAATTGCAGGTCTATGGTTCGCCGCGCTGTTTGTGGCATGCGGCCCCGGTGGCGGCGGTGGAGGAGAGATCGGGAACCTGGACGTGCCGGGTCAGGACAGGGTGGACGCGGCGGGCGGCGATTCGCACGACCCGGGATCAGGTACGGAGATCATGGATGATTTCGGGAGCCCCGGGGACCCCGGCCAGGAGGCGGCCGGCGATCCCGGCCAGGACGTGGTCGCCCCGGGCGCGTGCTCCAAGGAACTGAACCCCGCGTGCGAACCGAAGGACTGCGAAATGGGCGACGGCACGGCGGGGAAGTGCGCGAAGGACGCGAACGGCGAGTGCGCGTGCGTGCGGGAGGAGCCTCCCCAGGACCCGTGCGGCCCGGACCTGAACCCGCAGTGCGAACCCCGCAAGTGCCCCATCGCCCCGAACGTGGACGGGCTGTGTGCCCTCGACCCGGCCACGGGCCAGTGCACGTGCGGGGGCGGTGCGGTCGAGGACCCGTGCGCGGCGGCGCTCAACCCCGAGTGCAAGCCGGAGGCGTGCAAACTACTGGACGGCACCGAGGGGAAGTGCCTCAAGGATTTCCAGGGCCTGTGCGGGTGCTTGCCCGTGGAGCCAGGCGTGGACCCGTGCGACGAGGCCACGTTGAATCCCAACTGCGTGCCGCGGGAGTGCGATGACGGCAAACCGGAGACCTCCTACGACCGGTGCCGGTGGGTGGTCATCGAGGTGGGCGGCGCGCCTCTGGACACCTGTCAATGTGCAGGGGACACGATGCCCGCGGACCCATGCGACTGGCTGTTCAACCCCGAGTGCAAGCCGGCGGACTGCAAACTGGCGACGGGGGAGGTGGGCAAGTGCCAGAAGGACGAGAAGGTGGGATGTTCCTGCCAGCCCGAGGTCGTGCCGGTGGACCCGTGCGGCCCGGACCTGAACCCCAACTGCGAGCCCAAGGAATGCCCCCTGCCAGACGGGGGCGTGGGGACCTGCCGGATGGACGCGGCGGGGGCGTGCGGGTGCGCGCCGTTCCTGCCTCCGCAGGACCCCTGCGGCAAGGAACAGAACCCCGAGTGCAAACCGGCCTCGTGCGACGACGGAAACCCGCTGACCCAGAACGATCAGTGTCAGTGGGTCAAGGATCCTGTGGGCTTGGCGTACTGTGGGTGCGTGGGCCAGTTCATCGTGGAAGACCCCTGTTCGCCGCTGTTGAATCCAGAATGCAAGAGCACAGAGTGCCGGATGCCGACCGGTGCCCCGGGGAAGTGCGAGCCCGACCTTCTGTTTGGGTGCTCGTGCGCACCCGTCCAGGCCGAAGACCCTTGCAGTTTCGCGCTTAACCCCAAGTGCGAGGCTGTGGCGTGCGACGACGGGGACCCGGCGACCGAGAAGGATTCGTGCCGCTGGGTGATCAGCCCGATCGGCCTTCAGACCTGCGCCTGCCAGGGTCAGCCCGTCGTCTTCGACCCGTGCGACCTCTTCTTCAACCCGGCGTGCAAGCCCGAGGCGTGCACGACGGAAAATGGCGCTCCCGGGAAGTGCGGCTGGACCGTGAACAACGGCTGCGACTGCGTCGGGTCCACCACGCAGTGCACGACGGACAAGGATTGCCTCGTACTGGACTGGCTGGTGGACTGCGTCGGACACTGGGACTGCCTGGATGGCCAGTGCCAGGCCGTATGCGGGAAGCCGTGCGGCGATGGATTCTGCGACGCAACCGAGGGCGAAGGTCCCCAGAGCTGCCCTGTGGATTGCCAGAAATGCACGGACAACACGGAGTGCTCCAAGACCGAGTACTGCGCAAAGGTGAACGGTGACTGCAGCGGGACGGGCCAGTGCGAACCGCGGCCGACGCTGTGCCCTCTCGTGTTCAAGCCGGTTTGCGGCTGCGATGGCGTGACGTATGTGAATTCGTGCGAGGCCCACCACGCGGGCGTGAACGTCCTGCACGATGGTGCCTGCGACTCTTGACGCATCGCTGAACGCAAGCCGCATCGTTCGTCACGATTGTCGCTATAGAAAAGGTCTTTATAGATACCATTCTGCCGAGGACGCACTGCCACCAACCCTCCCCCCCCGGCCCCCCGCGGGGCCTCCGACCTTCTCCAGCCAGTCGGCAGACCACTCCCGCCGCGCCCGAGCCACCTGGCCGACGCGCCCTCCCCCGCCCAACGGTGGCGCCCGACACCGGTCCATGGCCCGGTCCGGACGCTCCGGTCTACCACCTGATCTATCGGGGAAAATGCGGAAGCGTTCCGTCCAGAAGCCGGGGTCATCTCGACTTTTCCGTACCGAGGAGCCGTTGTGGTCGTCAGCCAACGACGTCGCCCGCCCGAAAGCCTGTGGCGTCAACGCGCCTTTTGACAATACCTTGACCCTGTCCCTACAATCCAGGCCGGGCCGCAGGCGAACGGGAGGCTCGTGATGACCGGGGCGAGGCGGGGACGCGCTCATTGGGTCGCGGTGGCGGGTGTCTTGATACCCCTCGTGGGCTGGGGGAAGCCACCCACGAGGCCCGAGGCGGCCATCCGGGCCCTCGCCACGGGCCAGAGGGAAGACCTCCAGGCCGCGGTGGACCTTCTGAAGGCGACTCCAGACCTCCTGAAGCGCCACGGGCGGGCCCTCGCGCGCCTCGTGGACGGGGCCCCGGACGACTCAGACCTGGCGGCCCGGGTCCTCGGCCTGGTGCACGACCGGGGCGAGGAGGGCTGTCACTTCATCGCTCGCCTCACCGACGCGAAGCACCCCGCCTGGCTCGACGAGGTGCTCCGGCGCTATCCCCTCCTGCCCCGGTGCGAGGCCCTGCGCAAGGCCGTGGCCGGTATCCTGGCGTGGACCGGAGACCCCGAGTCGTCCGCCACGACCGCGCGGCTCGTGGACCAGGTCGTGGCCCTTGTTCGCCAGACCCGCGAATCGCTCGTCCCGGAAGAGGCCTGCCGCCTCGTGCTCGCCGGTCCCGACGGGCGCCGCCGGGAGGCGATCTCGATGGTCCTGGACGCGGCCCCCCCGTGGTCGGAACGATGCCTGGTCCGGGCCTACCACGACGAGGCGCGGGTGGACGGGCGCCTGCGCGCGGACCTCCTGAGGGCCGTGGCGGCCCTCACCGGGGTGGACTCGATCCCCACCCTGATCGTGGCGCTCGACCGCCCTCCGGACCACAACCTAGCCTGCGACCTGATCCGGTCGGCCGGTCCCGCGGGCCTCGCGGGGCTGATGTTCGCGGTGCGCACCTCCCAGACCCCGTCCGAGGGCGTGTCCCGATGCCTGATCGCCATCGGGCCGGCGGCCATGGACGCGGTCCTTCCTCTGCTGGACCATCCCTCCGAGGACATCAGGGCATTCGTTGTTCGCTATCTTGAACAACATCAGAATGATGCGGGCCTCGCCGCGCTGAAGCAGCGCTACGAGCGGGGCGGCAGCTTCATCCCGAGGACCGTTCTTCTGGACCTGATCGGGCGATATCCCGTCGAGGCGGTCGGCGACATCCTCCGCGACGCCCTGAGGGACGACGACCAGGGGATTCGCTTGAAGGCGCTCGACATCCTCGAACGCCGCCAGGACCCCGCCGATGGCGCGGCCGTCCTGGCCTCGGCCGAGGAGGACCCCTCCGACGAGGTGCGCATCCGGGCCCTGGAAGTGGCGTGGCACCTGGGCGCACCCGGTCTCGCCGAACTCGCGACCCGGATGGTCCAGTACGAGAAGCCGAGCGTGGCGGCCCAGGCTGCGAAGGTCCTCGGGTTCGTCGGGGGGCCCGGGGCGCCGGACGTGCTGCGGCCGCTCCTGAAGGCGCGCGAGGAAGAGGTCGCGAAGGCCGCCGAGACGGCCCTGTGGCTGCTGACCTTCCGCGACCCATCGAAGGGGAACGAGAAGGCCCGTGCCACCCCTGGGGCCGAGGTCCCCAAGGGCGGGCGGGAGGTCACGGTCGAGGGAGGGCGTGCCCTGGTGTACGGGAAGAAAGGGCCGCTCGTGGTGGTCCTGCCGGGCGGACCCGGGATGGATTTCACGTGGGTACAACCCATCCTGTCCGACCTCGCGGACGATGCACTGGTCGCGCTCCTGGAACCGGCGAGCGACGCACGCCAGGAACCCGTCCGTCTGGTGCGACCCGCGGTCTTCCGGGCCCTCCTGACCGCGATGGACCGGTCGCGCGCGGTGGTCGTGTCCCAGGGGCTCGGGGGCACGGCGGCCTTGTGGCTGTCCACGCTCGAACCGGAGGCGGTCGCGGGCGTCGTCGCCATCGTGGCCCCGCTCCCCGGCGCGGTGGACGCCCTGGACGGGGCCGTGCTCGCGCGGCTGGGGGAACCCTTCCGTTCGGTCGCGGAGGACCTGGTCTCCCGGCAGGCGGCCTTCTGCCCGGACGTCCTGAACCGCGACATCGCCCGGGTCATGGCCCCGGCCATGGCGGGCAAGGCCGACAAGCCGTGGAACCTCCTCGGGGTCGCGTGGAATGTACTCGCACACGACCAGACGGGCGCGGCGCTGTCGCGGCCGGAGGTCCGTTACTCCCCCGCGGAATTCCCCGGGCCGGTCCTGCTCATCCTCCCCGCGTCCCACCTGCCCGACCAGGTCCTTCAGTCCTACCGCTCCCTCCAGGCCCAGGACCCGGACCGCATCGGGATCGAGGACCTCGGGGATTGTGGCTTCCTGCCCGTGACCGAGTGCGCTTCCAAGGTCCGACGGCTCGTCGAGAAGTTCGTGGAGCGCTCGATCGAGGAATGACGGGCGTGACGGCGACTCCGCACCCATCGAGCACCGGCGCGGCGGGCCTGGCTTCTCGCATCGCGGCCGCCGTGGATCGCGTGTTCCTGGGCAAGCCCCGCGTCGTCGAGTACGCCATCGTCGCCCTCCTCGCCCGCGGGCACGTCTTGCTCGAAGACGTGCCCGGCGCGGGCAAGACCGTGCTCGCACGGGCCCTGGCCCGGGCCATCGGCGGGGTGTTCCGCCGGGTCCAGTTCACGTCGGACCTTCTGCCCTCGGATATCACGGGTCTGATGGTCTATTCCCAGTCCCGGGAACGCTTCGATTTCCATCCCGGCCCGATCTTCGCCAACGTAGTCCTCGCGGACGAAATCAACCGCGCGAGCCCCCGCACCCAGAGCGCGCTGCTCGAGGCCATGAGCGACCGCCAGGTCTCGACGGACGACGTGAGCCGCCCGCTGCCGGAGCCGTTCCTGGTCATCGCGACCCAGAACCCCTTCGAGCACCACGGGACGTACCCCCTCCCGGAGTCCCAGATGGATCGGTTCCTGGTCCGCCTGACCATCGGGTATCCGGACCGGGACGTGGAGCGCCGGATCATGGCGAGCGCGGGCTTCGCGGACAAGGTGGACGACCTCGTCCCCTCCGTGGCCGACACCGGGGCGGTGGTCGCCGCGCAGAGGGAGGCCGAGTCGGTCGCGGTCCGCGACGCCGTGATGGACTACGCCCTGGAACTCGTGGCCCTGTCGCGGGCGCATCCGTCCCTCGAATCGGGGGTCTCGACGCGCGGCGCGGTGAGCCTCGTCGCGGCCTCTCGCGCGCTCGCGGCCGTGCGGGGCCGGGATTTCTGCCTGCCCGACGACGTGCGCGAGATGCTGATCCCGGTGTGCGCCCACCGGGTCATGGTCCGGGGGGCGGGCGTGTCCGGGCAGACGGTTCGCGACCAGGCCGAGGCCGTGCTGACCGAGATCGCGGCCCGGACCCCGGTCCCCGGGGATTGAGACTGCCGTGGGCCGCGTAAGCGATTTCGTCTGGCGCTCGTCCTTCTTCCCGCGGAAACTCTCGTTCACCCGCGAGGGCAAGGTCGTCGTCCTGGTGTCCATCGGCCTGGGCGTGGCCGCGGTCAACACCGGGAACAACCTCATCTACCTGGTCTTCAGTCTGTCCCTCTCGCTGATCCTCCTGAGCGGGATCCTGTCCGAGGCCAACCTGCGACGCCTTCGATGCCGTCCCATCCGGTTCATGCGGGTCCCGGCGCGGGAGGCCGTGCCCCTGGTCCTGACGGTCGCGAGCCGCCGGAGGCGATTCGCGGCGTACTCGGTCGAGGCCTGGCCATGGTTCGACTCCGGGGGAGTCGCAGTCGAGCCCGCGCGGTTCCTCCAAGTGAGACCTGGTGAGACCGCTTCCGCCGCCTGCCGGGTCACGTTCGCTCGCCGCGGCGACCACGTCCTGCGCGGGATGGTCCTGTCCACCTCCTTCCCGTTCTCGTTCTTCCGCAAGTCGGTCGTCACCCCGACCGAGGTGACCATCCGGGTGCATCCGGCCGTTCACGACCTCGGGCCGCGGGCCGCGGACCTTGCGGCCGAGGGCGAGGACGAGCACCGTCCGGTCGCGGGCCGCGGGGTCGAGTTCTTCGGGGTGCGCGACTACCGGCCCGGAGACCACCCCAGGCGCATCCTGTACCGGAGGTCCGCGAGCCGCCCGACGCCCGTGGTCCGCGAGGTCGAGGACCCCGGGACGCGGGCCGTCTGGATTGCCCTGGTGCACGCAATCGCGAATGACGACCCCCGTGGCCCCGACGAGGCCGAGAGGGCAATCGAGGCCGCCGCGAGCCTGGCGGTCGCGTTCCTGCGGGCCGGGCACCGCGTGGGGCTCGCAACCGCCACGTCCCGCGTGTCCCCGGGGACCGGACCAGCCCAGATGGAACGCGTCCTGGATGCCCTGGCCACGCTCCCGGTGCTCCTGGTGAAGGGACGGGAGGTCGCGGCCGCGACGTCCCGGTGCGCGCCGCCGGAGGACGGGGCACGCGTGGTGTGGGTCACGCCCGACAACGTGCGCGACCTTCCGTGGTTTCGAGGGCCCGAGCGTTCCCGCGAAGCCGGGTGGCACGCTCCGGTGGCGGCACCCCGCCCCCTGGGGGCCCGAGCATGAGATTCGACGCCCTCCACCGCGCCGCGACCGTCGCGACCCTCCTCGCGGGACTCGCGATCCTCGCCCTGTCCGGCGAGTTCCCGGCGTGGGCCCTTGCCCTGGCCGGGCTGGCCGTCGTGGCGGGGCCGTGGGTGCGTCCCGCCCTCGACAACCGGTTCGCGAACCGGGCCATGACCCTGGTGGCGGTGGCGGCCGGGATCGGTGCCGTCTTCCTGGCGTTTTCCACGACGAACTATTTGTATTACACGATTCTCTACGCGATCTTCCTGGCCTCCGCGCGCTCGATGATGCTCCACCGGGCCGCGGACTTCATGCAGGTCTATGCCCTGTCGTTCCTGCACGTGGTGTCCGGGGCCGTGGTCAACCCCGGCCTGTCGTTCGGCGTCGTCTTGTTCCCGTACGTGGTCTTCCTGACCCTGTCGCTGCTCCTGACCAACATACGGCGAGGCATCGAGGAGGACGTGCCGGCGCGGTCCATCGAGATCCGGTCGGAGGTGGAGGGGATGGGTGGGTGGGCCCATCCTGCGAGGAATGGAGCCGGGCGAACGTGGTCGGGTGGGGGTTGGGCCTGGCTCGGGCGGCGCGACCTGATCCCGGGCGGGTTCCTGGTGTTGACGGTCGGCCTGACGACCTTGATCTTCGTCCTCTCGGTCGTCTTCTTCTTCGTGTTTCCGCGGGTGGGGCTCGGGTTCTTCGCCACCCAGCCGCGCCCGGGTGTGGCGATGAGCGGGTTCTCGGACACCGTGACACTCGGGGACTTCGGCAACATCGTGGCCGACCCGGAGGTGGTCGCCCGGGTGCGGTTCCTGGATGGGCACTCCGGGGCGGGCGGGTGGGCCGACCCGATCGTCCCGGTGCGCCTGCGGGGCCAGAGCCTCGAGCGCTACGACGGGCGCGCGTGGTCCAAGGACATGAAGCGCCTGTGGGAACTGCGCGTGGATTCCGAGGGGCGCCACGTCATAGACCCGAGGGGTCCCGACCCGGACTCGGACGGGGTCCGCTCCGCCGAGATCTACCTGGAACCCCTCGGTGGGTCCCGTCGCGTCCTGTTCAGCCCCCCGGTCCCCGTGGCCTTCCGGCGCCCCCCCGACACCCTCGAGGCCCTGCGCCCCCAGAAGTGGCGCTTCGGGCGGGACGCGGCCGGGGACGTGTTCGTGTCCGGCCCGCCGAACACTTCGATCCAGTACACCGCGTACTGGATCCCCGAGCAGCCGCCTCCCGAGGCCCTGCGGGCCGCACCGTCCGACGACCCCGAGTGGGTCCGCCGGCGATACCTCCAGGTGCCGGACCTGGATCCGGGCGTGATCGCGCTCGCGCGCCGGGTCGCCTCGGGTGCGGGGAACCGCTACGACGCCGCCGTGGCCGTCGAGCGGTTCCTCCGCGACGGCTACGAGTACGCCCTCGACTCGGTGCACGGGGACCAGGACCCGCTCGCGGACTTCTTGCTGCGCAATCGGCGGGGCCACTGCGAGTACTTCGCGTCCGCCATGGTCATCCTGCTGCGGACCCTGGGGATCCCGGCCCGCATCGTCAACGGCTTCTACGGGGGCGAGGTCAACGAGTACGGGGACTACACCGCGATCCGCAAGGAGGACGCGCACGCCTGGGTCGAGGTCTTCTTCCCCGGCCACGGGTTCGTCACCTTCGACCCCACGCCGCCCGTCGCGCTCGAGATGCGGTCGGGCCGGCCCTGGTGGCGTCGCGTGAGCGCGGCCGTGGACGCGGTTCGCCTGTGGTGGTACCGCTGGGTCGTCGAGTACAACCTCGAAAAGCAACTGGACGTGATCATGGCCCTGCTACGCCCCGCCGGTCGCTCGGGGCTCGACGAGGGCTGGAAGTGGCGGGACTTTCGAGAGATCAAGCGCCGGTTGAAGAACGCCCCGTGGGGCCGGTGGATCGCGGTGGCCGTGGGCGGCCTGGCCACGCTCGCCGGGGCGGTCCTCCTGTCCCGGCGCCTGCGGCGGAAGCGGCGCGGCACAGGCCTGGGCGACCCCTCCGACCCCGCGGTCCGCGCGTGGTTGCGCCTCAAGAAGGTCGCCCGAGGACTCGGGATCGAGCGCGCCCCGGCCGAGACGCCGCTCGAGTTTGGCCGCCGCGTCGGGGAGGCCCTGCCGGCGGCCGCCCGCGCGGTCGAGACCCTGACCTGGGCCTACCTGCGGGCGGTCTTCGCCCCGGGGCACCCGCGCCAGCCGGCCGACGACCCCGCATCCGCCCTTGAAGTGATCGAGAGGGCCGCGAGGAGTGGGATGACCTCCCCCGCGAAAGCCGTATGATGGGTCCGGTGTCATCGCGTCTGGAGGAATCATGCGCATCGTCATCTGGACCCTGATGGTGGTCGCGGCAGCGTGCTCGACGACGGGCGGAGGACAGGACGTGGTGCCTCCCCTGGATGCGGCGGGTGACCCAGGAGTCGTGGACCGGGCCGCCGACCCGGGCGAGGACCCCGGTTTCCCGGACCCGGGTCTGCCGGGCGATCCCGTTCCGGATCCGGGCCGGCCGGACCCTGGCGTGACGGACCCGGGTTCCCCGGACCCCGGCGAGGGCGATCCCTGGACCCTGGACGACGACACCGCGGACCCCGGCCTTCCCGACCCGGGCGGCGATCCCGGCGCCGATTCGGTGGGCGAGCCGGGTGTTGACTCCGGCCCCGATCCGCGACCCGACGTCGTCTGCGCCTATCAGTGCGACCTTCCGTGCCCGTGCGCGAAGGACGAGGCGGGCTGCGACCTCCCGGAGTGCGACGAGGCGGCGTGCGAGGCGGCGCTCGCGGCGGTGGACCAGTTCGTGGCGGCCCACGGGGCGTGCGCGGACGCGCAACAATGCGTGGCCTTCGAGTACCCGATCTGCGATACGTTCGGATGCTTCCAGGTGGCGGTGAATGCGCAGGCCGATCTGGTCCTGTTGACCGACCTGGCAGTTCAGGCCCAGGCCGCGGGCTGCGAGGACTTCTCCTGCGGGTGCGAAGACCCGCCCGCGGTTCCCGCCTGCATCGAGGGGCTCTGCCGCCTGTGCCCGCCCGACTGTGGCACGACGTGCGAGGGGATCGGGGCCGCGATCCTGGCCGAGGCGGACACCCTGAACCATTGTGAGTGGAGCGACGAGTGCTGGACCGAGGACACGGGCGTCTGCAACCTCCCGGACCTTCCGTGCGGATACGTGCCGGTCCAGGCCGGGAGCGACACCGGCCTGATCTACGAACTCTCTCAGGCGTCCGTCGCCCTCGGGTGCCAGGCCGGGTGCTCGTGCGGACCACCCCCCGAGACCCTGTACTGCATCGGGGGCCGGTGCCTCGCGGAGCCCTCCTGCGAGCAGTTGATCGCCCACGCGCAGGCGGTCCTCGCCGACCCTGCGTCCACGACGTGCGGCTCGAACACGGACTGTCAACTGGTGAACGGCGACGTTCCCCCCCTGTGCGCCCCGGACGACGCCTGCTGGTGCGCGGTGGCCGTGAACTCCGCGGCCCTCATGGAGTTCGAGTACCTGACGGACGCTATCCTGGCGCGGGGCTGCGGGACCGGAGGCCTGTGCGCCTGCGACGCCGTGGAGTGCAGCGAACCCAAGGCGGCGTGCGCTGCGGGGTCCTGCGTGCCTTTACAGCCCGTCGAGTGATTCGTCTCGAATCGCGATTGACAGGGAAAACGGGCGTTCCATTCCATGGTTTCAGATCGGTTGGGAGGGCCGAGAATGCGCTATCTTCATTCATTCAATCATTCATGTCTCCTGATTCGTCCTCGGCGACAGGCCTGGTCGGTATGTCCGTTGGAATCGTTCGCGGCGGTTTTTCGGCGGTTCGCAGGCCCGTCTTGGGCGGTTTCTCGGGTGGTGCGGACAGACTCCGGCCAGGGGGCTTCCAAAGGGTCACCCGACGGCCAGCCAGGTTGTCTGGCGTGTGGGGACGGCCGCCCGTCGGCTAGACCCAGGACGAAAAGCCACTCCGCCTCCGTGGAGGCCAGGGCAAGGTCCTCCCGAATCAGGTCCGCGATGGATGCCCAGGTCCGGCGTCGCCACGATTCGGCCTTGCCATGGACGTATCGGAGCAGGGCCACGATGTTGGCTTCGCCGACGCTTCGCGTTCTACGCGATCATCCTGGAGGATGCCGCAAACCATCAGCCCGTTGCCTTTGCGGACCCAGAGCCCCGAGTCTTCCTTCCACTGCGTGTCCAGTGTCCAGAAGCACTC
>JBBIPO010000012.1:0-38452 GCA_037442805.1 Deltaproteobacteria bacterium
GGCACCGGGAGCCGTCCTCGTGCCAGTTCACCCCCCCACGCCGGCCCCCGGCTATTGGCTGTCCCACTGGGACAGCCTCCCCAGCGCTTCGCGCTGGGAGCCGGGGCCCCTGCTGCGGCCGGGTCGCAATCCGCGCCTACAGCGCGGATTGCTCGAGAAGCGGACCGGCCTTGCCTTACACTGGATGGAAGGCTATCATCCGTTTCGAGATGAACGCCCGTTTGCACATGGTCCAGGTCGCGGTCCTGCTCCCGGCGTTCCTGTCCGCGGCCCACGCCCGCGAGGTTCCCCTGTCCACGATGGACTTGGGCGAGGCAACGCTGGCGAGCCCCCGGGTGGTCGTCGAGGGGGGTGCCGGGTCTTTCGACCCCGCATGGGCCGGGGATCGCCTGTTGACGGACCCCGTGTCGGACCTTGCCCTCGGGCGATTCGAACGTCATGGTCGCCCGGTCTGGGACCCGTCGTCCGGCGCCTGGTACGTCTGGGCGAATGGGGCGATCGTGCGACTCGATGGCAGCCGCGCCGTGGTGGTGGTGGACGGGGTCCAGGGCCGGGACCTGGACGTGCGAGCCGCGCGCGGGGTCGCGGTCAGCCGGGAGCCGGACCATGCCATCGTGGTATGGAGCCTTGACGGCCGCTCGGAACCGCGCCGCCTGGCTTGCGGAGCCAACTACTTTCATCCACGATTGTCACCGGATGGGACTTCTGTTCTGGTACAGGAGGCAAGGTCCGGTGGAGGCCGCCTGCTCCTCGTGTCCATGGACGGTCGGGCGCGCGACCTGGGTCCCGGGTCGGACGGGGCGTTCACCCCGGACGGTCGGGGCGTGGTCTTCACGGTCGTATCCGGCGACGGTCATCGGGTCGCGGGCGCGGACCTGGTTCACCTGGACCTCGCGTCCGGGCGCAGGACGCGGCTGACGTGGACGTCGCACGCGGCGGAGGTCGAGCCCGCGATCTCCCCGGACGGCCGGTTCCTCGCGTTCGTGGACGCGCTCGCGGGAACCGTGTGCGTGGCGAGGATGCCCGCGCTCCCCGGCGGCGGAGGCGGCCCATGACGCGCGCGCTCTGGGTGGCGGCCGCCTGCGCCGCCCTGTGCGTCCACGGGACCTCCCTGGCCCAGAAGGTCTTCTTGAACCCCTCGGACCAGTACGAGAACCCCGTCGCCGGCGGTGGCAACGAGGCCCAGTACGCCAAGATCAACGCGGACCTGACCGCTGCGATCCTCTTGGATGCCGGTTTCGAGGTCGTCGTGGACCAGGACTTCTACAACGCCCCCAAGAACGCGAACTCGTGGGGGGCCGACGTCTTCGTGAGCATCCACTCGAACGCGGGCGGGGGTCACGGGACCGTCACCCTCTACGTGTCAAGCGGGGGCAAGGTCCTGGCGACCCACGTCCAGGCCGGGCTCGTGGCGTATCTTCCCTACCAGGACCGCGGCCTGTCCCACCGGACCGACCTCTACGTCCTGAACAAGACGCAGATGTACGCGGCCCTGGCGGAGGTCGTCTTCCACGACTGCGCGAAGCAGACCGGCTACCAGGGTCACCCCCCGTCCGAGTCGGACTTCCTCAAGAGCACGGCCGGCCAGCAACTCATCGCGAACGGGCTCGCCTCCGGCATCTGTTCCTACTTCGGAGGGTCCTGCGGGGGCGGGGTGGTGGTGCCGCCGACCCAGAAGGGCTGGTTCAAGGGGGTCGTCTATCGCGCCCCGGACCTGAACGACCGCATCCCGGGGGCCGTCGTGACCCTGAACACCGGCCTGTCGGTCACGGCGTCGTCCACCGGCTACTGGGAGTTCGAACTGGAACCGGGGACGTACACGGCCACGGCCTACGCCGAGGGGTACGAGCCAAACTCCTCGACCCGGACCGTGGTGGCCGGTCAGGAAATCTGGGGGAGCATCGGCCTGACCCCGATTCCACCTGTGCCGGAACCGGTCCCGGACACGGGGTTCGATGCGACGGCGGACGCGGAAGGCCCCCCGGCGACGGAGACGGCCGGGGAAGACGGGTCCGGTGGCCTGGACGGGTCGGGCCTCGGGGATCCGGGGTCCGGGACGACCGACGCTTTCCTGGCGGACGACACGAACTCCTCGCAACCGTCCGGGGATGCCCGGGAGGTCCCTTCCCCGGACCTCGTGGTCGTGCTCGACACCCCATCCCCTAGCACCAAGGTCTTCTCGAGCGGCGGGTGTCGCGCCACACGACCCGCGCCCCTGTCCGGCCTCGCGATCGCAACCGTCCTCGCGGCGGGTGTCATCGTCGGCCGGTTTCGCCGTTCGAGTGGGCGCGACCGCGAAGGCGGCGGGACCTGACCGCGCGGGCCGCGACCCGGAGCAAGGACCGCATCGAGTCGCGCGACGGCCCCCCGGGTGAGACGCGGCGCTCCACGGAACGGCGGGGGTCCAGCACCTCGGACAGGTTCAGTCGAGCCAGATGCGGCGAGACTCGATCGAGGTCCGCCGGGGTGAGGTCGCGGCCGCAGGTCTGGACCTCCCGCATCAGGCGGCCCACGGCCTCGTGGGCCTCGCGGAACGGGACGCCCCGGCCGACCAGGGCGTCCGCGAGGTCGGTCGCATACAGGCCCGGGTCCCGCGTGGCCTCCTCCATGCGGCGCGGGTGGAAGCGGGTCCCGGCGACCATGCCCTCGGCCACGTCCAGGGCCAGGGTCAGGGTCTCCACGGACCGCATGACCGGGGGCTTGTCCCCTTGCAGGTCCTTGAAGTACCCCGGCGGGATGCGGGACACGAGGTTCAGCAGGGCGCACAGGTCCCCCACGACCGCCGGGGCTAGGCCGCGCAGCAACTCGGCCGCGTCTGGATTGCGCTTTTGTGGCATGATGCTCGACCCCGAGGCGAACGCCTCTGGCACGGTCAGGAATCCGTATTCGGCGGACGACCACAGGACCCACTCGGCCCCGAGGCGCGACAGGTGCCCCGCGCAGGCCGCGCATGCGTACAGGAGGTCCGCCGCGAAGTCCCGGTCGCTCACCGCGTCCAGGGACGACTCGATGGCGGGCGCCATACGGAGGTCCCGGGCCACCCGCTCGCGGTCGTAGGAGTAGGCGACGCCCGCGCAGGCCCCGCTCCCGAGCGCGCAGCGCGCGGCCGCCCGTCGCGCCGCCTCGAAGCGGTCGTGGTCTCGCAGGAACATGAACGCATAGGCCAGGAGGTGATGACCCAGGGTCGTCACCTGGGCTCTCTGTCCGTGCGTGTACTCCGGGACGACCACTCGCGCGTACCGCCTCCCGAGCCCGCGAAACAGGTCCGCGAGGTCCAGGACCTTCCCTCGCAGCCCCTCGGCCCGGCGCGCGCACCACAGGCGGAAGTCCGTCACCACCTGGTCGTTGCGGCTGCGCGCGGTGTGCAGGCGCCCGGCAGCGGGCGTGAATCGCCCCAGCAGGACCTCCACATTCATGTGGATGTCCTCGAGGTCCTCGTCGAGGGGCAGGTCCCCGGACTCGACCCCCCGAAGGACCCGGTCCAGCCCGTCCAGGATCCCCGCGACCTCCGCCTCGGCCAGCACCCCGATCCGCCCCAGTTCTCGCGCGTGCGCGCGCGAGGCCTCGATGTCCTCGCGCAGCATCTTCCGGTCCACCGAGAGCGACGAGTTGAAGACCCGCATCGCCGGGGCCATGGGTTGTTCGAAGCGCCCCTTCCTCATCCCGTGGTCACTCCAGGCCCGCGAGCAGCCTCTTGGCCTTCACCTGCAATCCGAACAGACGGATGAAGCCCTCCGCGTCGTGCTGGTCATAGACCTCGTCCTTCTCGAAGGTCGCGAGCCTCGGGTCGTACAGCGAGGACGCGGCCCTCCGCCCGACCGGGAGGCAGGACCCCGGCAACAACCGCAACCGAACGGTCCCGGTCACCCCCTTCTGAGTCGCAGCCACGAACCCGGCCAGGGCCTCCCTCAACGTAGAATACCACAATCCATAATAAATCAGTTCAGCATATTTCTGCGAGACCATGTCCTTGAAGTGCATGGTCTCGCGGTCCAGGCAGATGCCTTCCAGATCCCGGTGCGCCGCGTGCAGGACCGCCCCGCCCGGCGTCTCGTACACCCCGCGCGACTTGATCCCGACCAGGCGGTTCTCGACCATGTCCACGCGCCCGATCCCATATCGGCCCGCCCTCTCGTTCAGGTGCGCCAGGAGGTCGTGCGGGGCCATGCGCCGCCCGTCCACGGCCACCGGGGTCCCGTCCTCGAAGTCAATCTCGAGGTAATCCGGTTCGCGCGGGGCCATGACCGGGTCGCGCGCCATCTCGAAGGTCGCGGCCGGCGGTTCCCGGCCCGGGTCCTCCAGGACCCCCCCCTCAAACGACAGGTGCAATAGGTTCTTGTCCTTGCTGTAAGGGTTCTCCTCGGTCTGCTGGATGGGGATGCCGTGCCGGCGCGCGTAGGCCATCAGGTCCGAGCGCGACCGCAGGTCCCAGTGACGCCACGGCGCGAGGATACGCAGATAGGGGTCGTGCGCCATGTAGGTGACCTCGAAGCGCACCTGGTCGTTCCCCTTGCCGGTCGCGCCGTGGGCCACCGCGTCCGCCCCGGTCTCGTGCGCGACCCGGACCTGGTACTTCGCGATGATGGGCCGGGCGAGGGCCGTGCCCAGGTAGTAGCGGTTCTCGTAGATCGCGTTGGCCCGCACCGCCTCGAACACGAAGTCGCGCACGAACTCCTCGCGCAGGTCCATCCAGACGAACTCGCTCGCCCCGCTCTTCAGGGCCTTGTTGCGCAGGGCCTCCGGGTCGTCGCCCTGACCCACGTCCGCCGTAAACGCGATGACCTCCGCGCCGTAGGCCTCGCGCAGCCACGCGAGGATCACCGACGTGTCCAGGCCGCCGGAATACGCGAGCACCACCTTCCTGGGGGGAGGAACTTCCTTCATAACCAACTCCATCAAAAACTATTTCAACAAAACGTTGAACAACCCCGCGATGTCCGGGTGAATCCAGTCCCTCGCATTGACGAATCGCGCAAGCACCCGACCGTCGCGAATGATGTAACTCTCCGGGATCTTCTCGGTCCCGAACAGGGCCTTCAGGTCGCGGCCCGCAGCGGTCTCGGGGTCCCGCACGACCACGAAGTTGTCCGGGATGGACTCCGAGGTGAACTCGCGAAAGAACCGGTCCACGACCTCGAACGATTCGTCGTAACTGACCGCGAGGACCACGACCCCGTCGGCCTGGCGCGCCCGGGCCATCGCCAGGAGCGACGGCAGTTCCTCGATGCAAGGCGGGCAGAAGGTCCCCCAGAAGTTCAGGAACAGGACCCGGGCCCGCACGTCCCCCAAGCGAACCCGTGTCCCGTCGCGGGCCTCGACCTCGTAGGCGGCCTGGGTCGGCGTCAGGGGTGCCCCGATGCGCTCCGCCCGCGAGCGCCGCAGATACACGTCCAGCTCGGTGCGCGCCCCGAAGCCCACGGACGCGACGCCCGCGGCGAGCGTCCCGAAGACCACGACCCCGGCCGCGCGCGCGAACCAGCGGGCCATGCGATCCGGGGGAAAAGCCATCGCGGCACCTCAATCGGACGGGATCAGGGGCAGGACCCCCGCGAGCAGGCGCGCCAGGGCCGCGTTCAGCGCGCGCAGGTCCGCGGGCTCGTAGGACGAGGCGTCCGTCGCCCCGGGGACGCCGTCGAGGTCCACATGGACCAGATGATTCAGGGTCGGGTCCACGAACGCCAAAACCGGCACGGGCGACGGCACCCCGTCCGCCGCGATCTCGAACGGCCCGCCCACGAAATGGGGGCCGTCCTCCAGGGCCGCGCCCTTTGCGCATAAGAGCCCGAGGGCCCCCGAGGGAAACCCGCTCGCGTCGAGGTCCCCCGGGCACTCCCACTCCGCGACGACCGTGTCCGTCAGTCCCCCCTGCCCGCCGTGTGTCACCTCGGGCAGCCACGCTCGGAGCCCCACCGGGTGCTCGAAAAACGCCCCCCAATCGAAGGCCATCACGTTGGGCAGCAGGGATCCGAGCAGGGCCGAGATCCCCGCGATCTCGAACCCGCCGAGGTCGATCGGAAGTTCCAGGTTCACCCCCTCGACAAACCCGGTCTGCGACACGACCGACACCATCGTCGCCAGGATCGGCAGGACCGCGCCGTGAAGCGTGACCTTGTGCCCCGGCGTCCGGATGGAATCGGAGGCGTCCTGAAACGCCTGGAGGATGTCGGCGGTCAGGCCGAAGGTCATCTCCTCCTCGGTCGCGGCGCCGTCCGCCGCGCGCCGCACCCGGCAGCACACGTGCAGGGTTCCGCCCTCGTCGGGGTCGGGCTCCCACCACGACACCCCTTCGCCGGACGGACCCTCGACCCGCAGCGCCTCGACCGCCGCGGCCAGGTGGCGCCCCGCGGCCCCGAAGCGTTCCCGCGCGTCCTCGAACAGGCTCTGGCCGTCCTCCGAGTGCAACGTCAGGAAGCGCGCGTCCTCGTTCAGAAGGTACGCGAGGATCGCGAAGATCGCGCGGCCGTCCACATCCTCGAAGCCGTCCTTCACCAGGCTCACGATGGTCAGGACGTCCGTCGAGAGGTCCTGGCCCGCGAGCGCGTCGAGGACCCCGGTCGCGGTGTCCGCCACGGTCCGCATCAGGTGCACGTCCGCCGCGTCGAAGACGCCGCGGTACACGACCGTCGGCTTGATCCCGAGCGACACCGGAACCGCCTCGACCTCGAAGGCCAGGGGCCGGCCCTCGACGCGCCCGAGGAGGTCCGACCCCAGCGCGAAGTGCTTGCGCAGGTTCATGAAGATGTAGTGCAGTTCCGCGGCCAGGTACTCGTTCTGGGACCATGTGTCCGGCGGGGTTCCGGTCGCGACGGCCGACGCCTCCGGGTCCGACAACTGACCCCCGATGGACACGGCCATCACCGCGAGTTCCGCTCCGTAAACCAGGTGCGACAGCGCCAGCCCGAACAGGGCGTCCGTGTGGTCCGGGGCCAAATCCAGCGCGGCCTCGAATGACTTGCGGGCGAACCCTGGTTCCCCGTCGCGCAACCACCGCTTGCCCTCGGCGACGAGGTCCAGGACCTCGGGAGGCGTGCCCGGGTCCGGGGGGGCCACCTCCTCGCCCCCTGCCTCCGGACCGGCCTCGTCCGCAGCGGCGCGGTCCGCCACGATGTCCGCCATGTCCGGCCCGGGTTCCCCGCCGGCGAGGTCCTCGGCCCCCGCAGAATCCCCCGAGACCTCGAGCGCGTCGAATGCGTCCGGGATCCCCACGGTCCCGCCGCCGCAACCCAGGGCCATTCCGAGCGAGCCCATCCAGACCGTCATCCATCGCTTCATCAATCGATCCCCCGGGCATACGGAGGCGGCTCCACGTCGCCCTTGCGCATCTTCCACAGGACCCGGCCGAGCCCGGGACACTCGTCAATCCGCTCGAAGTTGCAGTGGTCCACCGCGTTCGCGAGCAGCCCCTTGTCGGGATTGACCGCCTCGGGCACGTTCACCGGCACCCCCTGGAAGGGCGTGTAGTCCGGCGGCACCGTCTCGCCGTCCACCCAGATGTCCAGCATGGGCGCGGCCATCGCATCGTTGCGGCCCATCGGCGGCACCCCGAGGATCCTCTCGATGGTCCGGTACAGGCTCGGGATGTCGTAGTGCACCGATGACGTATAGCCCCGCCGGACCCACGGTGACGCGACCACGCAGATGGAGCGGTGCGCGTCCACGTGGTCCCCGCTCCCCTGAGGGTCGTCCTCGATGATGAAGATCGCCGTATGCGGCCAGTAGATGGAGTTCGAGATCGCCTCGACCATCATGGCCGTCGCACGGTCATTGTCCGCCACCAGGCTCTCCGGGGTCGGCTTTCCAGGCTTGGACCCGTACGTGTGGTCGTTCGGCAGGATCAGGTACACGAAGCGCGGGAAGATGCCGAGTTCGATCTCGCGGATCACCTCCGCAGCCTTGTCCACGTCCTTGACCTCCATGGTCCAGAACGGGAACTTGTGGTCGAAGAAGTCCGCGTACTCCTCGAACATCCCCGGTGCGAAGGACGGGAACTCCCCGTAACTGCGGAACGGCACCCCGTGCGCGAGCAGGTGGCTAAAGATGGTGCCTGCCTCGGGCAGGGTGGCCACCTCGTACCCCACGAGCGACAACTGGTCCCAGTACGTCTTCTCGACGTAGTCGTTGCACTGCGCCGTCGTGGTCCACATGTGTCCCTGGTACGACGCTTCCGGATTCGAATAGAAGTTATCGAACGTCACAAATTCGCGCGCCAGTTTGTGGAAGTTCGGGGTGATGTCCTCGCCGTACACCACCAGGTTGGGGTCCCCGTCTCCGCGCTCGAAGTCCCCGAGCACCATGTCGTAGGTCTTGTTCTCGCGCACGATCAGGACGACGTGCTCGATCGGCGTGTCCGGAGGCCCCCGCAGCACCGGGATCGCGTCCGGGTCGCACGCGCCCTGGAAGAAGTCAAGGGTGCGCCGGTTGTTCGCCTGGACCCGCTCGGTCCAGGCCTGAAGTTGCGCCTCGTCCGGGTACGGCACGACCTGGAGGAACGACTTCAGATTCTTGAGCCCCGACACCCCCTCCGCGCCCATCCCCTTCGAGGACGCCACATACAGCCCCGCCTGGCCCGCCAGGACCTCGGTCGGGTACCACCCGGTCGGGATCGAACCCAGGACCTCGAGCGTCGCCGCGTCCACCACGTCCACCTGGTTGAACGTCCCCTGGCTCGCGAAGACGCGCGTCCCGTCCGGCGAGACCGCGACCCCGTTCACGTTCCCGTGCTTCCGGGATGCCGGGTCCCCGGTCAGGTCCACGGTGGCCATCACCTGTCGCGTCGCGGTGTCCACCACGGATAGCGAGTCGGAATCCGAGTTCGTCACGTACAGCCGCGACCCGTCCGGGGCCAGGGCCAGGGCCGTCGGGTTCTTGCCCACCGGGATGGACGCTAGGACCGTCCCGTCCGTTGTCGAGATGGCCTGGACCGTCGAGGCTTGGAGGTTCGACACCCATGCCGTCCCCCCGTCCGGCGACAGGACGAGGTCATAGGGGTACGTCCCCGCCTTGAAAGTCGCAATCACGGTTCGCGTCGCCACGTCCACCACGTACAGGTGGCTGTTGGTGTTGGCGACCGCGTACAGCCGCGTCCCCTCCGGCGAGAACTCGACGTCGGCGAGGTACCCCCCGAGGTAGAGGTCCCCGTCCTCGGTCACGCGCCCGTCCTCCCCCACCGCGTAGAACCGGAGCCCCCCGTTCCCCCCGGTGCCCACCACCAGGGTTGCCTCGTCCGGCGACAGGGCCACGGCCTTGAAGGGCGACTGGACCGACACGACTTGCAACTGCTGTTGCCCCACGAGGTCGAGGATCACGAGCCGGTCATCGCCGTTGTGCACCACGTAGGCGCGCGTCTCGGCCCGGTTCACGCGGAACCCCAACGGGAAACGCGCCGTGGGAATGCGCGCCCCGACCGGCGTCACGCGCCGGCCGTTCGCCAGGATCGCCTCGTCCGGGCCGTAGAGTCCGCTCTTCAGGAATGCCTCGGGCGACGCCTCCTCCGGGGAGCAGGTGAGGGCCGCGCTCCCGGCCGCGGGCGTCGGTTCCTCCCCGGGGGGCGAGGCGCACGCGAGCGCCACGCCGACCGCCGCGACCCACGTCCGGGCCTCACACCAGCCCTTCATACAGCCCTCCGTCCACCTGGATCATCGCCCCGTTCACGTACCCGCATCGCGGCGATACCAGGAACGCGCACACCGCCCCGAAGTCGTCGGGGTCCCCGAGCCTCCCGACCGGGACCCGCGCCGCCATCCGCGCCAGCACGGCCTCGGCGTCCGTCCCCTCGCGCCGCGCCTCGTCCTCGGCCAGTCCCTGAAGCCGCTCGGTCCGATGAAACCCCGGACAGACCGTATTGCACAGGACCCCCTTCGGTCCCGCCTCCCGGGCCAGGGTCTTCAACAGGCCCGCGACCCCGACGCGCACAGTGTTCGACAGGACCAGGCGCTCCAGGGGGGCCTTGATCGCCACGGACGCGATGGCGAGCACCCGCCCGTACCCGCGCGCCTCCATCGCCGGCAGGCACGCCCGCACCAGGGCCTGGACCGGGCGCAGGAGGGTCCGGTAGGCCTCGTCAAAGTCGCGAGTCGTCGTCTCGACGAAAGACGTGGGCCGCGGATAGCCGGTGTTGGCCACCAGGATATGGGGCGGACCCAAGCCTTCCGTGGCCTCGCGCGCGAAGCGTTCAGGCTCCCCGTCCACCGACAGGTCCGCGGGGATGCCCATCACCTCGATCCCCGCCTCGTCGCGCAAGCGCCTTGCGGCCTGGGCGACCCCCTCCTGGCCGCGCGCGCAGATCGCGACCCGGCAGCCCTCTCGCGCCAACGCCCGCGCCACCGCGAACCCGAGGCCCCGACTTGCCGCGGTCACGAACGCCACCTGGCCTGTCAGCCCCAGGTCCATCGTGCGGGATGATAACAGGTTCCCGGGGTCCGCGAACGCGGAAAAGAACGCGGACCCTCCTTGTCGGCCAACGGGTGGAATGATAATGAAAGCGAGGGTGTCCGGCGGGAGGCAACCGGAGATGGCCAGGAAAGGTCGCATCCTCGTGGCGAAGGTGGGGCTCGACGGCCACGACCGCGGGGCCAAGGTGGTCGCGAGGGGCCTGCGGGACGCGGGGTTCGAGGTCGTCTATTCGGGGCTGCACCAGACCCCGGAAATGGTCGTCTCGGCCGCGATCCAGGAGGACGTGGACGTCGTGGGGGTCTCGATCCTTTCCGGGGCGCACGGTACTCTGGTTCCCGAGGTCCTGCGCCTTCTGAGGGAGCGAGGCGCGGACGACGTGGCGGTCGTCGTGGGCGGGATCATCCCGGACACGGACCGAGAAGGGCTGATCCGGGCGGGCGTGGCGGCGGTGTTCACGCCGGGGACCTCGCTGAAGGAGATCTCGGACGTGATCGGGCGCCTGTGCGAGCGCCGGGAGGCCGCGGACCGGGGCAGGGAGGGTTAGCGGCGAGAACAAGAAACGGGAAACGGGAAATGGCCAATGGTGGAGGCAGAGAGGAACGACGCGGCGGGATGCGCGGGTGGAACCGTGACGGTGACCGTGTCGGAGTCCGTGACCGGGACCGTGTCTGCCTCGGAGCCGGATGTTGGAGGCCGGATCCCGGATCCCCGACCCCGGATGCCGCGACCGGGGCCCACCGCCGATTCCACTGGGGACGCGAGCGCGAGGCAGCCATACGCCTGGAAGGCCCACACGTGGGAGGTTGACGGATGGAATTCGAACTGACGGACGACCAGAGGATGATGCGCGACATGGTGCGGGAGTTCGTGGCCCGGGAGGTGATCCCCCACGCCGCGGAATGGGACGAGCGCGAGGAGTTCCCTCATGCGACCGTGGCCAGGCTCGGGGAACTCGGGGTCCTCGGCATGGTGGTCCCGGAGGCGTACGGCGGGACCGGGCTCGACTACGTGACCATCGCGCTGGTCCTGGAGGAGATCGCGCGCGGCGACGCCTCGCTGGCCCTGACCGTGGAGTCGCACAACTCGCTGTGCACCAAGCACATCGCGATGTTCGGGAACGAGGAGCAGAAGCGCCGGTTCCTGCCCGACCTCGCGACGGGGCGCAAACTCGGGGCCTGGTGCCTGACCGAGCCAGGGTCGGGATCGGACGCGAGCGCCCTGCGTACCCGCGCCGTCCGCGAGGGCGACGGCTGGCGTATCAACGGTACGAAAATGTTCATCACTCAAGGGACCGTCGCGGGGGTGTACGTGGTCCTCGCCTCCACGACCCCGGAGCGCAAGCAGAAGGGGATCACGGCGTTCATCATCGAGCGGGGGACCCGGGGGCTGTCCGCCGGCAGGCACTTGAGGAAGATGGGGATGCGCTCGTCGGACACGGCCGAGGTCGTCCTGGAGGACGTGTTCGTTCCGGACGAGAACCGGCTTGGCGACGTGGACCACGGTTTCGTGGATACCTTGCAGATCCTGGACCGGGGTCGGGTGGCCATCGGGGGCCTCGCCGTCGGGATCGCGCGCGCCGCGCTCGAGGAATCGCTGGCCTACGCAAAGGAACGCCGGCAATTCGGTCGCCCGATCGCGGAGTTCCAGGCGATCCAGTGGATGCTCGCGGACATGGCGACCGAGGTGGAGGCAGCCCGTCTGTTGACCTTGCACGCGGCGTGGCTCCACGACACCGGCCGCCCGTTCACCAAGGAGGCAAGCATGGCGAAACTGTATTCGGCCCAGGTCGCGATGCGAGCCTCGAGCCAGGCCATCCAGATTCACGGTGGATACGGTTACACGCGGGAATACCCCGTGGAGCGCTACCTGCGGGACGCCAAGCTCTGCGAGATCGGCGAGGGGACCAACGAGGTCCAGCGGATGGTGATCGCACGCCACCTGCTCGGCGAGCGTTGAGGCCTATCTGGTCGCCTGGTCTCCGGGCAGGCCGCGGGCTGGACGGTTCGGGATCCGGGGTCGGGGGTCCGGGGTCCGGCAGTGACTCCGTGGCGGTCACGGACCCTGTTACGAACACGGACTCCGTCACGGACACGGTCACCGTCACGGTCACCGCCACGGTCGCCGACACTGACACGGTCACGGTGCACGGTCACCGTCTCGGTCACGGCCACGGCCCGGCACGCAGCGCGGGTTTCCCGGATCGGATGGGTGTTGCCAACCCCCGAGTTTCGTCGAGGATGAACGGTGTCGTGCGGGGGTTGACAACCGAGGGTTTCCTGTCCTAGACTCCCGCTGATTTTGGCAAAGAGCGGCGGGGTGGTAACCCGCGTGGGGTCGGACATGGGAGAGGGTACGAAATGAAACGGCATTGTCTGGTGCCGGTCCTCCTGGCCCTGGCGGGTGGAGGGGTCCTTGCGCAGGAGGGTCCCGCCGGTCCTCCCACGGAAGCCGCGCCCGCGCAGCCCCCGGCCGCCGCGCCCGCCCAGGGGGGCTACGAGGTGCGCCTCAAGTCCCTCCGGGAGCAGGTGGACGACCTGAAGGGGCGGGTCTTCGATTCCAAGACGCGCCTGATGATCCTCGGCGAGCAGATCTTGAACAACCTGATCGCCGAGGCGCGCGCCGTCATCGTTCATCAGAACGACGCCTCCTCGATGTTGACCCTCGAGGAGGTTCTCTATTTCCTTGATAATCAAAAAATCTATTATCAATCGAACCGCGAGGGGACGCTCGACACGCAGCGCGAGTTTTCGGTCTTTGACGGGAGCATCAGCCCCGGCAACCATGTCCTGTCTGTGGAGCTCGTGTATCGAGGCAACGGCAAGGTCTTCACCTACCTGAGCGGCTACGTGTTCCGCGTGAAGTCCGTGTTCAACTTCTTCGCGGCCAAGGGCTACCAGACGCGGGTCCGCTCCGTCGGGTACGAGAAGGGGGGCCTGACGACGCCTCTGGAGGAGCGACCTTCCGTGCGCTTCGAGCTCCAGCGCACCAAGATCACGGCGGATGCGGGAGCGGAGGAACCGGGGTCGTCCCAGGGGCCGCAAGGCCGCTGACAGAACGCGGAAAGGCGAGAATTCGAGCATGACGGCCAGGTCATCGTCGAGGGGCGTCGTCGCGTTCGTCGGGGTCCTGGCGGTTCGCTCCGTGGCAATGGCCGCGCCGCCGGGTCCCGACCTGAAGGCCGTCGAGAAGGCCGCGGAGGCGTTGAAGACGCGCGAGGTCGAGGTGGGCAACCTCGAAAGCGCGCTCGCCGTGGCCGGGGAGGCCATCCGTCACCTCGCGGCGGAGACGCGGTACTTTCCGACGGAGCGGCGGCTGCTGGACGCCGACCTCCTGTTCGAGACCGAAGACTACGAGCGCGCGGCCATTCTGTATCGGGATCTCGTCGAGAACTCCTCCTTCCGCGGTCAGCCCGGCTATTACAAGGTCCTGTTCAAACTGGGCGAGAGCCTGTTCCGGACGAGGAACTACGTGTCGGCGCGCCAGTACTTCCAGATGGCGGCAGTCCCGGAATCCGGCCCGAACTACCCCGTCGCAGTGGGCCGCCTGTTCGAGATCGCGGTCGTGACAAGGGACTTCTCCGGGTGCGAGCGTCTCGAGAGCCTGGTCGCCTCCTTCGCAGAGTCTTCTCCTGATGTTCTGTACTCTTATGGGAAGTATCTATATCATCGTGGGCGAACCTCCGAGGCGGAACAGGTGTTCGCCCGCGTCCCGGCGGGAGCCCCTTCCTTCGCCCGATCGCGATACTTTCTCGGCGTGATCGCCACGAAGACGGAACGGCTGGACGTGGCGCTCGATCATTTCGCGTCCGCGGCGGCGCAGGCGCCGTCGAGGCCCGGGGACGAGGACGTCCAGGGTCTGGCGCACCTCGCACGCGCGCGCGTCCTCTCGAGGCTCGGGAAACTCGACGAGGCCCTTCTGGCAACGCAGGCGGTTCCCTCGTCCTCGTCCACGTATCCCGAGTCGCTGTATGACGCGGCCTGGATCGAGTTTCAGCGAGGGAACCTCGACCCGGCGGTCCATGCCCTGGACATCCTGTTGTTGACCCAGCCCACCGGGGACCTGGCCCTGCGTGCCTCGGCCCTGCGCGGTCGCATCCTGACCCGGCTACAAGACCCGCAGACGGCCCAGGAGGCGTACGAGGAAATCTCGGCGTCCCTGACCCCCCTCGCAACGGACCTGGACCGAATCTCGCGGGACCCGAGGGGCCTCGAGGCGTACTTCAACTGGGTGACCGCCACGGAAAACGAGCGGCTGCGCGTCGAGGCCCCGGTCGGCGAGCGCGCGGTGGCGTGGCTTCAGTCCGACCCGGACATGGCGACCATCACGGCGATGTTCCGGGACCTGGCGAACGAGCGCGACAACCTGGAGGCCGGGGTGGCGATGGCGGATCGGCTCCTGTGGTCCCTGCATTCCGGGGGGAAGATCGTCTCGTTCCCTGCGCTCAAGGACCGGATACTCAGGCTCAAGGAGACCGAGAACGGCTTCCTGACGGCCGCCGTGGCGGCGCTCGACGGGGCCAGGGCGGTGTTCGCGGGTCGCCTCGCCGGCGAGGTGGGCGCCCGATACGAGGCCGCGGTCCAGGCGCGGGACCGTGCGGGGCGGAACCTGGCCCGGATTCCGCGCAGTTACGAGGCGTACCTCGAACGGGAACGGGAGGTCCTCTCCGGTTACCGGGAGGTGGAACGCCAGCTGTTCCTGGTCGAATCCGTGCTCGACGCGCAGACGCGCCAGGTCCTCGCGGTGGAAGACTGGCTTCGCGAGGCGCGGGCCGCGGGGGACCGCCGCTTGACGGAGCGCCGGGAGTCCGAGATCCGCGCCACCTTGAACGACGAGAAGCGCAACCTGGACGCGATTCGCCGCGAGGTGGCGCGGCTTCGGGAGACCCTGGAACGCGAGATAGTGACGGCCGAATCCCAGAGCGAGATGCTCGCGGACGAGGACGCGCTGAAGGGGGACCTTTGGAAGGTGCTCCTGGACGAGGCGCGCGCGCTGGAAGGGGCCACCGCGGCGCTCGGGGGGCCTTCGGGTCGGCTCGGAGAGGACACGGCGGTTCTGGTTCAGCGGGCGTACGAGGACGTGGGCCGCGTCGCGCCGATCGTGCGGGCGGTCCTGGAGGTCGCGGAGCGAGGGGCGGCGGAACTCGAGGCGTTGGTCGCCCGCGAACGGGATCGCCTGAGGACCGTGCTGTCGGAGCTCGAGAAGACGAGCCTCGATTTCCAGGCGTTCGCGCGGACGGATGGGACGGAGGTCTTCCGCCGGATCAGCGCGCGCCTGAAGGACGTGCTGCTGGAGGCGGACCTCGGGCTCGTGGACATGGCGTGGGAGCGCGAGCAGCAGTTGAGCGAGACGTTGCGGAAGATGGGGCAGGAGCGCGCCGAGAAGATCCGGAGCCTGGGGCGAGTCGAGGGAATGGTCCGGTCCGCCCCGACGCAGGGGTCCACCTCGGGGGCGAAGTGAGGGGAGGAGTCGGTGCGGGGACGCGGTGACCGACCGGGACGCGAGGAGAGGCCCCGGCGATGCCGCCCGTGGCTCCTGGCCGGGGGCTCGGGCGCGGTCATGCTGCTCCTGTCCGTCGGGGCTTCGGCCCAGCCGGCGGCGGGGGAACCCGGCGACGTGCAGGCCTGGGAGGAGGCGGTCCGCCACTACCTGGAGGTCGGGCGGGAGTATCGCCTGGACCTGGACTCGGTCTTCCAGAGGGCCGTGGAGCGTCGCAAGAAGTCGGTGGAGGAGGCCTATGCCCGCGACAGCGAAGGGATCGAGAAGGAGTTGAGGGTTCGGCGGGACGAGGCGATCCGGGTGCTCGAGACCTTCTTGTCCCGCTATCCTGACCACGAGCGTTACACGCCGGAGGTGATGTTTCGCCTGGCGGAACTTCACTTCGAGAAGGCCCAGGACGACTACTACCTGGCGTTGCCCCGATACGAGGAGCAGCGTGCCCTGTGGGAACGCGGCAAGGTCGCCGAGGAACCCGTGGAGCCCGAGAAGGACTACTCTCGGGCCATCGCGCTTTACGAGGGGCTCCTGTCGGGATTCCCGCGATACGCGCTCTCGGACGCGGCGCGCTACGCGCTCGCCTTCTGTCTGGAGGAGGCGGGGGAGGTGGAGCGCGGCGTGGCCGTGTTGCAGGACCTCGTGCAGAAACACCCCGACAGTCCGTGGGTGCCCGAGGCGTGGCTTCGGATCGGCGAGTACTACTTCGACATCGGGCGGTACGACGCCTCGATCGAGGCCTACGAACATGCCCTGGTCAACAAGGACAGCAAATACTACGAGATGGCCCTCTACAAACTGGCGTGGTCATACTTTCAGAAATATGATTATCCTTCCGCAATCCGGATGTTCAAGACGCTCATCACCCACATTGACGAGGCGAAGGGGGAACTGGGACTCGGGGCGCAGTTACGGTCGGAGGCCGTCGAGTACCTCGGCATCAGCCTCGCGGACGACGACTGGAACGGCGATGGGGTTCCGGACCGGGATGCGACCGTAGCGCGAGCGGTGTCCTTTCTGTCGGACGGCAAGCCCTACGAACGCGAGGTCCTCGAGAAATACGCGGATACCCTGTACGCGCAGCATGAGACCGCGAAGTACCCGATGGCGGCCGAGGCCTACCGGGCCGTGGTCGCGAGGGACCCGATGCATCCGGGCAACGTGGCCGTGACCGAGAAGATCATCGCGGTGTACGACGCGATGCGGGACATGGAGAAGATGATCGCCGAGCGCCAGGACATGGTCCGACGGTTCGGGCCGGGCAGCGCCTGGTACGAGGCGAACAAGGCCCGGCCCGAGGTCATCGCCCGCGTGGACCGCCAGGTCGAGCTGGCACTGGAACAGGCGGCGAAGTTCCATCACAAGCGGGCCCAGGACTTCAAGGCCCAGGCCGCCACGAGCGGGGACTCGTCGTTCGGGGCCGCGGCCCTGAAGGAATACCGCGAGGCCGCGGTGGCGTACGCCGAGTACCTGCGGCAGTTTCCGCAGACGAAGGAGGCCTACGAACTGACGTACTACTACGCAGACTGCCTGTACTACTCGTTCGATTTCGAGGCCGCGGTGCGTCAGTACCAGAAGGTCCGCGACTGGCCCGGCCGCACCGAGTATCTGGAGCCCGCCGCGTACGCGGTCATTGACAGCCTTGAGAAGGAGGCGGCCAAGCGGGTGACCGAGGGACGCCTGAGAGCGGACGAGGTCCCCGGCGAGATCCAGGAGGTGCGCGAGGAAGAGGCGCGGGAAGGGGAGGGCAAGGTCACGGTGACCCCGAGGCCGATCCCCGCGCTGACGAAGGACTGGATCGCCGCCGTGGATGTCTACCTGGAAAAGGGGTTGACCCGGCAGAGCGACCCCGGCCTCCCGGCGCGGCTCGCCTACCGGGTGGCGAACGAGTACTACAAGTACCTCCATCTAGACGAGGCGCGCAAGCGTTTCCTGGGGGTGATCGAGAAGTACCCGCAGGACCTGGTGGCGTCGTACGCGGCCGTCAACATCATCAACTCGTACCGGCTCGAGAACGACTGGGAGAACATCCAGGTCTGGGCGAAGAAGATCGAGGAACTGCAACTGGGGAGGCCCGAACAGCGCGCGCAGTTGCAAGAGGAGGTCCGCCTGTTCCAGCTGGGGGCGCAGTTCAAGGAGGCGGAGGCACTCTTCGAGGAGGGAGAGTACGTGAAGGCGGCCGAGGCCTTCGTCGCGCTCGTGGACCGCGACCCCAGGAACAAGTTCGCGGACCGGGCCCTCCAGAACGCGGCCATCGGGTACCAGAAGGCCCGTCGTTACGATTCCGCCGCGCGCCTCTACGAGCGCATCGTGAGCGACTACCCGGAGTCGCAGTACGTGGAAGGGGCGTTGCTTCAACTGGCCGAGAACGCGAAGAAGTTCTATGACTTCGAACGCGCGGTGCGCTCGTACCAGGCCCTGCGGGCGCGTTTTCCGAAGAGCCAGTACGCAGCCTACGCGCTGCTCACCGCCGGGGTCCTGCTCGAGGCCGAGGGCCGGCTGGAGGAGGCGACCCGCGCGTGCGAGGACTTCGCCAAGGCGTATCCGGAGGACGCGGACGCGGGAGAGGCCCTCGTGCGGGCGGCCCGCATGTACGAGAAGATGGGACGGTCGTCCGACGTGATCCGGGTCTCGCAGTGGTTCGTGAGCCGGTACGGAGGCGACCCGAAGGCCTCCGAGAAGGTGATCGAGGTCCTGGCCCGCGTGGCCGACATCCACCACGCGGCCGGCGCGCGCAAGGAGTGGGAGAAGGTCGCGGCCCAGGTCCTGCGGGAATTCGAGGTACGCGGTCTTCAGCCGGACACCCCGGTGGCCGCTTACCCGGCCCGCCTCCAGTTCCAGATGGTGGAGCCGCTGTTTCAGGAGTACGAGAAGATCCTGTTCACGGGGAGCCTGAACGAACAGGGGCGCAAACTGAAACGCAAGGATGCGTTGCTCAAACAACTGGAAGAGGAATATTCGAAAGTGCTGCCGTACAAGGCGATGGAATGGACCTCGGCGGCGTTTTACAGGATGGCTCGGATCCACGAAATTTTTGCGGACGCACTTTTCTCCGCCGAAATTCCAGCCATGTCCCAGGAGGAAATGGACATCTACCAGACTCAGATCGAGGACGCAGCGCAGGGGTATCTGGACCGGGCCCAGGAGCGCTACGTCAAACTGATCGAGGAGGCTCGGCGGCTGAAGATTGCCAACGAGTGGGTGAACAAGGCGCGCGAGGCCATGAACAAGTACCGTCCGCAGGAGTACCCCCTGTTCAAGGAGGAACGGCGGGCCATGGACTTCCGCGTGCGGGCGGTCCCGACGTTCGAGGAGGCGCTGTGAAGGCCGTGGGAGCGACCGGAAGGGTCGGGCGCGGATGGGACGTCTGGCTCTTCGCCGGGCTTGTCGCGTCTTGCGGGGGGTCCCAGGTCGTGCGGGAGGCGGAGCCCGTGGAGCCCGGCGCCGAGGAGCCACGTCCCGCCACGACGGTCGAGGCGCCTTCCGCCCCGCTCGCGGCCGAGGTCCCGCCCACGCCGTCGGACCCCGCGGAGGTGTCCAGGGCCGTAGGTCTTCTGAAGGAGGGCCGCATCGAGGAGGGGAGGGACCGGCTCGCGAGGGTCGTGGTCACCGGGAACCAGGACCCGGCGGCGTACTACAACCTGGCGATCGCGGAAGAACGCCTCGGGCGGCTGGACGCGGCCGTGGAGGCGGCCCGCCAGGCGGTCGAGAAGTCGCGCGGGGCCTGGAAGGCCGTCCGGTTGTACGGGGACCTGATGGTCCGGGCGGGACGGGTCGGGGCCCTGCGGACTGACCTGGACGCCATGGTCAGGACGTGGCCGGAGTCCGTGGCGGTCGGCAATGCGTGGGCGCGGGCCCTGATCGAGGACAATCGCCCCGCAGAGGCCCTGCGCGTGGCCTCCGACCTCCTGAAGAAGGACGAGACGAACCTCGAGGTGATGAAGACCATCGCCCTCGCGTACATCGCCTTGCAACACCCCGGGGCGGCGCGGCTGGTCCTGAACCAGGTGCTCGAATCGAGGCGGGACCCCGAGGTCCTGGACCTCCTGGGGCAGATGGCGGCGCGGGAAGGCAAGTCGCGCGAGGCCATCGCCTACTTCGAAGAAGCGGTCCGCGCGGACCCGAACCTGGTGGACGCCCACCTGAACCTCGGGGTGCTGTACCACGAGGCCGGGGACTACGAGGCCGCGATCGCCGAGTTCCAGGCCGCGATCCGCGTGGACCCGGCGTACACCCAGGCCTACCTGAACCTGGGAAACTCGTACCGGAAACTGGCGCGCTTCGAGGAGGCCGAGGACGCCTACCGCAAGGCCCTGAAGCTGGAGCCGGACTGCGCCGATTGCTACTTCAACCTGGGCGTCGCGGCCCTGGAGAACCGCCCGGCCGGACAGGACGAGCCGGGCCACTACCGGAAGGCGATGGAGTTCTTCTCGAAATACAAGGCGGCGCGACGGGGACCGCCCCGGAGGGACGACCCGGTGGACAAGTACGTGGACGAGGCTCGCCGGATGGCCGAGTACCTCGAGAAGGAGGCGCAGATTCGCAAGGCGTCCCCGACCCCCGAGGAAGGAGGCGGGGCCACGGGCCCGGCGAAGCCCGACGCGGGGACCTCGCCGGGCGAACAAGGGGAATGATGGCGCCGGGGGCAAAAAGTTTGATCGATTGCGTCGGGTCGGTGATAATACACGCGTCTCGAAACGGGGCGTTGGAGCCGTGACGGGAGGGTGGGCCAGGGCGGTCGGGGCGATGCTGGTGGCCCTGGGACTCGGCGAGGGCTGGGCCCAGGAGCCCCCCGCGGGGGACCAGCCCGCCGCGATGTCCGGGACGGAGGCCTCCGGGGGCGGTGGGGCGCGCGCGCGCCGCAAGCCCACCAAGGTGATCGAGATGGACGTCTTGGAGGTCATTGGAAAGGTTCAGAAGCCGCGCGTGTACTACGTGATCGGGCGGGGCGAGTTGAAGTATCATGGTCTGCCGCTGGAGCGGGACCTCCTGAAGGAGGTCGAGAAGACGGTCGAGGGACCGCCGTTCTGACGAGTCGGTGCTGGAAACAACCACGGGAGGCCGTGGAAGGTTTCATCGGGGTGGAACGTTCGTCACGAGGAGGAATGGATCATGGAGATGATCGCGGAATCCTTCCAGTTGGGCGGTTTCTGGATGTACATCATCCTGGCCGTCTCGATCATCGCGTTGGCCATCATCATCGAGCGCTTCGTCTTCCTGTTCTTCCGCTACAACATCAACGGCGAGGCGTTCATGGCGCAGGTGCAGAAGCTGGTCATGCAGAACAACATTGACCGCGCGATCAAGGTCTGCAACGCCGCGCCGGACAAGGCCCTGGCCCGCGTAGTGAAGGCCGGCCTGACCCGGGCGAACAAGTCCGAGATCGAGATCACGAACGCGGTCGAGGAGGCGACCCTCGAGGTGCTGCCGCTGATCAACAAGCGGCTGAACAACCTCCCGATCCTCGCGAACGTGGCGACCCTGATGGGCCTGCTCGGGACCATCATCGGCATGATCTTCGCGTTCAAGGGCCTCGCCTCGGTCTCGGCCGACAAGAGGCAGGAAGTCCTTTCGACCGGTATCGCGGTCGCGATGTACACGACGGCGTTCGGGCTGCTCGTGGCGATCCCGACGCTGCTGTGCCACATCGTGCTGTCGAACATGGCGCGCAAGATCGTGGACGAGATTGACCAGTACTCGGCGAAACTCGAGAACCTGCTGATCTCGCGCCTGAAGGCGGGCATCAGCCGGGGAGGCGAGGAGCGGGCTACCACGGCCTGACGCGGGGACTCTGGACCGCGGGGAGGCGACGACATGGCCAGGCTACCGTCCGAGCGGAAAAGCCGCCTGAACGAGGCGGACGTGGACATTGACCTGAAGCCCATCATGGGCCTCATCTGCATCCTGATCCCGCTCCTCGTGTACGCGTTCTCGTTCTACGAGATCAAGTTGCAGCCGGTGTCCGCCCCGAAGATCGGGGCCCCGGCCCCTCAGGAGGCGGGCGACGAACAGAAGAAGCCTCTGAACCTCACGGTCCTGCTGACGGAGCAAGGCTTCGCGGTCAAGATGGAGAAGGAGTTGACCGAGGGCGAGGCGGACGTCAACATCCCGAAGAAGTCCTTCCAGACGCCGGATGGCCGCACGGTCACGGACTACGACTACCCGGAGCTGTACGCGAGGCTGGTCGAGATCAAGAAGAAGTTCCGCAACGAGACGACGATCAACATCGGGGCGGACCCCGACGTGACGTGGGAGACCATCGCGCGAACCATTGACGCGGCCCGCGTCGAGTTGAAGGAAGAGAAGTACAAGGACCTGAAGTCGTACTCCGAGGCCCCGGAGGCGACGGACGACGAGGGACGGCCTCGCCTGATGTTCCCGCAGGTCGTCTTTGTCGTGGCGGAGTGACGGCCGGTGCCCGGGTCGTCCCGGGAAGGAGGCAACATGGCCGACGAACAGGACATCCAGGGTGGCCCGGCTGATCAGGGCGGCGAGCCTGCGGGCGAAGGCGTGGTCCTGACCCCGGAGGAACTGTTCGCCATCCAGGCGAGGCGTCGGAACAAGGTCGCCCGGATCATGCGCAAGCGCGGTGAGGCAGAGTGGCCATTCAGCATCACGTCCTTGATGGACGCGCTGACCATCCTCCTCATCTTCCTGCTGGTCACCTTGACATCCGACCCGCTGAACGTCAAGCAGGACGTGCACCTCCTCCTGGCCCGCTCGACGACCCCGCTGACCCCGGAGGACGCGATTCCCCTGACGATCAAGAAGGGGTTCGTGTCATTGGATCAGAAGGAGGTGGTCCGCGTGGACTGCCGGATGGCCGGCGGCCGGGCCTGCGGCGAGGAGCAGATCCGGCAGCGGACCTACTGCGACCTGAACCCGGCCGAATGCTCGCCGGAGGAACTCCAGGTCCTCAAGAGCATGTATTTCTACGTGGACAAGACCTACAAGGAAAACGGGGACGAGAACTCGTTCGTCATCGTGCCTCTGCTCGCAGCGCTCGAGGAAAAGGTCAAGCAGCAACAGGAGGAGAACCGCGAGCTCAGGCGGGAGTTCAAGGGGGTCGTGAACATCATCTGCGACCGCGACATCCCGTTCCGCCTGGTGGCGGAGGTGGTCCACACTGCGGGCCTCGCGGGCCTGTCGAACATGCGGTTCGCGGTGGTGCGGAGCTCGACGCGGTATTGACGGCAGAGCGGGCGGGACCGGGTGTCCCGCCGGGGACGGCGGACAACGAATGGCGGACAAGGCGCAAGCAAAGGTCCTCCGGGTCGGGATCGTTCACGAGGGCCGGATCATCGAGGAGCGGCTCCTCAAGAAGCGCGGGGACGTGACGGTCGGCGCGTCCCCCAAGTGTACATTCATCCTGCCGATCGCCAAGTTGCCGGAATCGTACCGTCTGTTCGTATTCGAGAAGGGCCGCTACCTGTTGCGGTTCACAGCGGGTATGGCCGGGCGCGTCTCCGTGGGGGACCGCTTGCTCGAACTTTCAGAACTGAAAGGGAGCAATCTGGTCCGTTCGAGCGGGTCGTATTTCCTGTTGCCGCTCGACGACTCGTCGCGCGGGAGGCTCGTCTTCGGGGAAGTCAGCCTGCTGTTCCAGTTTGTGGTTCCGCCTCCCCCGGTGCCGAAACTGGAATTGCCCGCGGCGGCGAAAGGTGGGCTGCTGTCGCGGATTGACACGCCGCTGTTTTTCGCGCTCATGGTGTCGCTGATCGTGCAGGTGGGGGGCGTCGGGGGCGTGCAGTACTGGTGGCGGACCACGGGCCAGTTCCAGGTGAAGAAGGCCAAACCTTACGCGGATGCCTATGAACTGCTGAAGGCCGAGGTCGAGCGCCGTCTGCCCCGCGAGAAGCCGCAGGCCCAGGCCACGGGGACTGGCGAGGGCGAGGGGACCGCGGAGGAGGCCGGCTCCGAGGAACCGGCCGAGAAGAAGACGGCCCAGAGGCCGCAGCGTTCCGCAGGGAACTCGGAGAGCGCGGAAGACCAGTACCGCAAGAAACTGGCCAAGGTGCGCAACACCACGATCTTGAGGCACCTCGGGGGTTACGGGACCGGACCCGACGCCATCCAGGGGGCGGGGGTCGAGCACGGGTCCGCGGCGGCGCGGCTGACCTCCGCGTGGGAGACCAAGGGGGTCGAAACGGCCCGCGCCGGTGCTCCCCCATCGGGGTTCCGCGCGGGTCCGCCCGGCGGGGGCTCGGGTCAAGGCACGACGTACGAGAAACTCGGACGGGACGAGATGGGACCCACCCGACCCGCGGCCCAGGTCGCGGGAGGGGCCCGCGAGGAGGAGATCAAGGTCCGCATCCGAGAGGGGACGCTCGGGGACCAGACCGGGATCGGACGGATTGACAAGGCCGCGGTGGAAAGCGTGTTCCGCCGCCGGATGAGCGCGATCCGCGTCTGCTACGAGCGCAGTCTGAAGGTCAACCCGGACGTGCAGGGGAAGGTGACGATCCGGTTCACGATCGGGCGGGCCGGGACGATCACGGACATCCAGGTCACGGAGAACACGACCGGCGACGCCGCGATCGGCACGTGCATCGCCCAGAAAGTCCGGACGTGGCGTTTTTCGCCCCCGGATGAAGGAGAAGTCACATTTTCGTATCCTTTCTTGTTGCAGAAGGGATAGAAGACCCTTCGCAACGGACAGGGGTGGAGACTTGAGGAGGTCGTCATGAGGAGCGTCGTGATCGGGGTCGCAACGGTGGCGCTGTTCGGGGGGGCCGGGCTCGCGCGGGCCGCCGGGCAGGGGGAGGTGGCTCTTCAACCCGAGGAACTGGCCCGGATGGACCTGGGCGAGATGCAACGACTCGGGGATGCCTACGTGCAGGAGATGAACGACCTGGTGTCGGATGTGCTCGCGGCCCTGTCGGAGGCCCAGAAGGCGAACGACCTGGGACGGGTCCAGTGCGTGAGCGGGGTGATGACCTCCCTGAAGGGGATGGCGCGGCTGTCCGAGCAGTACCGCCTGAGCCTGAGGCAGGCGGTGATCGCGGGTGATCGCAACGCCGCGACCCAGGAGTTCGTGAAACTGACCATGGCGCGGAACAAGGTCCGCGAATGGCACGCCCAGGCCAAGGGGTGCGGCGGCCCAGCGGCGGAACTGGTCTTCGAGGGCGAGCCGCAGGTGGGCCGGACCTTGGACCCCGACCTCCCGCGGTACGATACGCGGTCCGGACTTGACATTCAGACGGTTTGGATGGAGCCTCCCCCGTCCGTGAGTCCGTTCTATTGAGAGGACGGGGGTTGTCCCGCCGGCAGGGTCAGCAGAGGGAAGGGAATGTTCACGGAGGAGGGCCGGGTCGCACCGTAAGAACAAGACCACGACCGGCCGTGGGGATTCGCCGGTGGTGATGGTCCCCGGGGCTTCTCTTGGGGAAGGAGGACGGGCCCCGGGGGCGACAAGGGGAAGATGGGGTGACGAAGTTGGGGTCATGGGGAAGGAAAGGCGCGGGGCTGCTGCTTGCGGTGGGCGCGGTCCTGGGGGTCCCGGGGAGCACGGTTCGCGCCCAGGTGGGGCTGGAACTGCCCCCGACGCGCGATGAAGAGGCGCGGGGCGTGCGCGCGGGCGACTTCGTGTTTTCGCCCTACCTGGAGGTCGAGGGTCGTTACGACACGAACCTCTTCCGCGAGGCCCCCCAGGAAGGGCCGTCCTCGGCGGTCATCCTGGGAGTGGTCCCGGGCTTCCGGCTCCAGAATCCAACGCCGTCGTTCGTCCGTTTGCGTTGGGACGTGGATGCCCGGATCAACCAGTATTTTTCCAGTGATCCGAACGCGAAGGACCAGGGGAGGTTCGGCGCGGGGAGCACCCTGCGCGCAGACTTCCTGCCGCGCTCGGTGGTCGGGTTCTTCGTCCTGGACCAGTTCAGGCGGGAGACGCTGCCGCCGAACCTGTCGTCCTCGTCCCGATATGACCGCAACGTCAACCACGCGGAGGTGGGGGCCCAGATCCGACCCGGGGGAGGGGCGCTTCAGTTCGCCCTGTCCTACGCCTTCAACTTCCAGTTGTACGACAAGCACGAGGATTTCGATTCCTGGTCCCACGAGGCGCGCCTGCTCGGCACCTGGGACCTGATGCCGAAGACCACGATCCTGCTGGATGCGGACTTTCAGGTGCGGCAGTGGCGCAAGGCCAGGGTGGGCTTGCGAGTGAACTCGATGCCCCTGCGAGTCCAGGCCGGGATGCGGGGGTTCATCACGAAGAAGATCGGCGCGGTCCTGAAGGTGGGTTTCGGCAAGGGGTTCTACAAGGAAGGCACGGAGTTCACGAACGTCATCGGCGAGGCGGGCGTGGCCTTCCAGCCCATGCATTCCCTGGTGCTCGAGGCGGGCTACCGGCGAGGGTTCGAGGATTCGTACTACGCGAACTGGTATCTGGGGGACACGGGGTACCTGCGGTTCGGGCTCCAGGTTCTTCAGCGCGCGAATCTGAACCTCTCCGGGGAATACACCTACGTCCAGTATGCCTCGCTGGACCCGGCGACCCTGGCCACGGGCGGGACCGCGTTCGCCGCGAACCAGACCTCGCGGCGCGACCACGCCCTGCGGGCCCGGGCGGGGGTCACGTGGTCCATCTTCCGGTACCTCGAGGTCGAAACCGGCTACGAGATGGACGCGATTCTCACGGACTTCCGGGTCACGACCGCGAACGGGACGGATCGGGGCCGTTACACCGTCCATCAGGCCTTCGGGGGCCTGAAGGTCTTGTACTGACACATGGCGGTCGCTCTCCCCGCGCGCTCCAGATGGACTTTCCAGGTTTGCGTTGGCGCGGTGATAACTTGCGCGTGTTTGGCGTGGGGGTGCGGGGGGCGGGTCGCGTACGAACCGGACCTCGGCGAGATGGTCCGGGCGAGTCAGGCGAACGCGGCCCTGGGTCCCGGGGACGTGATCGAGATCCGCGTGTTCCAGGAAAAGGACCTGTCCGGGGAGTTTCAGGTCGCGGCGGACGGCACGATTGACTATCCCTTGCTCGGGACGTTGAAGGTCGGCGACGCGACCCCTTCCCAGGTCGCGGAGAGGGTGCGGGAAGGGCTGGCGAACGGCTACCTGCGCGACCCCTTCGTCACGGTCACCGTCAAGGAACTCGTCAGCAAGCGGGTGTACGTCCTCGGGCAGGTCTCGAAGCCGGGGACGTTCCGGTACGAGGACGGGATGACGATCATCCACGTAATCACGCTGGCGGGCGGCTTCACGAAGATCGCGCGCCCGAACGCGGTGGTCGTCACCCGCGTGGAAAACGGCGAGGAGACCCGGACCGTGGTCCCGGTGAACGAGATCAGCGAAGGGAGGGCGCGCAACTTCTACCTCAAGCCCGGGGACATCGTCTTCGTCCCGGAATCCATCTTGTAAGACGGGCGGTTTTTTCCACTTGCCCGTTCCGTTGTTCGGTGGTAGACTCAAACCGTGTCGAGAGAGCGTGCCCGGCTTAAGCGTTCTTGACGGAGGTTGAGGACGCGCATCTGTGGGCGGCGCAAGGGAGTGCGGGCATGGCCGTCATTGGGATAGACCTGGGGACCACGAACTCGTGCGTCGCCGTCCTGGAAGGCGGGAACCCGGTCGTGATTCCCAACACGGAGGGGAGCCGGACGACCCCGTCGGTGGTGGCCGTGAGCGACGACGGCGAGCGCCTGGTCGGGAGCGTGGCCAAGCGGCAGTCCATCACGAACGCCCGCAACACGGTGTTCGCGGTGAAGCGGCTCATGGGCCGCAAGTACGATTCGCCCGAGGTCCAGCGGGTCGTGGCCTCCTATCCGTACAAGGTCGTCAAGCGCGAGAACGGGGACGCGGCGGTGGAAATTGGGGGCAAGGTCTTCTCTCCCCCCGAGATCTCGGCCGTGATCCTGGCGAAGATGCGCGAGTACGCGGAGGAATACCTCGGGGAGCGGGTCGAGGACGCGGTGGTGACCGTACCCGCCTACTTCGATGACGCCCAGCGCCAGGCCACGAGGGACGCGGGCCGGATCGCGGGTCTGAACGTCCTGCGCATCATCAACGAGCCCACCGCGGCGGCGCTGGCGTATGGCCTGTCGCGACGGTCGAGCGGCCGGATCGCGGTCTATGACTTCGGCGGCGGGACGTTCGACATCTCGATCCTGGAGATCGGCGAAGGGGTCTTCCAGGTCAAGACAACGCACGGGGACACCTTCCTGGGCGGGGACGACGTGGACGCGCGCATCGTCGAGATGCTCGTGGCCGAGTTCAAGCGGGAGCATGGGGTCAACCTCCTCGACGACCTGGTGGCCTGGCAACGCCTGAGGGACGCGGCCGAGAAGGCGAAGATTGACCTGTCCTCCTCGCGCGAGGTCGAGGTCAATCTCCCCTTCATCTTCGCGGACGACCGGGGACCGAAGCACCTCCAGATGACCCTGTCGAGGTCGCGCCTCGAGCAGTTGAGCGAGGACCTCGTGGACCGGACCCTGGAGATGTGCCGAATGGCGCTCCAGGATGCGGGGATCACCGTGGCGGACCTGGACGAGGTCATCCTCGTCGGCGGCATGACCAAGATGCCCCTCGTGCAGCAGAAGGTCACGGCCTTCTTCAAGATGCAGGGCAGCCGGACGGTCAACCCGGACGAGGCGGTGGCCGTCGGGGCCGCGATCCAGGGCGGGATCCTTCAGGGCCAACTCGGGGACGTGGTCCTGCTCGACGTCATCCCCCTGTCGCTCGGGATCGAGACCCAGGGCGGCGTCTTCACGAAACTGATCGAGCGGAACAGCGCGATCCCCTGCTCGGTGAGCGAGGTCTTCACGACGGCCGAGGACTACCAGCCCCTCGTGAACATCCACGTCCTCCAGGGGGAGCGGCCCATGGCGCGCGACAACAAGTCGCTCGCGCGGTTCGAGCTGCTCGGCATCCCCCCGGCCCGCCGCGGGATTCCGAAGATCGAGGTCACCTTCGAGGTGGACGTGAACGGTATCCTGAGCGTGTCGGCTCGCGACCTGGGGACCGGAAACCAGCAGAGCGTGAGGGTGCGGCCCACGTCGGGGCTCAGCGAGAAGGACATCGAGCGCATCATCCGGGAAGCCCAGGAGTTGAGCCGCGAGGACGAGGCCCGTCACGAACTGGCGAAGCTGAAGAACCGCGCGGAGGGGCTGATCTACACGACCGAGCGGTCCCTGGAGGAGTTCCTGAACTACCTGACCGACGAGGAGATCGCCCAGATCCACGCGGACATCGAGGCCTGCCGCCGTGCACGCGCGGGCGAGGACAGGGGAGCGATCCTCCAGGCGATCAAGGCCCTCGAGAAGTCGTCCTACCGGATCGCGGAGTTGATGTATCGGGAGGCGTCCTCCTGACGTCCGTCCGGAACATCCCAAGAAACGTCGGCCCAGGGTATTGCCGGATCGCGGGGTGCGTTGCGTTCCTCGTCGCGGCGCGAGTGTCGGGCCAGGAAGGCTCGCCAGCCCCCTTGCCAGCGGAGGAGGGGACCGCGCCGCATCCTCCCGTGGTCTGCCTGGTCCTCCCGATGTCGGGTCCGCACACCGCCCTGGGTCGTCAGGTCGAGAAGACCCTCCGGGCTGTCCTGGACGACGGGGCAGTCGGGGTCCGGGTGCTGGACTCGAACGACCCGGGACCGGCGTCGCAGCTCGGGAAGGCCCGAGACACGGGGTGCGTGCTGGCGATCGGGGGGCTCGGGGATCGGGAATCCCGGACGATGGTGGAGGCGGCGGAGGCCGCGGACATGCCGCTCCTGGCGCTCGGCCGGGACCCGGACGACCGGGTGCGCTCTCACGTTCTGTGGGTGCGCACGTCCCGGATGGAGGAGGTCAGCGCCATCGCGCGCCACGCGGCCACGGGGCGGACCGTGGCGCACGTGCTCGTCCCGGATACGGTGTTCGGGCGCCAGGTGGCGCGCGCGTTCCGGGTGGCGTTCGAGGTCGCGGGGGGGCAGGTGCGGACGGAGCGCGCGGTGCCCCCTCGCGAGGACCTCGGGAAGGTCGCAGCGACCTTCGCGGCAGAACGCAAAAGGGTTGGAGAGGGGCCAGCGTGCGAAGGCGAGGTCCTCTTCCTCGGATACGACCTGGGTGGGGCGATGCGGCTCGTGTCATGGCTGGAGTTCGAGGGGGTGCCGGTCCGCAAGGGGGCGGGGGGGTGCCCGCCCGTCCTGATCGCGGGGACCTCGCGATGGAACGACCCGGCGCGGGTCTCCCGGCTGGGGGACGACCTGGACGGGGTCCGGTTCGCGGACGTGGTGCTGCCCGAGGGGGAGCGGGATGTCTTCCAGGCCGAGGTTCGCGACGCGGCCTTCCTGGCGCGAGCCCTCCTGGGCTCGGGCCTGGGGTCGCGGGCGCGAGCCGGGGCCGGCGAGGTCGGGGGAGAGGAGCGCGGGGACGCCATCGCCCGGTGGGCGGAAGGGCTGGTCTTTCGCGGCGCGACAGGCGACTTGACGGTGCGCGGGGGTCGGGTCGTGGGGCGGACGTGGGGGGTCTTCGAGGTCCGGCGCGGCGAAATCCGCCCCCTGTGCGACGGGGACACTGGTTGCGGCGACCCGATGCCCTGACCCGGGAGGGCGGGTTGGACGAATTCGGTTTGATTTCAAGAATACTCGAGACATTGGAGGCGGGTGGCGTGCGACTGCGGGACCCGCGCGTCGTGATTGGGCCGGGCGACGACGCGGCGGTCATCGCGGTCGAGGCGGGCCGGGTGGTCGCGACCACCGATTCCCTGGTGGAGGGCACGCATTTCCGCTGGGACCTCTGCGGCCCGGAAGACGTGGGCTACAAGGCCGTGAGCGTGAACCTGTCCGACCTCGCGGCGATGGGGGCCCGACCCACCAGCCTCCTGGTCGGCTGGTGCCTTCCGGACGAGATGCGCGACGCGACGGTCTTGCGCGTGGCCCGCGGCATGGCCGAGGCGTGCCGGGAGTTCGGGGTCGGGGTATCGGGGGGCAACCTGGCCAGGGTCCGGGGGCCCTTCCAGCTGACGGTCACGGCGCTCGGGGAACCGGTGGGCGGCCGGGTCCTGACGAGGGGAGGAGCCCGGGTCGGGGACGGGATTCACGTGAGTGGACCCGTCGGGGCCGCGGCGTTGGGGTTGGCCGTGCTCGAGAAGGCCGCGAAATCGGCACGGCGGTTTCCCGGGCTGGTGCGCGCGTGGCGGAGGCCCAAGCCCCGCCTGGACCTGTCCGCGGTCCTGACCGGGATTCCAGGGGTCCACGCGGTGGTGGACGTTTCGGACGGGTTGCTCCAGGACCTCTCGCACGTCCTGAGGGCCTCGGGGGTCGGGGCCGACGTGGAGGTCGGGCAGGTCCCGTTGCACCCCGAAGCGGGTCCCGGGGGGCAGGTCGCGGGGGTGGACCCACGACAGGCGGCTCTGTCAGGGGGGGAGGACTACGAACTGGTCGTGTGCGCGTCCCCGGCGGCGGAGGACGCCGTCGCGGCCCTCGGATTCACCCGGATCGGCACGACGGTCAGGCGGATCAGGCCGCGCATCCGCCTGACGGGCGGTGGACGTCCTTACCCGCTTCCCCCGGTCCTGGGGTTTCGTCATCGCTGACGAGAACGAGTGTGTCGGAACCGGAAGGTCCGTCAGAGGGCATCCTCGATGACCTGGACGATCCGGTTCTTGGCCACGGCGCCGACGATCTGCTGGACCACCTGTCCCTTCTTGAACAGCAGGAGCGTGGGGATCGCCGTGATCTGGTATTGCGAGGCGACGCGCGTGTGCTCGTCCACGTTCATCTTGCCGACCTTGACCCGGCCCGCGTAGGCGTCGGCGACCTCTTCGAGGACGGGCGCGATGGCACGGCACGGACCGCACCAGGGGGCCCAGAAGTCCACGAGGACCGGCACGTCCGACTTCAGGACCTCCTGATCGAACGTCGCGTCCTGCAACTGCACGAGGTTCTTCGATGTAACCATGGGGTTCTCCGATGTGAGTGCCTTCAAGGGTTCTGCGTCCGACACACCTCGACGAACTTGAGTCTCAGGTCGAAGAGCAGGTTGTCCATCAGGCGGACCTCATCCTCCTCGAGGTTGCCCGCCGTCTTCTGCTTGAGCATGGAGAGGATGTCAATCACCTGGCGCGCCATCGGGAGATTGACGTGCTTCTGTCCCGTGGCGGGGTCCTCGGCGAGGCCCAGATGCACCAGCGCCGAGGTCCCGAGCGACAGGATGAAGGTGGAAAAGGCGACCTCCTGAGGCCGGACTGCCTCGTCGCACGACGTCTTGCGTTCCTCGGCCATGCCCCGCTCCTGGATCACCTACTTCTTTCTGGCCTTCTTCCTAGCGGAAGCGTCGGCAGAAGCGGTATCACCTTCCCAGGCCGGGTCCACGTTCACCGACTTCGACGACACGTCCGGGAGCGAGTCCAGATACTTCTGGTACTCCTCCCGGGAGAGCCTTCCCGAGGCGAGCATCCGCTCGACGAGCCGCACGTCGTATCGCAGGTCATCCGTCATGACTGGCCGACCTCCGCCGCGGTTCGTTGACCGCGGTGACCAGACTCTAGTGTCCCCCCGGCTGGGTGTCAAGGCCGGTGTCGCCCCGGCGACGCAGAAGGTCCAGGACCCGGTGGTGGACCCCGCAGAAGTCGCGGCCGCTCATGCCCACGATGATGTCGCCGGGACGGGCCTTGCGCGCGGCCTCCCCCGCGAGGGCCTCGATGTCGGGGACCATGCGCGCGGGGACGCCGCGGGCCTCGATGTCCCGACACAGCCGCGCCATGTCAATCCGCTCCTCGGGCGCCAGATTGTCGGGCTTCTCCAGGGGGCGGAAGAAGAGGACCTCGTCGGCCACGGCGAAGGCCTCTGCGTACTCCCGCTGAAACACGCGGCGGCGGCTCGTGTTGGATTCCGGCTCGAAGAGGGCCAGGATGCGCGCGCCCGGGAAGGCCTCGCGGAAGGCGCGCAGGGTCTCCCGGACCGCGGTGGGATGATGGGCGAAGTCGTCGTACACCCGGATCCCCGCGACCTCCCCGACGAGTTCCTGGCGCTTGCGGACTCCGCGAAAAGAGGCCAGGCCCTCGCGAAGCCCGGGACCCTCGGCCCCGACCTCGTGGACCAGGGCGAGGGCGGCGATGGCGTCGTGCAGATTGTGGCGGCCGATCAGGGGCGTGGCGAAGTCTCCGATGGGGCGTCCGTCTCGGGTCAGGGTGAAGCAAGTCAGTCCCGATCCGGTGTGGACGTCCGTGGCACGCCAGGTTCCGGAGTCCACCCCGAACGTCACGACCCGCGCGGGACTGGCCGCAACCGCCCGCGCGCACGTGTCCGAGCCCTCGGAGACCAGGAGCGGTGCCCCCGCGGGGAGGCTCGCGGCGAACGAGGCGAAGGCCGCCACGACCGCGTCCAGGTCGCAAAAGATGTCCGCGTGGTCGAACTCGATGTTGAGCACCACCGCGGCCTGGGGTGCGTAGTGCAGGAACTTCGGTCCCTTGTCAAAGAAGGCCGTGTCGTATTCGTCGCCCTCGACCACGAAGAACTCCCCGGTGCCAGCGCGGTAGTTGCGGCCCATGTCGAGCGGAAGGCCACCGACGAACAGGCCCGGGTCTTGCCCGCAGGCCGCCAGGAGGTAAGCCACGAGCGAGGTCGTCGTGGTCTTCCCATGCGTCCCGGCAATGACGAGGGGGCGGCGGGCCGCCAGGAAGTACCGGCGCAGGGCCTCGGGCATGGAACAGTACGGAATTCCGCGCTCCAGGACGGCCTGGGCCTCGGGGTTGGCGCGCCGGATCACGTTCCCCACGACGACGAGGTCCGGACCCCAGTCGAGGTTTTCAGGGGCGTAGGGGGTTCGGATCGGGATGCCGAGGTCTCGAAGGAGCGGCCCCATCGGGGGATAGGGAGGGGCCGCGTCGGAGCCCCGCACCTCGCTGCCGGCGTCGCGGAACAGCCCCGCGATCCCGGCCATCGCGGTGCCGCCGATGCCCAGGACGTGGACCTTGCGAGGGAGTGACATCAATCCTCCGGAAATGGGGGTCAACGTGGGGACGCGAGCGCCTGCTCGCGCGAGGCAGCGCGGGCGCTGCTCGTGCCAGATTGTGACGGGGACAGAGTTCGTGGCCGTGTCGGTGACCGTGACGGAGGCCATGGCCGTGACCCTTTTCGCCTCGGAGTTCCTGCCGGATGCCGGAACCCGGATCCCGGACGCCGGGCTCCGGGCGCTGGACGGCGCGGCCTGGAGGCCGCGCGGCCGCCGTAAACTGGAGTTTGCGGTTCCAGGCGCGCTGCGCTCGCGGCTGCTGGACGGGACACGCTGCGCCCCTTGTCGTTTCTCGTAGGCGCAAGGCACCTGGCATGGCGCAAATCCCTGCCCGAACGGACGCCTGGCCGATGATAGACCCGAGTCCCTCTGGTGGCAGAATTTTTGACGGATCGCGGGAACGCCCTTACCCTTCCCCCGTGGTCAGGACCGCGACAACCCGCAAGCGCTCTTCCGTGAAGGTCCCGAGGGGCCACTGCGTGGTCTGCGGGGGCGAGGGGGTGACCGCCCAGGACTTCATCTGTGGGGAGTGCGGGGACCCGCGGGAGACCATGCTCTACTGCGAGCGGTGCGGTCGGCGACTCCGGCTCGACGAGGGAGCCGCGGCCGCGCTCTTGCGGGAGCACGGCTTTGACGACCGCGACCTCCGAGGCCTGGTCTTCAAGGTGACCGCCTGCTCGGTCTGCATGACGGACGACGAGACCGCGGACATCGTGCTGTATCGCATCCGACTCGGTTGACGCGGTCCTTGCGGTTTACTCGCTTTCAGTTCCTCCCTATAATGCCGCGCCGCCGGGGAGGGGCCCGGCTCCGCAACGAGGAGGTATCCGGCCATGGTGACCGAATTCCGCAACGAGCCGATCACGGATTTCTCGTCCGACCGGAATCGCGAGGTCCAGGTCCGCGCCATCGCGGCGGTAGAGGCCCGATTCGGGGCGCGAATCCCCGCGTGGATCGCGGGGCGAGAGGTGATGACGGACCGCGCCATCGAGTCGCTGAATCCGTCGGAGCCGGACCAGGTCGTGGGGTACGCCGCGAGCGCGACGCCCGAGATGGCAGATCAGGCGGTCCGCTCCGCGCACGAGGCCTTTCGCGACTACTCGCGGTTCACGCCGGAGGCCCGGGCCTCGATCTTGCTGCGGGCCGCGAACATCCTGCGCCGCCGTCGCTTCGAGTTGAACGCGGTCGAGATCCTGGAGGCGGGGAAGTCCTGGGTCGAGGCGGACGCGGACGTGGCCGAGGCGATTGACTTCTGCGAGTTCTACGCCCGCGAGGCCGAGCGCTACGGCGGGCCGCAGCCGGTGACGCCGCTTCCTGGCGAGCGCAACGAGTTGACGTACCTCCCGCTCGGCGTCGTGGTCGTGATCCCGCCGTGGAACTTCCCGCTCGCGATCACCGCGGGCATGACCACGGGGGCCCTCGCCGCGGGGAACACGGTGGTCCTGAAGCCCGCGTCGCCCACGCCCGTGATCGCGTGGTACCTGGTCGAGATCCTGCGGGAGGCGGGCGTGCCGGACAACGCCCTCCAGTTCGTTCCGGGGTCGGGCGGGGCCATCGGGGACCTGCTCGTGGGCCATCCGCTGACCCGGATGATCGCGTTCACCGGGTCGAAGGAGGTCGGGCTGCGCGTCAACGAGATCGCGGCCAGGACCGCGCCCGGCCAGAAGTGGATCAAGCGCGTCATCGCCGAGATGGGCGGCAAGGACGCGATCATCGTGGACGAGGACGCGGACCTTGCGGCAGCGGCCGCCGGGATCGTGACGTCGGCCTTCGGGTTCCAGGGGCAGAAGTGCTCGGCGTGCTCGCGGGCCATCGTGCTGGACGCGGTGTACGACCGCGTCGTGGAGGACGTGGTGGCGCGCGCCCGCGCGATCCGGGTGGGTCCGGTCAAGGACCCGGCCAACACCATGGGTCCGGTCATCACGGAATCGGCGATGAACGGGATTCTGAAGTACATCGAGATCGGGAAGGGCGAGGGCGCGCTCCTGTGCGGGGGTCGGAGGATGGAGCGGCCGGGGTACTTCATCGAGCCCACGGTCATCGGGGACGTGAAGCCCGGCACTCGCATCGAGCAGGAGGAGGTCTTCGGGCCGGTGCTGGCGTGCATCCGGGCGCGCGACTTCGACGAGGCCATCGCCATCGCGAACGACACGGACTACGGCCTGACCGGGGCGGTGTATTCGCGAAACCGCGCACATCTGGAGCAGGCGCGGCGAGAGTTCTTCGTGGGAAACCTCTACTTCAACCGCAAGTGCACTGGGGCCCTGGTGGGTGTCCACCCGTTCGGCGGGTTCAACATGTCCGGGACGGACTCGAAGGCGGGCGGGCGGGACTACCTGCTCCTGTTCTTGCAGGCGAAGTCCGTGAGCGAGGCGTACTGACCGGCGGGCGCGGACGGCGCCGTCCCCCGGACCTGGAGGTCTTCCCGTGAGCGATGTCTTCTACGTCACGACCCCGATCTATTACGTCAACGACCGCCCGCATATCGGGCACGCCTACTGCACCGTGCTCGCGGACGTGCTGATGCGCTACCACAGGCTATTTGGGGACGAAACGTACTTCTTGACAGGGGTGGACGAGCACGGGCAGAAGGTCGAGGAGGCGGCGCGCAGGCGGGGCGTGGACCCCCAGACCCACTGCGACGAGATGCAGGCCCACTTTCGGGACCTGTGGACGACGCTGGAGGTGGCGAACGACGACTTCATCCGGACCACGGAGCGCCGCCACGTGGTCATCGTTCAGGAGGCGTTGCAGCGCCTGTGGGAGAAGGGCGAGATCTACCTCGGCGAGTACGAGGGGTTCTACAGCCCGCGCGTCGAGAAGTTCTTTTCGGCCGAGGAACTGGTGGACGGGCGCTGCCCGGAAAGCGGGGGAGAGGTCTTCCGCCTGAAGGAGGCGAACTACTTCTTCCGGATGTCGAAGTACCGCGATGCCCTGGTGCGATACATCGAGGACCACCCGGACTTCATCCGGCCCGAGTCGCGTCGCAACGAGGTCCTGGGGTTCCTGGCGAAGCCGCTCCAGGACCTGTGCATCTCGCGGCCCAAGGCGAGGCTGTCGTGGGGCATCGAACTTCCTTTCGACAGCGACTATGTGACCTATGTATGGTTCGACGCCCTGTTGAACTACGTGAGCGCCATCGGCCTGTACCGGGACGAAGAGCGCTTCCGGCGCCTCTGGGGCGGCGCGCATCACCTGATTGGCAAGGACATCCTGACCACACACAGTGTGTACTGGACGACGATGCTCATGGCCCTGGACCTGCCGCTCCCGCGCCACATCGTGGCGACGGGCTGGTGGCTCGTGGACCAGACCAAGATGTCGAAGTCACTCGGCAACGTGGTGGACCCGCTGGCGCTGAAGGACCGGTACGGGGTGGACTCGTTGCGCTACTTCCTGATGCGCGAGATGGTCGTGGGGCTCGACGCCTCCTTTTCGGAGGTCGCGTTCCTCAAGCGCCACAACTACGACTTGGGCAACGACCTCGGGAACCTCGCCAACCGCCTCGCGCGGCTCGTCCAGCGGTCCTTCGGAGGGCGCGTGCCCGAGGCGGGTCCGCAGACAGGACCTGATGCGGAGGTGCGGGCGCAGGCCGAGGCCCTGCCCGCGGAGGTGCGCCGCCTCGTCGGGGACCTGCGTGTCGAGGCCGCGATCGAGGCCACGATGGCCCTGGCGCGGCGGATCAACCGGTACGTGACCGAGACGGAGCCATTCAAGACGGTTGCGACAGACCCGGCGCGGGCCGGTCACGGGGTCCGGCACGCCCTGGAGGGGCTGCGTTTCGTGCTGAACCTGTTGTGGCCGGTCATGCCCTGCAAGACGGAATCGCTCCTGCGCGAGATGGGCGGCGGGGCCCCGGTCGCCCGGTTGTCGGACCTGCGATGGGGCGGCCTTGAGACGGGCGCCGAGGTCACGCTCGCGGGCCCGCCGTTTCCGCGATACGACGTCCCGAAGGAGGTCTCGGAGCCCGCGGGAACTCCTCGCGATGCGGCGGAGCCTGCGCCGGCCCGGTCCCCGACGGTCTCGTACGAGGAGTTCTCGCGGCTTGACCTGCGCGCGGGGACCGTGGTCCTGGCCGAGCGCGTTCCGGGGTCCAAGAAACTCCTGCGCCTGCTCGTGGACCTTGGCGAGGCCGAGCCCCGGCAGGTCGTGGCCGGGGTCGCACAGCACGTCCGCCCGGAGGACCTGCAAGGCCGCCAGGTGGTGATTGTGGCCAACCTGGAGCCGCGCAAGGTCCTGGGAATCGAGAGCCGCGGCATGATCCTGGCCGCATCGGACGCGGACGGGCTCGCGGTCCTGCACCCCTCCCGGCCCGTGACCCCCGGGTCGCGGGTGTCGTGAACGGGCCCGGACCCCCCGTCCCGCCGCTCAGGGCGAGCGGTGCGGCGGCGAGACACCCTGGCCCCCCTCCCGAAGTCCCCGCGAGGCCGGGAATCGAGCGAGGAGCGTCCACCTGGGAAAGGGTGCATGTTCGCCATCCCCACGAGCGACGAGCGAGATGACCGGCCCGCGGGACTCGGGGAGGGGCGGGAGGGTGCCCCGTGGGTGTCTCGCCGCCGTACCCGAGCCCATGCGGGACGGGGGGACCGCGGTCATCAGGGATCGGGGGCAGGTGCGGGAGACGTGATGGCGTCGCCGGCCCC